>CANFDA010000065.1 GCA_947445215.1 Alphaproteobacteria bacterium | reverse complement strand
GAAGGTGAGCGCGTTTTGGCTGGTTAAACCGGCTTGTTCAATTTCCGAGCCTTTTCGCGCAGGGCGAATTTTTGGATCTTACCGGTGCTGGTCTTGGGTAGTTCGGTGAAGACGATGGTACGGGGCACCTTGTAGCGCGCCAGGGTGGCGCTGCAATGGGCAATCAATTCTTCGGCGGTGGCGATCGTGCCTGGGCGCAGTTCGATAAAGGCGCACGGCGTCTCGCCCCATTTGGCGTCAGGTCTGGCGACCACGGCGGAGAACAGCACGGTGGGATGTTTGGCGAGCGCGTTCTCCACTTCGATGGACGAGATGTTCTCGCCGCCGGAAATGATGATGTCCTTGGAGCGGTCCTTGAGCTGGATATAGCCATCCGGATGAATCACGCCCAGATCGCCGGAATGGAACCAACCGCCCTTAAACGCAGCCTTGGTGGCCTTCTCGTTTTTCAGATAACCCTTCATCACGATGTTGCCGCGGAACATGACTTCGCCCAGCGTCGCGCCATCGGCGGGAACGGGTTTCATGGTCTTGGGGTTCAGCACCGCCAGGCCCTCTAGCGGGTGATAGCGCACGCCCTGGCGCGCCTTCAGCGCCGCGCGTTTGCCCGCATCCAGCCTGTACCAGGCGGTGTGCCATTCATTGACGACGGCCGGGCCATAGACCTCGGTCAGGCCATAGACATGCACCACCTCGAAGCCTTGGCCGGCCATCGCCGCCAGCGTCGCTTCCGGCGGTGGCGCGGCGGCGGTGAGGAAGGTGACCTTCTGCGCGAAGTCTTTCTTCTCCGCCGCACCGGCGCCCAGGATGGTCTCCATCACGATGGGCGCACCGCACAGATGTGTCACGCCATGTTCGGCCAGCGCCGCATAGATGTCGCCCGCCCGCACCCAGCGCAGGCAGACATGGGTGCCCGCCTGCACCGACAGGCTCCAGGGGAAGCACCAGCCATTGCAGTGGAACATGGGCAGCGTCCACAGCAGGACAGGATGGCGGCCCATATTGCCCGCCAGCACGTTGCCATAGCCCATCAGGTGCGCGCCGCGATGGTGATAGACGACGCCTTTGGGATAGCCGGTGGTGCCCGAGGTGTAGTTCAGCGTGATGGCATCCCATTCATCGGCGGGCAGCTTCCACGCGAAGTCCGGATCGCCGCCTTTCAGGACGCGCTCATAGTCTTCGCCTAATTTCGCGCCGGTCTGCGGGAATTCGCGATCGTCATAATCGATGACGAGAATCTTCTTCTTCAGCAGCGCCAGTGCTGCCTTGACGGTGGGCGCGAACTCGCGGTCAGTGATCAGAACCTTGGCGCCGCCATGCTGCAGCATGAAGGCGATCGCCACCGCATCCAGCCTGGTGTTGAGCGCGTTCAGCACGGCGCCTGTCATGGGCACGCCATGATGTGCTTCCAGCATGGAGGGCGTGTTGGCCAGCATTGCTGCCACGGTGTCGCCCTTCTTCACGCCGCGGGCCTTCAGCGCCGAGGCCAGCCTTCGGCTGCGGGCATAGAAATCGCTATAGCTGATGCGCTGGCGGCCATGGATGATGGCGGTATGATCGGGGAACACCTGGGCGGCGCGTTCCAGTGCCGTCAGGGGGGTCAGCGGCTGGTAATTGGCGGGCACACGCCCCAGGCCGGCCTCGAAGGGCTTTCCGCCGCGCCGGGGTGGCGGTTTTTTTGATTTTTTCCGTGGCGGCATGGCCGCTTCACGCTAAACAAAGCCGCAATTGCCAGCAAGGTTGACGGTCACGGGCCCGATGCCAGAAAGCTCGTTCCCAGGAGCATTAATGTCTATTATCGACCAACCCCAGGCCGAGGGCCCCAAGCGGCCGGGCTTCATCCGGCGAGCTTACGACTTGATGATGCGCAACGCCAAGGGGCCGCGCGCCTGGTGGACGCTGGGCATCCTGACCTTCGCCGAAGCTTCGGTCTTTCCCATTCCCACCGACATAATGCTGATCCCGATGGCGATCGCAGACCGCAAGCGCGCCTGGCTGCTAGGCGCCATGTGCACGGTCTGCTCGGTGCTGGGCGGCGCGCTGGGCTATTTCATTGGCGCCGTTCTGTTCGACTCGCTGGGTTCGTGGCTGGTCGCGCTCTATCAGATGGGCGACGACCTGGTGCAGTTCCAGCAATGGTACGACCAGTACGGCGCCTGGGTGATCATCGGAAAGGGCTTCACGCCCATTCCCTACAAGCTGGTCACCATCGCCTCGGGCTTCGCCAACTATGACTTCTGGACCTTCATGCTGCTGTCGCTGATCACCCGCGGCGGCCGCTTCATGATGCTGGCGGGACTGATCGTGTGGAAGGGCGAAGTGGCGAAGGACTTCATCGAGAAGCGCCTGGAAGTGACGCTGATCGCGTTCCTGATCTTCATCGGGGCGGGCGCCTTCGCCGCCAAGTACCTGTTCTGACCGCAAAAGAAAACGGCCGGGCTGTTGGGCCCGGCCGTTGTCATATATCTGCAGGTTTGCCTTAGTTCTGTTCCAGCTCAGCGGCGTCCGCATCGGCGTCCACCGCCGGCGCGGCCGTAGTTTCCGCCACGCTCTTCAGCGTCGCGCCCTTGCGGGCATTGCGCTTCTGCGCCCGTTCCACCTTGTCGGCGGCGCGGCTTACCGCGAGGTCCAGCTCAAGCTGTGACGCCAGGCCCAGCGTCACCGGGTCCACCGCCTTGATGTTGGAGGCGTTCCAGTGCGAACGCTCGCGGATCTTCTGGATGGTGGCCTTGGTGGTACCGATCAGCTTGATGATGTCGGCATCCGCCATTTCCGGATGGTTCTTAATGATCCAGTAAACGGCATCGGGCTTGTCCTGGCGCTTGGACACCGGCGTATAGCGCGGGGCGCGCTTCTGGCGGACGGACGGCATCTTGTGCTTGGGTGCGGCCATCTTCAGGCGCTTGGCCGGGTTCTGCTCCGCCTCGGCGATCTGCTCGCGCGTCAGTTGGCCGGTGGCGACCGGGTCCTGGCCCTTGATGCCCTTAGCCACGTCTTCGTCGGCGATACCCTTCACTTCCAGCGGATGCAGACCGCAGAAATCGGCGATCTGCTCGAAGGACAGACCGGTATTGTCCACCAGCCAGACGGCGGTGGCCTTTGGCATCAGGGGCTTGTTTTCGACGGCCATGATAATTCTCTCCCGTTGAGCGGGGGCACTTTCCGGGCCCGCCGCCCCTCGTCAGGTCGATCCTTTCGAGGAAGGCGGCTATTTTAGCTGCCTGCGGCAGGAGACGCAAAGCATTTCCGCAAGCATATGGATTTCCTTAGGAATCAGCCTGCTTGCGGCGGCGCGGGCCCGGCTTCAGACTGGAACGGAAACGCAGGGCCCTTGCCATTGTGACCGATCCGGAAGACCTCCAGCCCCGAAAAAAATTGCCCGGCATCGTGCTGAGCGAGGATATCGCGGCCCTGTCCGCACATGAGCTGGAGCTGCGCATTGCGCGGCTGGAAGACGAGATCAAGCGCTACAAGGCGGCGGTGCAGGCCCGCCACGCTACCAAGTTGGCGGCGGAGAACTTCTTCAAGCGCTGAGCGCGTCCAGGGAAAGTGGCCTTTCCGGTTTCACGTCCGGCCGCGCGACAACAATGAGAGCTTTCTGCCATCATTGTTAATACGCACAATAACTCTGTTGCGAAGCGTTTACCCGGGCGGCTTTCGCGCGCTGAAGCGCCGCCTTTACCAAGCGAAATGCTTTTCGGCCCGTTCGGGCGCTGCTACCGTGCTGCCCATAATTCGAGGGGAGTGACATGCAGCAGGATAGCGATGCGCTGAACGGTCTGACGGCGCAGGATTTCGTCGCCTCGGTGCTGTTCGACCCCACCTTCGACGAAGGCATGGCGCTGGTGGAAGAGACCGCCCACTATCTCGATGGCCGCGGCCGCGAGGAAGCGCGCGCCCTGCCGCGCAAGGCCTCAATGCTCTATGCAGGCGAAAGCATGCGCGTTACCACCCGCCTGATGCAGGCGGCAAGCTGGCTCTTGCTACAGCGCGCGGTGCGCGACGGCGACATGGAGGCGGAGCAGGCCCTGGGTGAGCGTTATCGCCTGGGCTCCAAGGAAATCTGCCTGGGCGCCTGCGCCGAAAGCACCGAGATGCTGCCGGTGACGCTGCGCGACCTGCTGGGCCGCAGCGACAGCCTTTATCGCCGCATCGCGCGTCTTGATGATGTGTTGTTCGGCGAAGGCATGACTGCGGCACCTGGCGCGCGCGAACACCAGAATCGTCTAGCGCAGGCTTTCGGATCGGACTGAGTTTCCCGCCAACGCGGAAATGAAAAAGGCCGGATCGCAAGATCCGGCCTTTTGAATTTGTGCTGCCGTGTTCGCCTAGGAACCGACGAAGCCCGCGAATTTCTTGTTGAAGCGCGTCAGGCGGCCGCCACGGTCCATCAGCTGCTGCTGACCGCCGGTCCAGGCCGGGTGGGTGGAGGGGTCGATGTCCAGCGTGACCTTCTGGCCGGCGGTGCCGTAGGTGGTGCGCGTCTTGTAGGTGGTGCCGTCGTTCAGCTGAACGTCGACGAAGTGATAGTCGGGGTGGATGCCCTTTTTCATGACGCGATACCTTTCCGTGCGCGGGCCGCCCATTTCCCCCCTGCGAAGCGCAAGATAAAGAATGGGTCCCGAGAGGCCGGGCTTATACGGGACGGGCCCGGGCCGGGCAAGCCCGGTTTCTTCCGGGCCGGGCAGCCTATATACAGCCTAGCCGTCTTACAGATTGATCCCATTTGGCCCGCCAAGAGAGCGATTTTTCCAAGGAAACCGCGCGGATAGCGGCAGGCCGGCCCAAGAGCCGCTCGCTGGGTCCCCTGCGGGGTGTCCTGCCGTTCCTGCGCCCCTACCGGGGCCGCATCCTGGTGGCGACGCTGGCCCTGGTGGTGGCGGCCACCGCCACCCTGGCGCTGCCCCAGTTCGCCCGGGGCCTGATCGATTCCCGTGGCCTGACCTCCGAGGAGGCGCATGCCCTGGCCAACTTCTACTGGGGCTTCGTCGCCGCGGCGGGTGTGCTGGGGCTGGCCTCGGCCATCCGCTTTTATGCCGTCACCTGGCTGGGCGAGCGGGTGGTGGCCGATATCCGCAAGGCGGTGTTCGACAATGTGCTGGGCCTGTCGCCGCAATTCTTCGAAGTGACGCGCACCGGCGAGGTGCTGTCGCGGCTGACCGCCGACACCACCCTGATCCAGACCGTGGTGGGATCGTCCGCGTCTGTGGCGGTGCGCAATCTGGTGACGCTGACCGGCGGGCTGATCATGATGTTCGTCACCAGCCCGAAGCTGGCGTTGCTTGTGGTGGGCGCGGTGGTGGTGGTGCTGCTGCCCATGATCCTGTTCGGCCGCTGGGTCAGGAAACTCAGCCGCCAGAGCCAGGACTCCATCGCCGACACCTCCGCGCGCTGCACCGAGACGCTGGGTGCAGTTTCCACCGTGCAGGCCTTCACCCAAGAAGCGCATGAGCGGCGCGAATTCGGCGCGGCGGTGGAGCGCGCCTTCGGCTTCGCCCGCGACCGCACCCGTGCCCGCTCCATCCTGACGGCCGTGGCGATCTTCACCGCCTTCTCCAGTCTGGCCACGGTGGGCCTGGTGGGCTTGCATGACGTGATCGCGGGCCGCCTTACCGGCGGCGCCGTGGTGGCCTTCATCATCTATGGCTTTCTCACCGGCGGTGGTGTCGGCGCCTTGTCGGAAGTGTGGGGCGATCTGCAGCGCGCCGCGGGCGCGTCCGAGCGCTTGATGGAATTGCTGCACGAAGTCCCCGCCATTCGCGCGCCCTCGCATCCCCAGACGCTTGCCACCCGCCCGTCTGGAGCGGTGGCGTTCGAGAATGTCGAATTCCGCTATCCCACACGGCCCGATGCGGCGGCGCTGAACGGATTTTCGTTGCGCGTCGCGGCGGGCGAGGCGGTAGCGCTGGTGGGTCCTTCGGGTGCGGGCAAGTCCACCGTCTTCCAGCTGATGTTGCGCTTCTATGCCCAGCAGGCGGGCACCATCCGCTTTGACGGCATCGATATCGCGCAGCTCGATCCTGTGGAATTGCGCCGGCACATCGCCGTGGTGTCGCAGGATCCGGTGATCTTCTCCGGCTCCATCGCCGCCAACATCGTCTATGGCCGCGATGATGCGACGCCGGATCAAATCCGCCGCGCTTCCGAAGCCGCCGCTGCCGCCGAGTTTATCGACAAGCTGCCGCAAGGCTATGACACGCTTTTGGGCGAGCGCGGCATCACGCTTTCGGGCGGTCAGCGCCAGCGCATCGCCATCGCCCGCGCCATCCTGCGCGATGCGCCGCTGCTGCTGCTGGACGAAGCCACCAGCGCGCTGGACGCCGAGAATGAGCGGCTGGTGCAGACGGCGCTGGCCAATCTGATGGTGGGCCGCACGACGCTCGTCATCGCCCATCGCCTCGCCACCATCCAGCGCCTGAAACGTATCGTGGTGCTGGAGGAAGGCCGCATCGTCGCCGAAGGCAGCCATGCCGAACTGGTGGAGCGCGGCGGGCTTTATGCACGCCTGGCGCGCCTGCAATTCAACGAGGTCTCCCCATGAAGCGGCCCGACCGCTTCACCCGCATCGTCATCCTGATCTGGGTGGTGGCCGGCGTCATCGTCCTTACCACGGGCTTTCGCGCCCTGCTGGCGATGGGTCTGTTCAGCTTCGGCGGCGGCGAAGTGGCGCCGGGCATCTGCCGTCCCATCCCACTGACCGGTCCGGGCGATCTCGCCTATGAAGGCAAGAACCGGATGCTCTTCATCGCCAGCAATCCGGCTGGTGGCCAGGGCGCCATCCATGCCCTGGCGCATGGCGAGATGAAGCCGGTGAAGCTGGAAGGCACGCCTGCCGACTTCCATCCCGGCGCCATCAGCATTGGTTATGACATGGGCGGCGAGCCAGTGCTGACGGTGGTCGATCACAAAGCGAGCGGCGCGGTGGCGGTGGAGCTGTACGGCATCAGCTATGACGGCGGCGCCACCAAGCTCAACTATCAGTCCACAATCCAGGGCGGGCTGGCCAAGCGCGGGCAGGGTATCGCCACCCTGGGCAATGGCCACTTCTATCTCACCTCCAATCCTGTCGCCAGCGACCTGATGGCGTGGGGCGATCGCTGGTTCCTGCTGGGCCGGGCGCACCTGCTGTTCTTCAACGGCATGGCGTTCCGCGACGCGGTGGCGGGCATTTCCGATCCCGCCGGTGTCGCCGCCTCCGCCAATGGGCAATATATCTATGTCCTGTCGCGCAACGAGCGCCGGGTGCTGGCCTTCAGTCGCGAGAAATTCACCGGCACGCTGACGGAACTTGACACGCTGTCGCTGCCGATGCGTCCCGAACGCATCAGCATGGACGCTAACAACACGCTGTGGGTGGCGGGCCCGACCCGGATTCCGGCGCTGGGCGGCTCCTCCCGGGTGGTACGGGTGTTCCTGGGCGCGGACGGCAAGCCGCAAAGCCAGGAGACGGTCTATGCCGGCGACGGCGTTTCCCGCGCCACTGCGGCGGTGAAGGCGGAGAACCGGCTGTTTATCGGTTCGGCCACCGACGACAAGCTGCTGGCCTGCGAAATTAAATAATCTCGAGCTCCGCAGCGGGCGATAGCGTCAGCGTAGACCGCCGCGGCGCGACCATCGGCATCCACCAGCTTCCTTCCCCCTTCGATGCGAAGAATCACGAAGGTGGAGGGTGTCGCAAGGAGGTGTCGGCGACGCCGACACGACTTGTGACGGGAGGGGGTTCAACAAATAAAAAAGGCGCGAGCTAAGCCCGCGCCTTTTGCACGCGACTGGTAAAACGAAATGTTAAGCGACCTGCTGCGTGGTGTCTTCGATGACATTGCCGTTCGGATCGCGCATCACATAGCCGCGGCCCCAGACAGTCTCGATATAGCTGGCGCCATCGGTGGCGGCGGCCAGCTTCTTGCGCAGCTTGCAGATGAACACGTCGATGATCTTGAGCTCGGGCTCGTCCATGCCGCCATAGAGATGGTTCAGGAACATCTCCTTGGTCAGGGTGGTGCCCTTCCTCAGCGAAAGCAGCTCCAGCATCTGATATTCCTTGCCGGTCAGGTGGATGCGGCTGCCATCCACTTCGACCGTCTTGGCGTCGAGGTTGACGGTGAGCTTGCCGGTGGTGATGACCGACTGGCTGTGGCCCTTGGAACGGCGGACCACGGCCTGGATGCGGGCGACCAGCTCATCCTTGTGGAAGGGCTTGGTCATATAGTCGTCGGCGCCGAAGCCCAGTGCCTTCACCTTCGCTTCTACGATGGCGTTTCCGGACAGGATCATCACGGGCGTCTGCACCTTGGCGGTGCGCAAGGCCTTGAGAACCTCGAAACCGCTCATATCGGGCAGCTGCAGGTCCAGCACCACGATGTCGTAATCATAGAGCTTGCCGAGGTCGATGCCTTCCTCGCCGAGATCGGTGGTGTAGACGTTCAGTCCTTCGCTACGCAGCATCAGCTCGATGCTTTGCGCCATGGCGCTGTCGTCTTCAATCAGCAATACGCGCATGTCAGGCCCCTCTAGGTAAGGCGTCGCATCGGCCGCCGACACGGTTAACCAGTTTCCAGATCGTAAGCGAAAATGGTTAACAGCAGTTTTAACACCTGCGGAAACCTTCACCCCCCGCTCATGCCCCTTACCCCCACCGGGGGGAGTAAGGGGCCGTTAAGACCCCTGATTCGATTTTTTAAGTTTACCGGCATTTGAAGTCTTGGCCGCAATATGCGGCTAACGGGGCGCGTAGAAAGTGGGCTCTCTCAGGGATTTTTATGCGCGCCCTGCTCAAAGACATCGAAACCGTCCCCTCTTTGACCCGCTTTGGCCGGGTCGCCCGCATCGAGGTTTTGGGGGTGGAAGTCAGTGGCGCCCTTGGAGCAGTCCGGCTGGGCGGCAAAGTAAATCTAAGTATCTGACATATAGAGGAAATTTCAAGTGAAGTGATCGGCTTCCGTGAGGGCCGCGCCTTTGTGATGCCGATGGGATCGCTGGAGGGAATCACCCTGGGCGCCCGCGCTGATTTTGAGGACCGGCCTGCCGTGATCCGTCCTTCATCGGCATCGCCGCCTTCGATGCCGGCGGCAGCGGAAATTTCGACGGCAGCGAAAGCCTGTCTTCGGCGCAGAACAGCTTTCTCACCGGCCGCATCGCGATTGCCGGCACGGTGGCGCAGGATCTGACGACCGCCACCGCGCGCAATAGCGGCCTTTTCAAGCAGCTCGAGAACGCCCAGGGCCAGCAGGATTCCATGAAGACCCTGTATGGTGGCTTCATCGAGAAGGTGCAGGAAACCAACATGGCGGAAGCCGCCACCCAATTGTCGCTGAACCAGACCGCGCTGCAGGCAGCATTGCAGGTCAACGGCACACTCAACCAGTTGTCTTTGATGAACTATTTGCCAGTTCGGTAAAGTCCAACTTGCGGTCAGGGCCGGGCCCGCCTAATTAAGCCCGCATGTCCGCCAAAAAGCGCATCGTTGTAGCTATGTCGGGCGGCGTCGACTCTTCGGTTGCCGCCGCGCTGGTCGCGCGCGCCGGGCATGAAGCCATCGGCGTCACCTTGCAGCTTTATTCGGCCAGAGCGTCTGCCCGCAAAGGCGCGTGCTGCGCCGGGCAGGACATTCAGGACGCCAAGCGCGTGGCGGCGAGTCTGGGCATCGCCCATTACGTGCTGGATTACGAAGCGCGCTTCAAGAAGGCGGTGATCGAGGATTTCGCCGACACCTATGCCAGGGGCGAAACGCCCGTGCCCTGCGTCCAGTGCAACGAGAAAGTGAAGTTCGCCGATCTGCTCGACACCGCCCGCGAACTGGGCGCCGACGCCATGGCCACGGGCCATTATGTCCGCCGCGTCGAAGGTGCCCATGGCGCGGAATTGCATGCGGCGTCGGAAGGCGCCCGCGACCAGAGCTATTTCCTCTTCGCTACCACCCAGGTGCAGCTAGATTATTTGCGCTTTCCGGTGGGCGAGATGCCCAAGGCCGAGGTGCGCGCCATCGCTGCGGAGCTGGACCTGATTACGGCTGCCAAGCCCGACAGCCAGGACATCTGCTTCGTGCCCGAAGGCCGTTACACCAATGTGATCGACAAGCTGCGCCCCAATGCGGCGCGGCCCGGCGAGATCGTCGATGCCAGCGGCACGGTGCTGGGCCGCCATGACGGCATCACCCATTTCACCGTCGGCCAGCGCAAGGGATTGGGCCTGTCCGGCAATGGCGAGCCGATCTTCGTGCTGAAGCTGGATGCCGCCAACGCCCTTGTGGTGGTGGGGCCGCGTTCGGCGCTGGCGTCGACCGCCTTCACCCTGCGCAACGTCAACTGGCTGATGCCGGCGCAAGGCTCTATCGATTGCCAGGTAAAAGTGCGCTCGATGCGCCCGCCGGTGCCCGCGCGGGTGACCCCGCTGGAGGGCGGCGCGGCCAGTGTCGAATTGCTGTCGCCGGAAGATGCGGTGGCGCCCGGCCAGGCCTGCGTCTTCTATGACGGATTGCGCGTGCTGGGCGGCGGCTGGATCACCGCCGCCGCGCCCATGGCACAGGTCGCATGATTTTGCGCGATGGTCGCCCGCAAGAGCGGCGCGCGCTGGAAGAATTGCAGCGCCGCGCTTCGCCGATGTGGGACGATGACCGTCCTTATCTGTTGGCCAATCCCGATGTGATCGAACTGCCGCTGGCCCATATCAGCGAAGGCCGTGTGCGCGTGGCCGAAGAGCTAAGCCGGGTGATGGGTTTTGCTGTATTGGTGCCGCGCGATACCGATGCGGCGCTGGATGGCCTTTTCGTGGAGCCGGAGCATTGGCGCCGGGGCATCGGGCGGCTGCTGGTGGAAGACGCCGTTGCCCGCGCCCGTGCGGCGGGCCTGGCAGCGTTGGACGTGGTGGCCAATGGCAACGCCCTGGGTTTCTCCGAGAAGCTGGGGTTCACCGTCTGCGGCGCGGCCCAGACCCAGTTCGGACCGGCCAAACGGCTGCGACGGGCGCTGATTTCGGGCTGATTTCCGCCAATCTTGCCCGAAATCTTGACAGGTGGGGCACCCCACCCCTACATCGCCGCCTCCCGGCACTTGTGGCCGGCT
>CANFDA010000064.1 GCA_947445215.1 Alphaproteobacteria bacterium | reverse complement strand
TGGCCAGCTGGCGCGGCTGCGGCATGGCGTAGTTGGTCTGCCCCGGCGTCGGAATGATCTCGAAGGTGGCCCCGGCGGCTTCCAGCCCTACCAGCAGGCCGGCATCGCCGCCCTGACAGAGCGTTTCATCCTGTACCTGCCGTAATGGCGCGGTCTTGCGCTCCAGCGCCACCGCCGCCGCCACCGCTTCGGCCTTGCGTGGCTGCGGCAAGGCCCTGGTCGCCCACAGCACCGGGACCTGCCAGCGCAGCACCTGCTGCAATCGGCGGTCCGGCGCGCTGCCATCGGCGCACACCGCGCCATCCACCCGCACCAGCGCCGCCGCATAGAGCAGCATCTCGCTGGCGGTCTGCCGCAGGTTCGCGCGCATGGGATCGGTCTGGGCAATCGCCCAGAGATTTTGGGCGTAGAACTGCGCCACATAGAAATTACCGCCGCGATTCACCTGCCGCTGCAGCCAGTTCAAATGACGCTCACGGATGAGCAACGTCGCAGGCCGCGTCAGCACCGCTTCCAGCCCCTTCCAGTCGCGCGCCGCCAGCATGGGATCGAGCCGGTCGTCCGTCGCCGCGTCACGCGGCTGGGCCAAGACGGGGCTTGCCGCCGACAGCAAGGCGGCCAGGATGAGAGGCAGAACAGGCATGACATTCCTCGGCTGGGCGTCTCAGTCTAGGCCGTCACGGCAGAATTTCAATTTGCGCCCGGTTGGCCAGGGTGATCTGCGGCCGTCCGCCCACCGATTGCACCACGCCGCGCAAACGCACGGCGCGGCCTTCCAGGCTGACGGGATCAAAGCCGCCGCGCCGGAAAGTGCGTCCATCCTTGCCCGCTGCAACCGCCAGCAGGCCGCTGCGGCCATCGCTACCCAGATCCAGCAGCAGGCGGCCATCGCGTTCGCTGATACGGCCGATACGGCCCTCGATCAGCTGGAAGCTGCCGACATCCAGCCGCCAGTTGTCGCGGTTGCCGCGCACACGATAGACAGTTTCGGCCCAGATGCCGCGCCGCGCCGTACGGGCCAACGTTTCGAAGCGATAGAGTTCTGCGGCGCATTACTCGCGGTCGGGCGCGATGGCCATCAGCGCCAGTCCCTGCTCCAGCAGCGCCTGTTGCAGCCACATCGTGTCGGTGAAGCCCTGCACCCGCACCCGGTC
This sequence comes from Alphaproteobacteria bacterium, assembly GCA_947445215.1. Classification (GTDB taxonomy): domain Bacteria; phylum Pseudomonadota; class Alphaproteobacteria; order Micropepsales; family Micropepsaceae; genus Rhizomicrobium. The sequence goes on along the minus strand of CANFDA010000064.1, from coordinate 9,954 downwards.
ATAGCGATCCTGTTTGGGCGGCACCGCCGCGCCCGTCACCAGCCCGTCCCGGGCCAGCGCCAGCAGCGTGACGAGGGCCTGATCCACGAAGCTCCGGGACGCCTTGTCGGCGGCCAGCGGCAGGCGGATGCCTTCCAGCAGCAGGGCGCGTCCGTCCGACAGGATCAGGGCGCCGTTCTGCTCCACACGCACGATGCGCGCGCGTGATTTCCGGCGGCCCGGCACAGCCGGGCAATGTCGCCGCGGCAGCGGGCGCAATTGCGGCGCAAGCCACGGGAGGCGATGCGGCAGGAGGGAATCCGTCCGCCCGTGCCGCTGCTGGCGGCCTCTGTGCCGCCCAAGGACAGCGTGGCTGACAGCGAGGCGGCTGGCGGCTAAAGAGGGCGCATGGACGCCCTCCTCGACCGTATCCGGCCTGCCTCGCCCGACAGCATTGCCGCCGCCGCGCAGCTGGTGGTGGAGGGCAAGCTCGTCGCATTTCCCACCGAGACGGTCTATGGGCTGGGTGCGGACGCCAGCAATGGCGAAGCGGTCGCCGCGATCTTCGCCGCCAAGGGCCGCCCGCATTTCAATCCCCTGATCGTGCATGTGGCGGACACCGAAGCTGCCCGACGGCAGGGCGTGTTCAATCCGCTGGCGGAAAAACTAGCCGCCGCTTTGTGGCCCGGGCCGCTGACGCTGGTGCTGCCGCGCCGTGCCGATGCCACCGTGTCGCTACTGGTGAGCGGGGGGCTGAACAGTGTGGCGCTGCGGGTGCCGTCGCATCCGCTGGCGCAGGCGCTGCTGGCGGCGGCGCAGCGTCCCCTCGCCGCGCCCAGCGCGAACGCCAGCGGCCGCATCACCACCACCAACGCCGAACATGTGGCGCGGGAGCTGGGCGGGCGCGTCGATCTCATCCTGGATGGCGGCGCGACGCCGCTGGGACTGGAAAGCACCGTGATCGGCTTTGAAGATGAGCGCGCAGTGCTGCTGCGTCCTGGTGCGATTGCGCGCGACGCGATTGAACGCATCACCGGTCCGCTGGCGGCGGCTAGGGGCACGATCCAATCACCAGGCCAGCTGGAAAGCCATTACTCACCACAGGCGCAGCTGCGGCTGAACGCGACGAAGATCGAACCAGGCGAGGCGCTGCTGGGCTTTGGCGCTGTGGCGGAGGCTTGGCTGAACTTGAGCCCGCGCGGCGACCTGACGGAAGCGGCGGCCAACCTGTTCTCGATGCTGCGCGACATGGACGATCAGGTGAACGCCATCGCAGTCTCGCCGATTCCAGAAACCGGACTGGGCGAAGCGATCAACGACCGCCTTCGCCGCGCCGCCGCGCCGCGCTAAATTTCGCGGGCGAGGCCTTCAATGATGACTACGCGCTCCTGCGCCGGATAGGTGGCCAGCGCGAAGATCAGCGCCACGATCCAGCCGATCACGGTCCAGCCGAGGAAAAAGTTGATCGCCGCCACGCCCAGAACCGACGGTGTCCAGCGCACCACCGCTATCAGCGTCAGCAGCCAGTACATCACGAACAGACCCGTCAGGAAGGCCATCATCTTCGAAAACCCAAAATGGCATCGGCCATTATATCGGTCTCGCTACCTTGCTTTGCAATAAAGCGGCTAGAATATAGTAAAAATCCTCAGGCGGCCTCGGTAATCACGGGTTCGGTGGCCTGCCTGCCGGCAGGCGCGAAAACGGCATTGGACTGGGCGCTGATCGATGCGGTGATGAAGGTGGCGGCATAAGGCAGCGCCTGCACCCCCAGCATCACCATCCACAGCGTCACCGCCGGATCGGTCAATCCCCGGTCGAACAGCATCGACACCATGGCGATCAGCAGCAGCGCCAACAGCGTCGTCTCCTGCCACACCACGCGCAGCACCTGGCTGAAGCGGGCGCTGTCTTCGCATTTGGGCGTGCGTAGGAAGGCGGCGCCGGAGGTCAGAAGACCCGCCCACATCGCCTTGCCCACCGTGTGGGTCAGCGATAGCCCGGCGATCGAGGCATAGACCGCGCCCTTCAGACCGGAACGCACCTTGAGCGGATAGAGCGCCAGCGTCTTGAACAGCTTGGTGGCGAAAAGCGCCATCGCCGCCGCCGACAAGGCAGGCATGGGCACATCGACATAGGACGGGAACAGCCACATCGCCAGCGTCCAGCCAATGGCGGTGAGCGTCACGATCATGCCGAGGCCGTCCGAGATCCAGGGCAGCCAGCCGGAAAGGAACTGGTAGCGCTGCGGCCAGGACAGGCCAGACCGTCCCAGGAAGATGTCACCCTTGTGACGTTTGAGTATCTGCATCGCGCCATAGGACCAGCGATAGCGCTGCGACATGAAGGCTTCCAGCGTGTCGGGCTCCAGCCCCTTGCCCACGCTCTGCGGGATGTAGACGGCGTCGTAACCGGCCTCGAACAACTTCAGGCCCAGCTCGGTGTCCTCGGTGATGCACCATTCGCTCCAGCCATCCACCTCCGCCAGGGATGACTTCGAGACGATGGTCATGGTGCCATGCTGGATGATGGCGTTGTTCTCGTTGCGCTCCACCATGCCGATATGGAAGAAGCCGCGATATTCCTCATAGGCCATGGCCTTGAAGAGGTTCTCGCCGCCATCGCGATAATCCTGCGGCCCCTGCACTAGCGCAACCGAAGGATCGGCGAAATGCGGGATGGCGAGGCGCAGCCAGAAAGGCTCCACCTGATAGTCGCTGTCGATGACGGCGATGTGGGTCGCCCGTGGATCAGTCAGCGCCAGCGCGCGGTTCAACGCGCCCGCCTTAAAGCCCTTCATCTGCTCGAAATGGCAGAAGCGGAAGCGCGGCGTCTCGGTTTGAGCGTTCAGCAGGCGGCAATGCGCTTCCACGGGTCGCCACACCGCCGGGTCAGGCGTGTTGTTGTCCAGTAGGATGACTTCGAAATTCTCGTAATCCAGCCGCGACAGCGCGTTCAGCGTCTCGATCACCATCAGCGCCGGTTCGTTATAGCACGGCACATGGATGGAGACGCGCGGCGGTGCCTGCGGCACGGCGGCGGTGACGGCACGACGATCCACCCGCCACATGCTGGCGGCCAGCTCGATGCCTTCGGTGAGAATGATGGCGCAGGCCAGCAGCACCAGCGGCGACATCACGATCATCGCCACGATGCTGGTGGAGCCGATATATTGCAGCGCCGTGGCGTCGATCAGCGCCAGGAGGCCGGTGGAGATCAGCACGATCAGTCCGCCCATCACCAGATAGCCGGTCTGGCGCACGCGCGGCATGCGGCCCAGGATCAGCAGGCCCAGCGAAAGACTCAGCACTGCCCCGAATAGGGCATAGCCGCGCCAGGCCGGGAAGGTTCGCAGCAAGCCGGTGAAGGCGAACTTCGGCGAACCGCCAGCGTCGAACAGGCCCCAGTAAGCACCCACCGCGCCCTCGCCCCGGTTCTTCCAGGGCTGGTCATATGCCTCCATCAGGTAATAGTCCCAGCCCTGCTCCATGGCGTGCTGGACGAAGGCACGCAAGAACCAGGCTTCGTTGGCGATGCTGGCTTCGGCATTGCCGCGGGTGCGACCTTCGGATGGCCAGCCCGCCTCGCCCACCACGATGGGCTTGTCAGGAAAGGCCTGGCTGACATTGTTGAAGAAATTCTGCGTCGCCTTCAGGCTGCCGGTGATGTCGGCCATCTCCCAATAGGGCAGCAGATGGATGAACAGCATGTCGACATGCGTGGCGATCTCCGGCACCAGTAGCCATTGCGACCAGGGTTCGGCGGTGGTGACCTTGATGCGCGAGGGCAGCGCATCGCGCACACGCTGGATATATTCGTTGAGCTGGTCGGGCGAGACGTCGCCGCGATACTGGGTTTCGTTGCCGACGATGACGCGGTCGACGCCGCGACGGTTGGCCAGCACCGTGCGGATGGCAAGATCGATCTCCTTGTCGTTCTCCGCCAGATTGGGACTGATCCAGATTCCCAGCGAGACGGTGATGCCGTAGCGGCGCGCCACTTGCGGCACCTTGTCCATGCCGCCATTCACCGTATAGGTGCGGATGCGGCCGGTGACATGGGAGAGCTGCTCCATGTCGCGCTCGAGATGGGCGAGGCTGATTTCTTGGAGCTGGCGTTCCGAGAAGATACGGCTAGGACTATAGGCCAGCCCCAGCACCTGGCCATCCCAGTCCGGCGCGGTCATGGCTTCGTCGCGGCTCGACCAGAAAAGCGCGCTCGCGCCCACCACCAGAACCAGCGCCAGCGCGATGCGCAACTGACCACCGCCCAACGGCAGCAATTGCCTGATCGTCTGCTTCAGGGCCCGCAGCAATGTCATCGCTGCGGTTGTTCACCCGGCTGGGGACGGTAATCCGGATCGCCGGGCCGAGGCGGACCCTTGGTCGCCAGCAAGCGCATGTCGAAGATCAGGGCCTGGTTGGGCGCGATCTTGCCACGGCCGCGCGTGCCATAGGCGAGATTGGCGGGAATGACGACTTCCCACTGGTCGCCCTCGCGCATCAGCTGCAGCACCTCCACCCAGCCCTGAACCAGGCCGGAGGTGGTGACGTTGAAAGAGGCGGGCAAACCCGGCGAGGTGCCGTCGAACACTTCGCCGTTGATCAGCTTGCCGGTGTAATAGATCTCCACCGTGTCCTGCGCGGAGGGATGCTTGCCGAAGCCATTGCGCAGGATGCGGTACTGCAAGCCGCTGCGGCTGATATTGACGCCGGGCTTCCTGGCGTTGGCGAAGAGAAACTTGGCGGTCGCCTCCGCGCTCAGGGCCGGGTCGGTGGACGGCGCCGCCGTGGGCGCCGCACCCTGTCCGGGCTGGGGCTGGGCCGAGACGGGGCCCGCCAGCAGCGCAAGCCCCAGAAAACCCGCGAAAACCCGCTTCAACCGCATGGAAAAACCCTTCTGGTTTCAGTCTAATCCCCACCCGCGGCGGGGCCATAGCCTGCTCTGGGACGAAACACCAGTTTTTAGGCGAATTTGTGCCCGCCAGAAGAAGCTCAGGCCTGCTTCAGCAGGTTCCAGGTCAGGTTGACCAGGACGGCCAGGCCGAAAATGGCCACCAGGAAGCCGCAGGCCCGGTTGATGGCCAGGATTCGGTTGCCGTCGATTCGGGCCTGGAACAGCCCGATCAACATGGTCAGGACCAGCCACCAGCCGGCCGATCCCACCACCACGCCCAGCACGATGAAGCTGGTGTCGGTGAAGTCGCCGGGCTCTCCTGCCAGGCTGCCATAGCCTGCGAACATGCTGGTGAAGAACAGCAGCGTCGCCGGATTAGTGATGGTCAGCGCGAAGGTGGAAGCGATGGCCTTGAACAGGCTACTTCCGGCGCGATCCTTCTCGTTCTTGGCGGGACAAATGCCAGGATAATCCGGCGGCACGCCGGCCTTCACCGAATGCCAGCCCATCACCACCATCATAAGGCCACCGATCAATTCGATGGCGACGGAATAGCCCTGGATGAGATGCGCCACCCAGGCCAGGCCGAAGCCGGTGATGGCGGCGAAGACGCCGTCGCCCAGCGCGCCACCCAGACCAGAGAAGAATCCGTTCACCGAGCCGAAGGCGAAGGCGCGGCGGATACAGATGAGATTCACCGGCCCGATAGGGACCGCTGCAATCAGCCCCATGCCCACGCCCGAAAGGATCAGCCAGAGATAGTCCATACGCCTTGTGGCGGAAAATCGAGGGCAAGCGAACCCAATTCGCCTGCCCGGTCAACCTTGACAATTTTGAACCAGCTTACGGCGCCGGAACCAGGGTTTCCAAGAAACGCGCGGGTTCGCCGGAAGCTGCCGTCACTGCGGCGAAATCACGCATCACGGTCCGCCCGCGCAGGATGGTCGCCACCGGCCAGCCCTTGGTCTTCATGCCGTCGAACGGCGTCCAACCACAGCGCGAGGCTATCCAGCTGTTGGTGATCTCGCGCGTCAGCGACAGATCGACAATCGTGAAGTCGGCGTCATAGCCCTGGGCGATGCGGCCCTTGCCTGCGATGCCGAAAATGCGCTGCGCGCCCGAAGCGGTAAGATCGACAAAGCGTTCAAGCGTCAGGTTGCCCTTATTGACATGGTCCAGCAGGATCGTCGCCATTGTCTGCACGCCGGGCATGCCGGACGGCGTACCCGGATACTCCTTGTCCTTTTCCTCGCGCGTGTGCGGCGCATGGTCGGAACCGATCACATCGATCACACCCTGCCGCACCGCATCCCACAAAGCGAGACGATGGCTTTCGTCGCGGATGGGCGGGTTCATCTGGGCATAAGTGCCCAGCCGCTCGTAACATTCCGGCGCCGACAGCGTCAGATGCTGCGGAGTGGTCTCGGCGGTGGCGAACTCCTTGGCCGCGGCCAGAAGCGGGATCTCGTCGCCGGTGGTGACATGCAGCACATGCAGGCGGCGGCCCGCCGCGCGGGCCAGTCGCAGCACGCGCTCGGTAGACATGCGCGCCGCTTCCGCGTCGCGCCAGATGGGATGGGTGGTGGGTTTGCCCGGTTCAGCATAGTGCTTGCGCGCGATCAGGCGATCTTCATTTTCCGAATGTACCGCGACGCGGCGCTTGCCGGATTTCAGCGCCTTCAGGATATCGTCGGGATTGTTCAGCAGCAGCGAGCCGGTGGACGAGCCCAGGAACGCCTTGATGCCGCAAACACCGGGCAGCGCTTCCAGCACCTTTAGCTCTTCGATGTTCTGCGGCGTGGCGCCGGCATAGAAGGCATAGTCGCAATGCGCCCGGCCCTTGGCGCGGGCCAGCTTGTCCTGAACCGCCTGCACATTGGTGGTCGGCGGGCTGGTGTTGGGCATTTCGAATATAGTGGTGACGCCGCCCAGGATCGCAGCGCGGGTGCCGGTATCGAGGTCTTCCTTATGCTCGTTGCCGGGCTCGCGGAAATGCACTTGGGTGTCCATCACGCCGGGCAGCACATGCAGCCCCTTGGCCTCGAAGATTTCCGCGGCCTTGGCATTGGGTAAGCTGCCGATGGCGGCGATGCGCCCGCCGATGACGCCGATATCTGCCGCGGCGACGCCATTAGGCGTGGCGACTATGCCCCCACGGATCAGAATGTCATAAGTCTGACTCATGGGTTGCTGGTTAGCCCCGCTTGGCTTTCGGGGCAAGCCGGATTATTTGAAGGGCATGGAACCGTGCCATCTCGACGACCGCGCCGTGATCAGCCTGACCGGGCCGGAAGCGCGCGCTTTCCTGCAAAACCTCATCACCAATGACGTGGAAAAGCTGGCGCCGGGACGCGGCCTCTACGCCGCCCTACTCAGCCCCCAGGGCAAGATCGCCTTCGACTTCCTCCTGGTCGAGGGCGAAGGCGGGTTGCTGCTGGATGTGGCGGCAGCATCGCGCGAGGCGCTGCTGAAGAAGCTGAAAATGTACCGCCTGCGCACCCCGGTGGAGATCGCAGCGCGCGATGAGCTGGGCGTCTATGCGTCGCTGACCGGCGACGCGGTGCGCCGGGCGGTGAGCTTTCTCGATCCCCGCCATGCTGCCCTGCCCGCGCGCAGCATCGGCGCGTTGGCGGAGATGCCGCGCGACCTGCCGGACGCCGCCGCGTATCACGCGGTCAGGCTGGACTTGGGCGTACCGGAAGGCACCGATTTCGGTTTCGAGAAAGTATTCGCCCTGGATGGCGGGCTCGATGAACTGCATGCGGTGTCTTTCGAGAAGGGCTGCTATGTCGGCCAGGAACTGACGGCGCGGATGAAGCACCGCGCCACCAGCCGCAAGCGGCCGCTGCCGCTGCGCACCGATATCGCCCTGCCAGCGCCGGGCACAATGCTGTCGCAGGAGAGCGATATTGGCGAGATCATTGCCACCCATGGCGCTCAAGGCTTTGCCTCAGTGCGACTGGACAAGTGGGATTCGACGAAAGGGACGCGCGCAGGCGATCTGGCTGTGACGTTGCGCAAACCCGATTGGCTGGGGTGAAACAGCGCTGCTGGTGGCCCGGCGACGATGCGCTCTACCAATCCTATCACGATGAGGAATGGGGCGTACCGGAGTATGACTCCCGTGCGCTGTATGAAAAGCTGGTTCTAGACGGCTTCCAGGCGGGACTTTCATGGATCACCATCCTGCGCAAGCGGGAGAATTTCCGCAAAGCCTTCCATCAGTTCGAACCGCAGAAGATCGCCCGCTATGGCGCGAAGGATGTGGACCGGCTGCTGAAGAATGACGGTATCATCCGCAGCCGCGCCAAGATCGAAGCCGCGATCCGGGGCGCCAAGTTGTGGCTGGAGATCGAGGAAAAGCAGTCGGGCGGCTTCACCGAACTGATCTGGAAACATGTGGACGGCAAGCCAGTGCAGAACCGTCTCAAGTGGCGCAGCGACGTTCCAGCCCAGACCGAAATGAGCGTCGGCCTGGCGAAGGGGCTGAAGCAGCGCGGATTCAATTTCTGCGGCCCGGTGATCGTATATGCCTTTGCCCAGGCCACCGGCATGGTCAATGATCATCTGACCACCTGCTTCCGCCATGCCGAATGCACGAAACTTGGCAAAGGCAGGCACTGAACCGAATCTCCGCTCGGTGCGTAACTGGACCATGAAATCGATCATCGTCTGGTTCCGGCAGGATCTGCGCCTGTCCGATAACCCCGCCCTCGCCCATGGGGCGAAGTCGGGCCTGCCGATTGTCTGTCTTTATGTGCTGGACGATGAAACGCCCGGCGACTGGAAAATGGGCGACGCTTCCCAATGGTGGCTGCATCATTCGCTGGCGGCGCTGGATGCAAGCCTGCGCAAGAAAGGCGGTGGCGTGACCTTGCGCCGGGGCAACGCCGCCAAGATTATCAAGGCGCTCATGCGGGAAACAGGGGCGGACAGCATCGCCTGGAATCGTTGTTACGAACCCTTCGCCGTCGCCCGCGACGCGGCGTTGAAGACCGAACTGACGGAACAGGGTATCGCCGTCACAACCTGCAACGGATCGCTGCTTGCCGAACCCTGGGAAATCACGACCCAGAGCGGCACGCCGTTCAAGGTTTACACGCCGTTCTGGAAGGCCCTGCGTGCGCGGCCAGAACCCGACGCGCCACTGCGCACGCCCGCGAAGATCAATTTTCATGCGGACGTCAAAAGCGACGCGCTGAAAGACTGGACGCTGCTGCCGGCCAAACCAGACTGGTCCAAGGGCTTCGACTGGACGCCGGGCGAAAAGGCAGCCCATGACGCGCTGCATGATTTCCTGGGTCATATCGGCGGTTATGGCACCGCGCGCGATATTCCCGGTGTGGACGGCACCTCGCGCTTGTCGCCGCATCTGCATTTCGGCGAGATCAGCCCGCGCCAGGTCTGGCATGCCGTCCGAGACCACAATCATACACAAGGCGCCGACAAGTTCCTAGGTGAGATCGGCTGGCGCGAATTCAATCACCAGCTTCTCTTCCATCACCCGCACCTGCCCAATAGCGCCTATGACGAGCGCTTCGCCAAGATGAAATGGCGGCAGAGCGACAAGGACTTCACCGCCTGGACGCACGGCCAGACCGGCGTGCCCATTGTCGATGCCGGGATGCGGCAGCTATGGCAGACGGGCTGGATGCACAACCGTGTCCGCATGATCGTGGCGTCTTTCCTGATCAAGCATCTGCTGATCGACTGGCGCAAAGGCCAGCGCTGGTTCTGGGACACGCTGGTGGATGCCGACCTCCCCAACAATGCCGCCAACTGGCAATGGGTGGCGGGTTCGGGCGCGGATGCCGCGCCCTTTTTCCGCATTTTCAATCCGGTCTTGCAGGGCCAGAAATTCGACCCCACCGGAACCTATGTCCGCCGCTTCGTGCCCGAGTTGGCGTCCCTGCCGGACAAATTCATCCACAGGCCCTGGGAGGCCACGGTACCGCCCGCCGACTACCCTACTCCGATTGTGGATTTGGCGGTGGGGCGGGATCGCGCCTTGGCGGCTTTCCGGGCGTTGCCGAGGCGATAAAGGCCCCGTAAGTTCCTGGTGTCATGCTCAAAAACGAC
>CANFDA010000063.1 GCA_947445215.1 Alphaproteobacteria bacterium | reverse complement strand
CTCGCCGCCTCGGTGCGCACCGCCGATCCGGACCGCTATTTCAGCGCCCTGTTCGCACCCGCTGCGGCGCGGCCCTCCCTTTTCGCGCTGTATGCCTTCAACCACGAAGTGGCGCGGATCGCCGAGTCGGTGCGCGAACCCATGCTGGGCGCCATTCGCCTGGAATGGTGGCGCGAGACGGTGGAGCAGGCGGCGAAGGGCGCGCCCCGCAACCATGACGTGGCGCGGGGGTTGGCGGCGCTGTTTTCAGCCCATGCGGTGGAGCCCGCCGCGCTGGAAGGCATCATCGCGGCGCGGGCCTTCGACGCCAGCGCCGAGCAGTTCGCCGATTTTGCCGCGCTGGAAGCGCATCTCGACGCCACTGGCGGCGCCCTGATGCGCGCGGCGATCACCATTCTGGGCGGCGATCCTGCTATCGCGCGCCCGGTGGCGCTGGCCTATGGCCTGGCGGGCATCCTGCGCTCGCTCCCGTTCCACAATGCGCGGCACAAGCTCTATCTGCCGCTGGATCTGCTGGCAGCGTTGCAGGTGACGCCGGAGGAGTTCTTCATGATGCAGGACGATCCGCGCACCACCTCGCTGGTCCGGCAGACGGCGCTGCGCGCGCGCGATCATTTCCTGGCCGCACGCAACGGCCCACGGCCACGCACTGCGCTGGCCGCCATCCTGCCCGCCGCGCTGGTGCCGTGTTACCTGCGCCGTCTCAGCAAGATGCGCGATGTCTCGATCCATCGCCGCCAAATGGCATTGCTCAGTGCGGCGATGAAGAAGCGGCTTTGATTATGGGTCGTGCGGCTTGACGCGAACCGCTTCGCACTTCGCGGTGCCGACGGTTCTATAACTCCTGCGCTTCAAAGCCGGTGGCGAGCGTTTTCACATCGCCATGGCTGATGCGACGATGTTCCTTGAGCTACTTTTGCGCGACAAGGAAAGCGTCCTCCAGCACGGCGTAGGCGTCGATGTCGGCCTTCTTGTGGCCGGTGTGCTTGAGCTCGCGGCTAACCACCATTTCCTTGCCCGGGACGCTGATGACGATATGCACATCCGGCGGATTGCCGGTGGCCTTCTGGTTCTTGTGCGGCATCTCGATCGAGACGAGGCAGCCGATGATATGGTCGTGGAATTTCTCGAGCTTGTTCACATGTGCTTGAACGGATTGCTTTATCTCGTCGGACGGTTCGACATTAATGGAAGCTCAGCTCGAGGGGGATATCCATGGGGTGACTTTTCTAGGTTCCTGTAATGGAAATGTAGGAACCCGCACGGCGTTGCGCTAGGCCGTCACCGGCTTTATTTCCAGCCATGTGTCCAGTGCCTCCAGCGCCCGCTTGGCCATGGCCTGCTTGCGGTCGCCGCCCTTGATCTTCATCGGCTTGCCGGTACGGGGATTGGTTCCGGCTTCCAGATCGGGAAATAGGCCGAAATTGACGTTCATGGGCTGGAAGGTCTTGGCGTCGGCGCCGCCGGTGATGTGCGACAGCAGCGCCCCGAAAGCGGTAGTGGCGGGCGGCGGCTCCTGAACGCGCCCCAGTTGCTCGGCGGCCGCCAAGCGCCCAGCCAAAAGCCCTATGGCGGCGCTTTCGACATAGCCTTCCACGCCGGTGACCTGGCCCGCGAAACGCAGATGCGGCCGCGACTTCATCCGCAGCTGGCCGTCCAGCAGGCGCGGTGAGTTGATGAAGGTGTTGCGGTGCATGCCGCCCAGCCGGGCGAACTCCGCATTCTCCAGCCCCGGAATGGTGCGGAAGATGCGGACCTGCTCGCCATGTTTCAGCTTGGTCTGAAAGCCCACCATGTTCCACAGCGTGCCCAGCGCATTGTCCTGGCGCAGTTGCACTACGGCATACGGCTGGGTGTCGCGGTGCGGATCGCGCAGGCCCACCGGCTTCATCGGACCGAAGCTCAGCGTTTCCAAGCCGCGCTCCGCCATCACTTCGACGGGCAGACAGGCTTCGAAATAGGGTGTGGTCTTCTCCCATTCCTTCCAATCGCCCTTGTCGCCCGCCAGCAGCGCGGCGACGAAATCGCGATACTGCGCTTCATCCATGGGCAGGTTGATGTAATCGGCGGTGCCGCCGCCCGGGCCTTCCTTGTCGTAGCGCGACTGCATCCAGGCGATGTCGAAATTGATGGAGGCGCGGTGCACGATGGGGGCGATGGCGTCGAAGAAGGCCAGCGCGTTCTCGCCCGTCGCCTGCAGGATAGATTGTCCAAGCGCCTCGGAGGTCAGCGGGCCGGTGGCGACGATGCAAAGCCCATCCTCCGGCGGCGGCAGCTCGGTGATTTCCCCGCGCCGGATCGTCACGCGCGGATGGGCTTCCAATGCCGCCGTCACCGCCTCGGAAAAGCCGTGCCGGTCCACCGCCAACGCCCCGCCCGCGGGCAGCTTGTGCGCGTCGGCGCTGCGCATGATCAGTGAATCGGCGCGGCGCATTTCCTCGTGCAGCAGGCCGACGGCGTTGTTCAGCCAGTCATCGGATCGGAAGGAATTGGAGCAGACCAGCTCGGCCAGACCTTCGGTCTGGTGGGCGAAAGTGGGCCGGATGGGCCGCATTTCATGCAGCACAACGTCTGCTCCAGCCTCTGCCGCCTGGAAGGTTGCTTCCGAGCCGGCCAGGCCGCCGCCGATGATATGGATGGGTCGCATACGGGCCGTTTAGCAGGGAAAAGCGCCCGCCGTCACCTGACTAAATTCCTATCACGCCCAATACGAGTTCTTCATGTCACAGGTGCACAATCATCACAGGGCGGGAGATGACATTTGGGTTCTGGCCCTTATAATCGAATCGAACAAACGAGAAGAAAATGACCGAGGATCGTAAAGGTATCAGTCTCTTACATCTCGCCATCGGCGCCGGGGTTCTGGCCGTGGCCGCCGTCGGCGTTGCCGCCCTGGTGCCTCGCAGCCGCTGGGCCGCCGCCGGAGACGCCATGAAGGGCTCGCTGGAATGGCCGGTGATCGCCGCCGTGACGCTGTGGGCCACTTCGCTCTGGAACGACGTTCCCCGCGCGCCGCAATTCGACGATCTTCGCCCCTACGACGAATTCTGAGCGTGAGACGGCTGCCCGTCATCGCGACCATCCGCGAAGCCTATCAGTTCACCTTCGCCAATCTGGGCGCGATCATGGGCCTGATCTGGTTTCCAATGGTGCTCTACACCGTGGGCGAATTCTTCATAAGCCAGCATTATGGCGCGCGGGTTTCCGAAGCGATCGCGGCGGGCAATCCCAATGCCGCGGGCCCGGCCGTGCTGGCGCTGTTCCTGTTCGTGCTGGTCACGCTGGGTCTCTACGCCATGATGTTCGCGGCCGTGGCGCAGCTGTCGCTGGGCCAGCGCCAGGGCGGGGCGATGTTCCATTTTTCCTTCGGCGCGCTGGAATGGCGCATCTTCCGCAACCTGTTCGGCGTCACATTGTTCCTGCTGCCGGCCTATCTGCTTTTGGTGCTGGCCATCGGCCAGGCCGGAACAGGCGGGGCGCCCACGGCGCAAGCGGGCGTGGCTGTGCTGATCTCGCTGCTTCTGTCCTGCGCCATCATCTATTTCGCGGTGCGCCTGACCGCGCTGCTGCTGCCGGTGATCCTCAGCGACGACAAATCGGTGTTCGTGCGTGCCTGGTCGCTGACGGCGGGGAATTTCTGGCGTCTGCTGGGCCTGTTCCTGGGCGTGACACTGCCGGTGTATCTGGTGATGTTGTTCGCGATGGCGGCGATCATCGGTCCGGGCGTGACGCCGGGCGCGATGCCGACGCCCGAGGAAGTGCAGGCGCTGAGCAACGCCAACCGGCCGTTGATTGCGGGCCTGAGCTTCCTGGTGGCGCCATTGATGATCGGCCTGACGGTGAGCGCCAGCGTCTTTGCCTGGCGCGCCCTGAGCAAGACCGACATAACCGCCTAATTATTCCGCCGCTTTCAGCTTCTTCGCCGTTGCGGGTTTGAGCAGCGGCTTGAGATAGTGGCCGGTGTAGGACCGCGCCACCTTCACCACATCTTCCGGCGTGCCTAATGCGACGATCTCGCCGCCGCCATCGCCGCCCTCGGGCCCCAGATCGATGATCCAATCGGCGGTCTTGATCACTTCCAGATTGTGCTCGATCACCACCACGGTGTTGCCGGTCTCGACCAGCTCCTGCAGCACTTCCAGCAATTTCTTGGTATCGTGGAAATGCAGTCCGGTGGTGGGCTCGTCAAGGATGTAGAGCGTCCGTCCCGTGGCGCGGCGCGACAATTCCTTCGACAGCTTGACGCGCTGGGCTTCGCCACCCGACAGGGTCGTGGCCTGCTGGCCGATGGCGATATAGCCCAGGCCGACGCGCTTGAGCGTATCCAGCTTTTCGCCGATGGACGGCACCGCCTTGAACAGCTCCGCCCCCTGCTCGATGGTCATGTCGAGAATATCGGCGATAGAATGGTCGCGGAATTTCACTTCCAGGGTTTCGCGGTTGTAGCGCTTGCCCATGCAGGTGTCGCACTGGACATAGACATCCGGCAGGAAGTGCATCTCGATCTGGATGACGCCATCGCCCTGGCAGGCTTCGCAACGCCCGCCCTTGACGTTGAAGCTGAAGCGGCCCGGCGCATAGCCGCGCGCCTTGCTTTCCGGCAGTTCGGCGAACCAGTCGCGGATCGGTGTGAAGGCCCCGGTATAGGTGGCCGGATTGGAACGCGGCGTGCGCCCGATTGGGCTTTGGTCGATGTCGATGACCTTGTCGAGATATTCCAGACCCTCGACGCGGTCATGGGGGGCTGGATGTTCGCGCGAGCCGGACAGCTTGCGCGAGGCGGCCTTGAACAGGGTCTCGATGGTGAGGGTGGATTTGCCGCCGCCGGACACGCCGGTGACGCAGGTCAGCGTCCCCAGCGGGATTTCCGCTGAAACATTCTTGAGATTGTTGCCCTTTGCGCCAACCACCTTCAGCCAGCGATTGTGGGTGGCCTTGCGCCGCTTCGCCGGGATGGGAATGCCTTCCGCGCCGCTGAGATAGCGGCCGGTCAGGCTTTTTTTGTTGGAGATGACCTGGGCGGGGGTGCCTTGGGCGCAGATATGGCCGCCATGCACGCCGGCGCCCGGGCCCATGTCGATGACATAATCCGCCTGGCGGATCGCATCCTCGTCATGCTCGACCACGATCACGGTGTTGCCCATGTCGCGCAGGCCCTTGAGCGATTCCAGCAGCTTGGCATTGTCGCGCTGGTGCAGGCCGATGGACGGCTCGTCCAGCACATAGAGCACGCCGGTGAGGCCGGAGCCAATCTGTGACGCTAGCCGGATGCGCTGGCTCTCGCCGCCCGACAGGGTGCCGCTGGCGCGCGCCAAAGTGAGATAATCCAGCCCGACATTGTTGAGGAACTTCAGCCGCTCGCGGATTTCCTTCAGGATGCGAAGGGCGATTTCCTGCTGCTGCTTGTTCAGTTTCTTGTTGATGTCGCGGAACCAGCTATCGGCGTCGCGGATCGACTGTTCGCAGACCTGGCCGACATGCAGCCCGCCGATCTTCACCGACATGGCTTCGGGCTTCAGGCGATAGCCGCTGCAGACTTCGCACGGGGCTTCGGCCTGGTACTTTTCCAGTTCTTCGCGCGCCCAGTTGCTATCCGTCTCCTTGTGGCGGCGGTCCATGTTGGTGATGACGCCTTCGAAGGGCTTGCGGGTGTCGTAGCGCCGCATGCCGTCGTCATAGATGAACTTGATCTCCTCCTCGCCCGAGCCGTGCAGGATGATCTTCTGCACCTTCTTGGGCAGGCCTTCCCAGGCTTCGTTCATGGAGAATTTGTAGTGGCGGGCCAGCGCTTCCATCGTCTGGAGGTAGTAGGGCGAGGAGCTCTTCGACCAGGGCGCGATGGCGCCCTTCTTCAGGCTGAGCGACTCATCCGGCACCACCAGGTCTTCGTCGAAGTAATTCTGCGTCCCCAGCCCGTCGCATTCCGGGCAGGCGCCATGCGGGTTGTTGAACGAAAACAGGCGCGGCTCGATTTCCGAGATGGTGAAACCAGAAACTGGGCAGGCGAACTTGGAAGAGAAGATGATCTGCTTTTGCAAGCCGTCCTTCTCCTTCTCGTCGGCGAATTCGGCGATCAGCAAGCCATCGGCGATGTTGAGGGCAGTCTCGATGGAATCGGGCAGGCGATTGCCCAGATCCTTCTTGACCATAATGCGGTCGACCACGATCTCGATATCGTGCTTCAGCTTCTTGTCCAGCACGGGCGTGGCGGACAGCTCGTAATACTTCCCGTCGATCTTGGCGCGCTGGAAGCCCTTCTTCTGTAGCTCCGCCAGTTCCTTTTTGTACTCGCCCTTGCGGCCGCGCACGATGGGCGCGTTGAGATAAAGCCGCGTCCCTTCAGGCAGGGCCAGGATACGATCGGCCATCTGGCTGACAGTCTGGGATTCGATGGGCAGGCCGGTGGCGGGCGAATAGGGCACGCCGACGCGGGCGAAGAGCAGGCGCAGATAGTCATAGATCTCGGTGACGGTGCCCACCGTCGAGCGCGGATTCTTCGATGTGGTCTTCTGCTCGATGGAGATGGCGGGCGACAGGCCCTCGATGTGATCGACGTCCGGCTTCTGCATCAGTTCCAGGAACTGGCGGGCATAGGCCGACAGCGACTCGACATAGCGGCGCTGGCCTTCGGCATAGATGGTGTCGAAGGCGAGCGACGACTTGCCCGAACCCGACAGGCCGGTGAGCACGGTCAGTGTGTCACGCGGAATATCGACATCGATGTTCTTCAGGTTGTGCTCGCGCGCGCCGCGAATGGAGATGTTTTTCAGCATGCCTTGTTAAATTCGGCCGTTTCAATTTGAGTGGGGAGAGAACTCGCAAATGGGAAGGGCGATGCCGACTCGCAAGAGGCGGAGCCTTTGCTTGGAACATAATGAGAACGAAAGTCCCGGACAAGGCTCATGCCGGGCGCAGCGTCGCGTACATGTTGTCGTTGGTGGGGATGCGGCCATAGAGCCGGAAATGCGCGCGGAAGCCCGCAAGTTCCGCCATCGCGTGCAGCGTGGTGGGCGTGAAATACTGGACATGATCGGGATGGCGAAATCCGGACCAGTTCTTCCCCAGCACATGGCGGTTCAAGCAGGCGAAATTGGGAACCTTGATCAGCACAACGGCGTCGTCGCGCACCACCCGGCGCACTTGTTCCAGGGCTTCGCGCGGATTGGCTTCGTGTTCCAGGTACGACCACAGCGTGACGCCGGTGAAGAAGTTGGCCGGTAGCTGCTTCAGCCCGCCCACGCCGTCGGCATGAACCAGCTTGCCGCCGCGCGGCTCGAACTTGGCGCGGGCGATTTCGGCGATCCGCGAGTCGATCTCGATGCCATAGGGAATGAGTTCAGGCCTCAGGTCGTCGAAGCCCTTGCCGCTGGCGCAGCCCACATCCAGCACCGGGCCCGGCTTGGCCCAGGCGTTGAGGCCGCCCGCCACTGTGGCGTCGCCCAATATGTTCAGCCGCCAGCGCGTCGCCAGGTCGATGCGGGCCATGATGGGCATCGCCTTGAGGCGGCGTTGCTCTTCCTTCTTGTGCTGCTTGTGCCAGGCGATCTCGTCATAGAGCGCATCATAGGCCGGGACATATTCTAGATAGACCAGGCCGCAGGCGGCGCACTGCTTCATCGGCCAGTCGGGATGCTGATAGCGCACCGGCGCCGCGCTGGCGGAGGGCGCGGTGCAGGACGGGCAATCGCGATGGATGCGGCCCCCTTTTTCAATGGTCTGTTCGGTCATGCGCCGGTTATAGCAAGCGAGGGGAAAATGCCCATTGAACAAAACAGGAACAAATGTTAGGGAACGCTGTGGACGGTGCATGAGCGCCGGTGGCGGCAGGTGGCACCCCGGCTTAGGGTGCGCCCTCGATTTACGGAGCAATGGTCATGGCGGGTAGCGTCAACAAGGTGATTTTGGTCGGCAATCTGGGCAAGGACCCGGAAGTGCGGCGCATGACCAGCGGCGAGCCGGTGGTGAATCTTTCCATCGCGACGTCGGAAAGCTGGAAGGACAAGTCCTCCGGCGAGCGCAAGGAAAAGACCGAGTGGCACCGCGTCGTGATCTTCAACAAGAACCTTGCCGATGTGGCGGAGAAATATCTCCGCAAGGGCTCCAAGGTGTATCTTGAAGGTGCGCTGCAGACCCGCAAATGGACCGACAAGGACGGCGCCGAGAAATACTCCACCGAAGTCGTGCTGCAGAATTTCCGCGGCGAACTCACCATGCTGGACGGCAAGGGTGAAGGCGGCGGCAGTGGTGGCGACCGCTCCGGCGCGGGCGAGTCTCCCGCCAGCTTCCAGCGCGACGAGATGGATGACGAAATCCCGTTCTAGCTGAGGCGCGGTTTGCCGGAGGGAAACGATACGGTCCGTTGGGCCGTTTCGAGCAGCGAACGCCGCGAGCAAAAGCGAGCGGCCGTAAGGAGCATAAAATTCGCTTCAAGCAAGCTATAGCGCTTCTGTGCCTAGCCCTTGCGGGCTGTGCCACGTCGTCCGGCGTTCCTGCCGCGCGCATCTTAGAACCCGAGATCGCCGGGGCCTATCTGCCGCTGAATGCCCGGGTAAACCTGGGCATCGACACCGCCGATGGCGCCGCCATGGTGATTGCGCCGGGCATCGCTGTCACCAACGCTCACAATCGCCGCCTTGTCTCCGGGCCGGTGATCGGGGAGGCGGCGCAATCCGACCTGCTGTTCTTTCGCGTGGCGCGTAGCGCTAATCCCGCCACAGCGGCCCCGGTGGTGGGTGGCGCCGTCACCGCCTATGGCCAAGGCACCGATGCCGAGCTGCGCGTGGCGCGCGGCGAGGTGCGCGCCATCGTCATACCGCCTGGCTATGACATCTCGAGCTGGTTCACCTACGAAGCCAATGCGGGACCTGGCTTCTCCGGCGGGCCTGTAGTCGACACGCAAGGAAGGCTGGTCGGTATCACGTTCGCCTACAAGGACGAGGGCAGAAAAAGGCTGATCTACGCCTATGATATGGCCCGGGTTCTGGCCGAATTGCAGGCTCTGCAAAACCTGCCCCGCTAGATCAAAATACTGTAACTATATCAATAACTTGCTGGAGCCGGAATCGCTGGCTCGAGCCATCGGAAAATGCTAGGAATTAGCCCTGTTTTTCGCCTGCTTCGGGCAGGCTCTCCGAGGGCATTTTTTGAGCGATAAATCCAAGACCGAAGGCGCGCCGCCGCAGTCCGGCATGCCCATAACACCGGTCGCCATCGAAGACGAGCTGAAGAAATCCTATCTCGATTACGCCATGAGCGTGATCGTCAGCCGCGCGCTGCCAGATGTGCGCGATGGCCTCAAGCCCGTGCACCGCCGCATTCTCTTCTCGATGCACGAGAATGGCTATGACTGGAACAAGGCCTATCGCAAATCCGCCCGCGTCGTCGGCGATGTGATCGGCAAGTACCATCCGCATGGCGACCAGTCGATCTATGACGCGCTTGTGCGCATGGCGCAGGATTTCTCCATGCGCGCGCCGCTGATCGACGGCCAGGGAAATTTCGGCAGCGTGGACGGCGATCCGCCCGCCGCCATGCGTTACACCGAAGTCCGCCGGGCCAAGCTGGCCCATTCGATGACCGAAGACATCGACAAGGGAACGGTGTCTTTTCAGGACAATTATGACGGCAGCGAGCGCGAGCCTGTGGTGCTGCCCGCCCGCTTCCCCAACCTGTTGGTCAACGGCTCCTCGGGCATCGCCGTCGGCATGGCCACCAACATTCCGCCGCACAATCTGGGCGAAGTGATCGACGCCTGCTTGGCCGTGATAGAAGACCCGTCCATCGGCATGGACGCCCTGATGGAAATCGTGCCGGGTCCCGACTTTCCCACCGGCGCCCTGATCATCGGCAAGCTGGCCACTAAGGCGGCGCTAGCGCACGGCCGCGGCAGCGTCCTGATGCGGGCGCGCTGCGCCGTCGAGGAAATCCGCAAGGACCGTGCAGCCATCATCGTCACCGAGCTGCCTTATCAGGTGAACAAGGCGGTGCTGATGGAGAAGATCGCCGAGCTGGTGCGTGACAAGCGCATCGAGGGCATCTCCGACATCCGCGACGAGAGCGACCGCACCGGCATGCGCATGGTGATTGAGCTGAAGCGCGACGCCTCCAGCGATGTGGTGCTCAACCAGCTCTATCGCTTCTCCAGCCTGCAGCAGAGCTTCGGCGTCAACATGCTGGCCCTGAATGAGGGCCGCCCCATTCAGATGAACCTGAAGGACATGCTCGTGGCCTTTGTGGCCTTTCGCGAGGATGTCATCACCCGCCGGACCAAGTTCGATCTCAACAAGGCGCGGGATCGCGGTCACATCTTGGTTGGGCTGGCCGTGGCGGTTGCCAATATCGACGAAGTCATCAAGCTGATCCGCGCCGCCGCCGACGCTGCTATAGCGCGCGAGCAGTTAATGGCCCGCGCCTGGCCCGCCAAGGATGTCGGGCCGCTGGTGGCGCTGATCGCCGATCCCCGCCATGCGGTAGAAAGCGACAACACCATCCGCCTTTCCGAAATGCAGGCCAAGGCGATCCTGGATCTGCGCCTGCAGCGCCTCACCGCGCTGGGCCGCGACGAAATCAACGACGAGGCTCAGAAGCTGGGTCTGGCAATTGCGGATTATCTCGACATCCTGCGCTCGCGCGACCGGGTGATGACGATCATCAAGGACGAACTGGCCGTCATCCGCGCCGAGTTCGCCAACCCGCGCCGGACCGAGCTGATAGATGCGGAGATCGAGTTCGAGGACGAGGCGCTGATCGAGCGCGAGGATGTCGCCGTAACCGTCACTCATGCCGGCTATATCAAGCGCACGCCGCTGGCCGAGTACCGGGTGCAGGGCCGTGGCGGCAAGGGCCGCTCCGGCATGGCGACGCGGGACGAGGATTTCGTCACCAGCCTGTTCGTCGCCAACACCCATGCGCCGATGCTGTTCTTCTCGTCCACCGGCATGGCCTACAAGCTCAAGGTCTGGCGCCTGCCGGAAGCCCGTATCGCCGGCAAGGGCAAGGCCATGGTCAATCTGCTGCCGCTGTCGGAAGGCGAGCGCATCACCACCATCCTGGCGCTGCCGGACGAGAGCGAGTGGGAAAAGCTGCATGTGGTCTTCGCCACCCGCTCGGGTGACGTGCGCCGCAACGCCCTGTCCGCTTTCGTG
>CANFDA010000062.1 GCA_947445215.1 Alphaproteobacteria bacterium | reverse complement strand
TAAAGCAGCGTGCCCAGCGTGGCGCGGGCATTGAGATAGCGGCGTCGCTCTTCGGTATCGCCAAAGGTCAGCAGCACCTGCGCCGCGACGATGCCATGGCCCGCGAAAATATCGGCATAGGCTTCAGCCAGCCGCACCTGCCCGGCCGCTGCCGAGGCCTGGCTTTCCTCCAGCCGCAGCGGACCGGCCGGCAGTTTGAGCAAACGGCGGCCTAGCGCGATGGAGCCGGATGAGACCAGGATGACCTGCGCGCCTTTTTGCTTCAGCGCCGCCACATCGGCGCAAAGCGATTCCAACCAGGCGCGGCGCAGTTCACCCGCCGCCTGATCCACCAGCAGGGCGGAACCGACTTTGACCACGACCAGTTTTGCACCGGAGAAGATGTCGCTCATCGCCGCGATCGCTTCTTGTTCAATGCCGCCTTGTTGGCGCGCGCCTTGGCGGAATGCTTGGCGGGTTTGGGCTTGGCCTTGGCCCGGCCGCCGCCCTTGACGGCCTTTTTCTTTTTCAGCGGTACGCGCTTGGGCTTATCAACTTCCACCGCTTTCTTTTTCTTGGGCACGATGACAGGCTGGGCGCTTTTCACTTTGACTTTCACCTCAAGGTCCAGTTCCGCCGCCATCGATTTCGGCACCACTGGTGCTCTGAAATTGACGTTCTGTCGTTCAAGGCGCGTGATCGGCCTACGCGCGGGGCGCTGACGTTCCGCCACCATCACGCGATGGGCGCGCCGGTTCTGGATGTTCTTCATCATGGCGCGCAGCACAGGCATTACGCCCTCGCCAGTCACGCCGGACAGTATCATCACCTTATGGCCGCAGGCCTTCTCCAGCGCGGCAATCTTCTTGGCCAGTTCCTTTTCGGGAATGGCGTCGACCTTGTTGAGCGCCACGATCTCGGGCTTTTCATCCAGCCCCATGCCATAGGCTTCCAGCTCGGCACGGATGGTCTTGTACGTCTTGCCCACGACGTCGCCGGTGCCGTCGATCAAATGCAGGATGGTGGCGCAGCGTTCGGCATGGCCCAGGAAGCGGTCGCCCAATCCAATGCCCTCATGCGCGCCTTCAATAAGTCCGGGCAAGTCGGCCAATACGAAGTCGCTCTCGTCCACCTTCACCACGCCCAACTGCGGCTCCAGGGTTGTGAAGGGATAGTCGGCAATCTTGGGCCGCGCCGCCGAGACGCGGGACAGGAAGGTGCTCTTGCCCGCATTGGGCATGCCGATCAGCCCGGCATCGGCAATCAGCTTCAGCTTGAGGATAAAGATGGCTTCCTGCGCCGGCTGGCCGGGCATGGCGAAGTCGGGCGCCTGGTTGGTCGAACTCTTGAAGTGGGCATTGCCGAAGCCGCCATTGCCACCCTTGAGCAAACGTACGCGCTGGCCGGGCGTGGCCAGGTCGGCGATCAGGGTTTCGCCATCCTCTTCATAGATCTCGGTTCCGACCGGCACCTTCATCACGGCGTCATCGCCATTGGCGCCGGTCATCACCTTGCCCTTGCCGCCCTCGCCGCTCTTGGCTTTCACATGCTGCTGGAAGCGATAGTCAATCAGGGTGTTAAGATTCTCTACCGCCTCGGCCACGACGTCGCCGCCGCGGCCGCCATCGCCGCCATAAGGGCCGCCATACTCGATGAACTTCTCGCGCCGGAAGGCGATGCAGCCGTTACCGCCTGCCCCGCTGTTGGCATAGACCTTGGCGACATCAAGAAATTTCATCACTTTAATCCTCTGGTCGCATGGCAAAAGCCATGCTCCCGGGGCCTCTCAAGCGGCCTGTTTTCGCAGGAAATCGGCCTGCGTCAACAGCATGTGATGGCAGAGAACCCCCTGCCCCGGGGCCTACGAAAAGCGCAGGCGCGAGCCATTGTGGCGCGCCCCCAGCTTGGCCAGGACGTTGCCAGAAGCCGGATTGTCGGCGAAGAACCCGGAGCGCAGGGCATCCACGCCGAACCGCTCGAAAGCATAGGTCACCAGCCGGCGCGCCGCTTCGCTGGTATAGCCGAAGCCCCAATAGGGCTTGCCCAGCCAGTAGCCGAACTCGTGATCCGGGACGGAATTGATCCCGATGCTGCTCAGGAAGACCCCGTCGGCCTTGCGCTCGATGACGAAGACCTGCTCATCGCTGGGCTCGCGGGCGATGAAGGCCTCGGCATCGTCTTCGCTGTAAGGATGGGGAATGCGCAGCAGCATCTTGCTCACATCGTAATTGCTGAGCCACACCGCCATCGTCTCGATATCCGTGGGCCTGTGCGGCCTTAAAATCAGTCTCTCGCTCTCCAAAACGCACATGACATTCCCCGCTAATCCTTTCGAGCGAGGAATAAAAAAGGGAGATGGCGGACCATCTCCCTCGCATAACGGGCCGCCACTTTCGGTGGCGGCATATGTCTTCAGCCGCCTGTTATTCCGCAGCCACCTTGGCCGGATTGTTCGCCGGCAGGACGGACACAAAGGTGCGACGCTTAAAGCCGGTCTTGAACGAGACGCGGCCATCGGCCAGCGCGAAAAGCGTATGGTCCTTGCCCATGCCGACATTCTCGCCGGCATAGAACTTGGTGCCACGCTGACGCACGATCACATTGCCGCCCGCCACGGCTTCGCCGCCGAACAGCTTCACGCCCAGCATCTTGGGGTTAGAATCGCGACCATTGCGCGAAGAACCACCTGCCTTCTTGTGTGCCATAGGTGTGCGTCCTTAACCGGCAGTGATGCCGAGCACCTTCACCGTGGTGAAGTGCTGGCGGTGACCGCGCTTGCGGTGGGTGTTCTTGCGGCGCTTCTTCTTGAAGGCGATGACCTTCTCGCCCTGGCCGTGCTCAACGATCTCGCATTGGACCGAGGCGCCCTTGACCAGCGGCGCGCCGATCTTGGGGGCGTCGCCGCCCAGCATTAGCACTTCCAGGTCGAGCTTGGAGCCCACATCGCCGGTGATGCTTTCGACCTTCAGGACCGTGTCCTTGGCCACTTTATACTGTTTTCCGCCGGTGCGGACGACCGCATACATGGTCTAATTCCTTGAATATAAATAGTTTTCCTGGAAACGGAGGCGCCCGAAGAGCGGCGCAATATACGGAAAAGGTTCTATGGGTCAAGCAGAAGGATTTCGGGCCTTTTCGACCCCACGAACCCCGTCGGCTAGCCACCTTTCCGCCTGCTCAGGATGCGGGCCAGGATGGCGCCCGGCAGCAAGAGCATTCCGATCCCAAAGCCCACTCCCTTGGCGGTGGAGACGGTATGGGCAATCCGGGTCAGCGCGTCGGTCGCGCCGTTTCAGAGCATGGTGACGTGCAGCGCATTTTCGATCACGTCCAGACCGGCGGCCATCACCGGGGCGAACGCGGCCATGGCCAGGATGCGGCGCAGACGTCCGGCCGAGGGAGCAAACGCTTCCACAATGATCACGCCGGAATAGAACAGCGCCGCGCCGCACAGCGGGATGAACAGGTTAATCAAGCCCCAGATTGAAACCCGCGCGCGACAGATAGGCGTTGATGCCCCAGGTATGGAAAGCGGTGTCATACTGGGCCGCGGTGACGAAGCCCTGAAGGTCGAAGGTGCCGACGCCGCTGAGCGTTCGCAGCCTCGAGTCCAGCGTTCCCAGCACGGCGAAGACCGCCCCCGCCAGCAGTGTGCTGGCCAGCCATTTGCGGTTCAGGTTGGCTTTGGCGATGCGCATGCTTTGCCTCTCCCCGGCTGACGTATACAAGCTGATCTTATGCGCTCCCTTGGCGACATTCTCTACAATTTCCACTGGGTGGTGCCGGACGAAGCGGCACGCATGGCCCAGCCCTGGGCTGGCGGCTACCGGCGATTCCTGGCGAAGCGCGGCATCCGGGCAATCATCAATCTGCGTGGGCGCAATGACGATCTTTCCTGGTGGAAGAACGAGACAAAAGCGGCGGCCATACTGAGTATTTCGCATTTCGACGCCATGATGGATTCGCGCAAGCTGCCAACTCGCGAAATGATGATGCGGCTGATGGAGGTGTTCGCCGCCGCGCCACATCCCTTCGTCGCCAAATGCTCGGGCGGGCAGGACCGCACCAGCCTGGCGCTCGCGCTGTATCTGATCTTCCGCGGCGGCTGGGCTGCGCTACCGCAAGCGCGAGCGCAGTTCGCACGCTGGCCGTATCTGCATTTTCCCAAGACGCATCAGCGCTGGCTGAAACGGTTCCTCGAATTCGCCAACGAAGACGCGAAAGGGGCGCCGTTGGCCGAATGGATCGGTCGCGATTACACCCCGGAGAGACTGAAAGCCTGGCTCGACGCGCGCGGCATGCGCGATTTCTACGACAGGATTTTCACCGTGCCGACGCGCAGCCCGCGCCAGTGGTGAAGCTGGCCTTAGGGCCTGGCATCTTTCTCTGGCGCGAATACTTCTCTCCTGGCCAACAAAAATTGCTGCTGGAAGATGTGCAGGCCCGATTGGAGGCCGCACCCCTCTACCGCCCGGTGATGCCGAAGACGGCGAAGCCCTTCTCAGTGCAAGAAAGCAATTTCGGCCGACTGGGCTGGGTCGCGGACAAGGCGGGCTATCGCTACCAGCCCACCCATCCCGTCACCGGCACGCCTTGGCCCGCCATCCCGCCTGCCCTGCTCGCATTGTGGTAGGAGATCGCGCAACTGCCGCCGCCGGATTGCTGCCTGGTGAATCTCTACCGCGCAGGCGCGAAGATGGGCCTGCACCAGGATCGCGACGAGAAGGATGTCACAGCACCGGTGGTGGGAGTCTCGCTGGGCGACGACGCCCTGTTTCGCATCGGCGGCACGGCCAGGGGTGGCAAGACCCAAAGCGTGAAGTTGGCCTCTGGCGACGTCATCCTGTTTGGGGGGCCTGCCCGGCTAGCCTATCACGGCATTGATCGCATCGTGACGGGAAGCTCGCGCGTGGTGCCTGGCGGCGGGCGATTGAGCCTGACATTGAGAAGCATCGCTGGATAAAAAGGGTCTCCCGGGGATGCCGGGGGACCAAATGGGCATATTGCGCGAGGAGCTCGGGGAGTGGATGACCCTTGCTCCATTCAACCCGGGACCGCGAAGCGAGCGGGGGCAGAGCCTGCGGTCCAACTGCCTTATTGATGTAATCAAGATATTAATGCCACATGTTTGAAGTTTTTTTATTTAATCTATTATTTTACGTGACAGTGTTATTTTTGCAAGGCCGTTCATCTGCCGATCAGGCACGGCCGGGACGCCGCCTTAGCCGTAGCGACGCTCTTCCAGCTGGCGCGCAATCTCTTCCCGGTGCGCCTTTTCCGCCTCTTCCCATACTTCCAATAGGTAATCCTTTAGTCCCGTCAGGCCACGCCCATCCAATCGGTAAAAACGTCGCGCGCCGTCGGGGTGATCGGAGACCAAGCCCACCGCCTTCAGCACCTTGAGGTGCTGGGAGATGGCTGGGCGGCTCACAGGCAGGCCCGCCGCCAGGGCGCCGACGGTTTGGGGGCCTTGCCGCAGGCGATCAAAGACTGCCTTTCGCGTGGGATCGGCCAAGGCTGCCATGACATCTTCGTAAGCCATTACTTACTGTAAGTTACTGCTTACTTGATTTCAACAATTTTCCGAAGGCTGCGAGAATGGACGATCTGAGTTCGCTCTCCTGCCAGCGCCATTCGGGATGCCACTGCACCCCCAGCAGGAAGGCGGCGGATTCCGGGCATCGAAACGGCCTCGATTTGGCCGTCCGGAGCGGCGGCGTCCGCGCGCAGCAGCGGCGCCAGCCGGTCCACGCCCTGGTGGGTGCAGGGAATTGACCATCCGCTCCCCGATCCCAGCGATCCGCGCCAGCAGGCCACCCGGGGCGATGGTGACCTTATGGGCGGGCCCCCATTGGGAATCCAGCGGTGCCGCCTCGTCTTAGTGATGCATCATCCGGCCGGGCTGTTCCTGCACATGCTGAAACAGCGCGCCGCCCAGCGCCACGTTCAGCTCCTGAAAGCCGCGGCAGATCGCCAGTACGGGGTTTCCCGCCGCGATGGCGGCCATGATCAATTCCAGGCTGACAGCGTCGCGCGCCGGATCGAGCAGCGACGGATCGCGCGGCGCCGCGCCGCAATAGCGTGCCGGATCGACGTTGGACGGCGCACCGGTGAAGAGAAATCCGTCAAAAGCATCCAGCAGCGCGGTCACCGGCAGCGGCGGCTGCAGCGCAGGTATCAGCAGCGGCAGCGCGCTCGCGCCGTCGCGCACGGCGGCGATATAGGCGTCGTTGGCGCGTTGCAGCGCCAGCGCGTCATCCATGCCCCGGTCACAGACCAGACCGACTTTCGGAATCAAGTGCCGCTCTTGCGGATGACAGGCGCCTTGACCGGAATCGCGAAGGATTCGGGCGCGATCGGCATGCCGGTCTGCACGCCACTGAGCGCCACGCTGGTGCTGCCGCCCTGGGCCTCGCGCACCGTCCATTGCCGCAATTGCAACGCCGGTTCGGTGGCGAAGACGATCTGGATATTGTCCTGCATCCGGTTGGTGCTGGAGCGGGTGCGCAGCAGCAGCTGGCCCGGCTGGCGGTCGATGCCCAGTACCGCGGAATTGCCGCGCAGATTGATGGCGTCGGCCACCAGCAGCCCCAGCGGCGTATCCTGCACGCTGTAGCGGTCCACCGTGTTGAGGTGGCTATTGCGGACATAGATATTCCCGCCCGTCGCGACGATCAGCTGGGGGCTGGGCGGGCGGTATTCAAAGCGCAGCTTGCCGGGTCGGGCGAGATAGAATTCGCCCCGGCTGACCGAGCCCTGCGCGTTCATCTGCACGAATTGCGCACCCAAGGTGGTGATGGAATTGAGATAGGCGCTGACACGGTCGAGATCCTCGCGTTGCTGTGGCGTGAACTCGATGCGGCGCTGCAGCTGGATCTTGTTCTGCGCCAGCGCAGAACCACCCGCCGCCGCGAAGGCTGCGGCCGTCAGGGCAAAATCGCGCCGCGTCAGCTTCATGAAATCCTCTTTACCCGTGACACCTGCGCCCTTGTGAGATGCAGGTAGCCAGAACATAGTCTGGCATCCTGAATAATCAACAAAGCGTCCGGTATTATGGCAGAACAAGCATATTCCCATGTCTCCGTGCTGGGAGCGGGCGGCTGGGGCACAGCGCTGGCGGCGACCGCGGCGCGGGCCGGCCGGCGCGTCAATCTGTGGGCCCGCGACGGGGCGTTGCTGGTCGATCTGTCGGCGGGCGAAAATCCCAAATACCTGCCGGGCGTCGAATTGCCCGAAGATATTTCCGTCACTACCTCGCTGCCGGTGGCGGCCGGCGGCGAAGTCATCCTGCTCGCGGTTCCGGCGCAGGTGACACGCGCCATGCTGGGCCAGATCGTGCCGCTGCTGAAGGGCGACGCACCACTGGTGATCTGCGCCAAGGGCATCGAGCTCGAGACCGGCATGCTGCTGCATGAAATGGTGGCGGACGCCGCGCCGGGCCATCCCATCGCCATCCTCTCCGGCCCCAGTTTCGCGCGCGACGTGGCGATGGGCCTGCCCACCGCCGTCACCATCGCGGGCGCTGGCGCGGGCCGCCTGCAGGCGACGCTCTCCACGCCCGGCTTCCGTCCCTATGCGGGCGACGATGTCATCGGCGTGGCCTTGGGCGGCGCGGCCAAGAATGTCTATGCCATCGCCTGCGGCGTGGTCGAAGGCCTGAAGCTGGGCGAGAATGCCCGCGCCGCGCTCTTGGCGCGCAGCTTCGCCGAGCTGGCGCGGCTTGGCGAAGCGCTGGGCGCGAAACGCGAAACCCTGATGGGTCTGTCGGGCCTGGGCGATCTGGTGCTGACGGCGACCAGCCGCACCTCGCGCAACTTCTCTGCCGGAGTCGAGCTGGGCATGGGCAAGGCGGTGGCGACGCTGACCGCGCCGGGCCATGCGCTGGCAGAAGGCGTGGCCACCGCGCCCGCGCTGGTGGCGCGCGGCAAGACCGCCAGTGTGGAGCTGCCCATCGCCGAAGCCATGGCCGATCTTCTCTCCGGCGCGCTGCCGCTGGAGCAGGCGGTGGCGCGGCTAATGAACCGCAAACTCACATCTGAATAGTTCTTTGGGGAGTGAGCCATGGCGCACTGGCTGTTCAAGAGCGAACCCGATGCCTGGTCTTGGGAGCAGCAAAAGAAGAAGAGGGCCAAAGGCGAACCCTGGAGCGGGGTGCGCAACCACACCGCCAAGCTGAACATGAAGGCGATGAAGAAGGGCGACCTGGGCTTCTTCTATCATTCCAACGAGCAGAAGGCCGTGGTCGGCATCGTCGAAGTGATCGAGGAATTCCAGCTCGATCCCACCGACGCTATGGGCCAGTTCGGGCTGGTGGTGGTCAAGGCGGTCAAGGACATGCCCAATCCCGTTACCCTGGCCGACGCCAAGGCCAATCCCAAACTCGCCAAGATGTCGCTCGTCACCAGCTTCCGCCTGTCGGTGCAGCCGGTGACGGATAACGAGTGGAAAGAGGTCTGCCGCATGGGCGGGTTGCCGCGCGACCCGCGATAGCGGGGCAAATCGATCCAGTGGATCGATTTGAGCGCGCAACGCCGCGAGCTTGGTCGAGCGGCCGGACTGGCCTATCCACCATCCTGGCACCACGGTTTCCCGGAATTCGCGGCGCTTTTGGTACCAAAATTCCGCACCCCTCCCCTTTATCCCCGCATGGGCTTGGCGTGCGTGTGGGCAGGCAATGTCAGGGCGCAGCATCATCGCGCCGATATGGTGATGGCCGCGCGGCGATGGCAGGAGGCGGATAAGTTTTCACTATCCTGCCATCAGGCCGACAGCTTCATCAGCACGATGCCGCCCAGGATCATCCCCGCCGCCGCCAGCCGCAGCGCGTTGGCAGGTTCGCCCAGCACGCCGATGCCGGTCCACACCGCATAGGCCGTGCCCAGCGGCAGC
Organism: Alphaproteobacteria bacterium; assembly: GCA_947445215.1. Taxonomy (GTDB): domain Bacteria; phylum Pseudomonadota; class Alphaproteobacteria; order Micropepsales; family Micropepsaceae; genus Rhizomicrobium. The sequence continues at coordinate 2,361 of CANFDA010000062.1, read as the reverse complement.
ACCCGCATCGCCGCCGCCAGAAAGCCGAAGCTGGCGGCCATGGCGATGAGCGTGATGACGGTGGGCGCGAGGCGGGTGAAGCCCTGCGATTGTTTCATGCTGAGCGCCCAGACGATTTTCAGCGCGCCCGCCAGCAACAGCGTGAACCAGGCCATGACGGCTCTCCTTTGTGAGAGCAGGGCCATCCCGGTGACATGTGAGGGGATGCGCGAGCCGGACAGCGCCTCTCTAACTTAGAGCATTCCGCCCAGGGTTCAAGCTAGAGATAACGGCGCATCAGTAGAGTGTAGGGCGCATAGCCCGCGCTTTCATAAGCCCGGATGGCATGGGCGTTCTTCGCCAGCACGCCGATGGTGAGCAGCTTGTGGCCGCGCTCCCGGCTCCAGACTTCGCAGGCCGCGATCAGCGCCTTGCCATGGCCCTGGCCGCGCGCATCGGCATTGACGAAAATCTCCGCGATGAAGCCATGGCGGCGCTCCGGTTCGGCGATGAAAAGCTCACCATGCTCTTCATAAGCCGAAATCCAGCCCACTTTCTTGCCGTCCTGTTCGGCGATGAGCATGGCACCATGCTTTTCGGCGCAGCGATGCTGGGCGTCGCGCCAGTGATCGGCGACAAAGGCGGGATCGCGGCGGCGGTTGTTCTCGAAGCCCAGCTCGTAATCCTGCAAGCCCTGGATGAAGGAGAGGATGGCAGGTTCGTCGTCGGGCAGTTTGATGGGCCTTGCGGTCATGCCTCGATCCTGGCGTGACGGGTCTCGCGGATGAAGAGCGCGCCGATCACCACCGTGGCGCCCGCCACCACCACCGGATACCAGAGGCCGTAATAGATGTTGCCGGTCGCCGCCACCATGGCGAAGGCCGTGGTGGGCAGGAAGCCGCCGAACCAGCCATTGCCCAGATGATAGGGCAGGCTCATCGAGGTGTAGCGGATATTGGCAGGGAACATCTCCACCAGCGCGGCGGCGATGGGGCCATAGACCATGCCGGCATAGATCATCAGCACGAACAGGATGGCGACCACCATCGGCTTGTTCACGGCGGCGCTGTCAGCGGCGGCGGGATAGCCGGCGGCGGCGGCGAAAGCCATCGCGTCCTTTTCCCAGGCGGCGCGGCGCGCGGCCAGTTCGGCGCGCGGCACGGCATGGCCGTCGAAGGACGCCAGCGTATTGCCGCCGATGCGCACCTGCGTCAGCGCGCCCGGTGCGGCGACTTCATTGACATACGGCAGGCCCGCCCGCGCCAGCCAGCCCTTGGCGATGTCGCAAGATGAGTTGAACTGGGCCCGGCCTACCGGATCGAACTGGAAGGTGCAATTGCCGGGCGCGGCGGCCACGGTGATCGGCGTGGCCGATGCGGCAGCCGCCAGCGCCGGATTGGCGGCGACGGTGAGCGCCTTGAAAAGGGGGAAGAAGGTCAGCGCCGCCAGCAAACAGCCCGCCAGGATGATGGGCTTGCGACCGATCTTGTCCGACAGCCAGCCGAATAGCACGAACATCGGTGTGCCCAGGATCAGCGCGATGGCGATCAACGTGTTGGTGAGGATGGGATCGACTTTTAGCACCCGTTCCAGGAAGAACAGCGCGTAGAACTGGCCGCAATACCACACCACGGCTTGCCCGGCGGTGAGGCCGAACAGCGCCAGCAGCACCAGCTTCAGATTCTTCCTGTTGCCGAAACTGTCCTTGATCGGATTGGACGAGGTCTTGCCTTCCGCCACCATGGTGCGGAACACCGGGCTCTCATTAAGCTTCAGGCGAATCCACAAAGAGACGCCCAGCAGAAGCGCCGAGAGCAGGAAGGGAATGCGCCAGCCCCAGGCGGCGAAGGCTTCGTTGCCCATCTCCAGCCGGATGCCCAGGATGATCACCAGCGACAGGAACAGGCCCAGCGTCGCCGTGGTCTGAATCCAGCTGGTGTACAAGCCGCGCTTGCCATGGGGCGCATGTTCGGCGACGTAGGTCGCCGCGCCGCCATACTCGCCGCCCACCGCCAGGCCTTGCAGAAGGCGCAGCGTGATCAGCGCCACGGGGGCGAGAACGCCGATGCTTTCATAAGACGGCAGCAGGCCCACCGTGAAGGTGGAGACGCCCATCAGCAGCATCGTCACCAGGAAGGTGTTCTTTCGGCCCCACAGATCGCCCAGCCGTCCGAACACCAGCGCGCCGAAGGGGCGCACGGCGAAGCCCGCCGCGAAGGCCAGCAGGGCGAAGATATAGCCGGTGGTTTCATTCACGCCGGAGAAGAAGTGCCGGGTGATGTAGGTGGCGAGCGAGCCATATAGATAGAAGTCGTACCACTCGAACACAGTGCCAGCGGAAGCGCCGCCGACCACAAGGAAATGCTTGCGGTCCAGGCTTTC
>CANFDA010000061.1 GCA_947445215.1 Alphaproteobacteria bacterium | reverse complement strand
GGGGTGCAGGCACGCGCAAGCTGGACATCGCCCGCGACGATGTCGAAGCAATCGCCCGCGCGGCGGAAGAGGGCTTGCGCGACAGCGATCTGCTGGTGGTGATCGGCGGCGCGTCGGTGGGCGATCACGATCATGCTCGCCCGGCGCTGCAAAAACTCGGACTCGATCTGTGGGTGGCGAAAATCGCGGTGCGGCCGGGCAAGCCGACCTGGTTCGGCGTCATGCCGCTGGGTCCTGTGCTGGGTCTGCCGGGCAATCCGGCTTCTGCCCTGGCCTGCGCCCATCTTTTCCTGCGGCCGCTGTTGGAACGGACGCTGGGCCGCGATCCCGCCATCGTCTTCACCCGCGCCTGGCTGGCCCGAGCGCTGCCCGCCAATGGTCCGCGCGAACATTACCTGCGTGCAATGTTTGAGTCCGATGGCGAAGGCCAGCTCACGGTTCGCGCCTTCGAGGATCAGGATTCCTCGCTGCATTCCGTCTTCGCCGCCGCCAATGCCCTGATCCGGCTGCCGCCCGGCGCAACGGCGCAGGACGCGGGCGCGCTGGTCGCGGTGCTGACGCTCACAGGCTGACCGTCCACCGCCAGCCGGAATTATAACGTTTACCGGCTTGTCTCCCTGGGGTTTGGCCCCTTATGGTTCCGGCAAAATTCTGGGAGGAATAATATGACGAAGTCGGTAGTAGCAGCCCTTGTCCTGGTCTTGATGACCACCACCGCGATGGCGCAGATCTCGCCGGTGCCCAACATGGGCAGCCAGAAGCCCGAAGGCAGCCTGCCCTTCAATATGGCCAAGGTGGGTGAGTTCGATACCCAAGTCTGGCGCATGGCTTTCCTGCCCGATGGCCGCATGATCGTGAACGAGAAGGGCGGCAAGGTCTGGATCGTGACGCAGCAGGGCGCCAAGACGCCCGTCACTGGCATTCCTGCCGTGCTGTATGGCGGCCAGGGCGGCCTCTTGGGCATCTACCTGTCGCCCAACTATGCGCGCGATAACATGGTGTACCTGACTTATTCCGAGCCGCTGGAAGAGACGGTACCGGTGCCCGCGGGCGGCCGTGGCGCGACGCCGGCTTGCCCTGCTGACGCGACGGCTCTCGCCGGCAAGCTTTGCGGCTCCAGCCTGGCGCTGGCGCGCGCGCGCCTGCAACTGGGCACCAATCCCTCGCTGCAGGACCTGCAAGTGATCTGGCGCGATGGCGCCGGTGGTGCGGGCGGCCAGTTCGGCGCCGCCGTCGCCTTCCGCAACAATCTTCTCTATCTCTCGGTGGGCGACCGCCAGCGCATGACCCCTGCCCAGGATCCCAATTCGCCGCTAGGCAAGATCCTGCGCATGACCCTGGACGGCAAGCCCGCCCCAGGCAATCCGAATGCGGGCAAGACGGGCGCAGCGACGATCCCGATCATCCGTCCGCCACAGGACACGGAACAGGCCAAGACCGCGCCCGTGATTCGTCAATATACCTATCCGAACAACCAGAACCTGACGCCGTCCTACACCTGGGCGTCCGGCTTCCGCACGCCTTATGGCATGTCGTTCGCGCCGAACGGCGACCTGTGGGAAGTCGAACATGGTCCGGGCGGCGGCGACGAACTGAACCTGATCCAGGCAAGCAAGAATTACGGCTGGCCCAGCGTCTCCTACGGCCCGAACTACAACAAGGTGCCGGTGCCCAGCCACGACACGGACAACAGCTTCCAGAAGCCGGTGATCCAGTGGACCCCTGTCATCGCGCCGGGCAACCTGACCTTTGTGCGCGGTGCGCAGTTCAAGGCCTGGGACGGTTCGGCGCTCGCCGCCGGCATGGGCAGCCGTTCGCTGACCCGCATCGTGTTTGACGGCAAGGGCGGCGCCCGCGCTGCCGAGCGTTATGACATCGGCTTTGGCGTGCGTGACGTCGCGATGGCGCCCGATGGCGCGATCTGGATCTCGGAAGGCGGCATCAACAACGCCAACAAGGGTGGTCTTTATCGCCTGACGCCGAAATAGGCCGCGCAAACGGCAACGAAAAAGGGGCGCTGCGAAGCGCCCCTTTTTTATGCCTGCCGCCTGCGCGCTACTTCGCGTTGTTGCGCAGCTTGCCCGCCATGGCGCATTCCTGCATCACGGTGAAATAGCGCTGCACGCTGTCCGCGCCGACGATGAAGGGATGGTTTTCGCCCACCTGCCGCGCCGACGGGATCAGCCGCGCCTTTGTATAGGCGTTGTCGTATTCGCTGTGGTTGGACAGGACCACGGTGGCGCCCGCTGCGGCAGCCGCCGCCGCGATGGTCTTCTGCGAGGCCACATACTCGTCCCAGCGCGGACCGTCGGCGCCGAAATTGCCCGTCAGCGTACCGCCGGAATAGGCGACCTGCAGCGTGCGGCCCTGGTCCTTCACCGGGAAGGTGTAGGACAGGGTGCCGGGCGAATGACCCGGCGTGAAGACGATGTTCATCGTGGTGTCGCCCAGCGTCAGCTTCATGCCCTCGCGGCCGACGCCGATATCCTTGGTGGGAATGCCGCCCGCATATTCCTTGCGGGCCAGCGTCGCATCCCAGTCTGGATTGCCCATCACCACCTTGGCGCCATAGCGCTTCTGCAATTCGGCGGCGCCCTGATCGTGATCGCCATGGGCGTGGCTGATGACAACATATTTGATGTCGCGCGGGTTGAGGCCCAGCTTGGTGAGGCCCTCGACGATTTCCGGATCGGTGGCCCAGGCGAAGTTGGTGTCGATGATGATGATACCCGCGCTGGTGACCAGCGCCCAGGACGAATGCTGGCGCGTGCCCAGCCAATAGAGATTGTCGAATACTTTGAGTGGCGGCGCATACCAGTTGGCGCGATCGGGCGTCGCGGGCGCGGCGCCCCGGCCTGCGCCTGCTGCGCCGCCGCGGCCCGCGCCAGGCTGCGCCGGCGGAAAGAGCGGGCAGAGATTGAGCAGCGTGTTGCGATAGTCGGCGCTGGCGGCGGCGCGCGCGGCGGCGATATGCGCATCCACCGTGTTGGGCGGTGCTTGCGCACCCGCCGTTCCGGCCAGCAGCAGGGTGGCGAAGGCGGCCAGTGTCCAGGATGCGTGTTTCATAATGCCCCCCAAGATGTTGTCGATTTTATTGGAGCATTATGCCGCCCGCGCCGGAAAATGAAAACCTGGCCCGCCGAAATCTTCGTAAATTTTTTTCATGGTGCAGCACAGCAAACACAAATGCTTTTGTGAGGCGGGATTTGGTGAAAGTATGGGCCAAAGACGACAGCCGCGCGACGGCTCAAAAAAAAGTGCAGATGGGGGACAAAATGCATTCCTGGAATCGCCGCAGCATGCTGACAGGTCTGGGTGCGGCCAGTGCCGCCTCGCTCTGGCTGCCCCCGGGCGCCAATGCGCTGGGTCTGCCCACGGACAAGATCAAGGCAGTGCATTATTACCGCAATTCCGGCGACGCGGCGGGCCGCGGTGGTCAGCCCATGGTCAACCAATCCACTAACGTCGTCATCATCGAAACCGAATCCGGGTTGCGAGGTATCGGCGAGGGCGGTGAGCCCCGCACAATGGAAGAATGCGCGGCGATGATGATCGGGCTAGATCCGTTCCGCATCGACCAGCACTGGCAGCGCATGATGCGAGGTATGCATTACACCGCCGGGCGCGAAAAGCTGCATTCGCTGGGCGGGCTTGACCTGGCGTTGTGGGACCTGAAGGGCAAGGCGCTGGGTGTTCCGGTGTACCAATTGCTGGGCGGCAAATCGCGCAACTACGTGGAATGCTATTCCACGGCATTTCCGCGTCCGTCCCAGACTGCGACCATCGAGGACACGTCGCGCGCCTGCCGCGAGGCCGGCTTCCGTGTCTATCGCCACGCCACCGATATTGGCGGCGGGCGCGAAGTCGATCGCTTCGCGCTGCTGCGCCGGATGTATAATGACTGTCTGTTGATGCAGAAGGGCGCGGGCGACGGGGGCTGGGCGCTGGACTTCCATACCCAGTTCGACACGCCAGACGCCATCCGCCTGTGCACCATGATCGAAGCGGCGGACCTGCACCCCTATTTCATCGAGGATCTGGTGCGCAGCGAGAATGTGGAAACCTACAAGACAGTCCGCGAACGCACCCGCGTTCCGATCGCAATGGGCGAGCAGCTTGGCTACAAGTGGGATATCAACCGGCTGATCGAAAACCAGTGGATTGATTATGTCCGCACATCGCTGCCCAATGTCGGCGGTATCACCGAATACATGAAGATCATCGCGCTGGCCGAGACGCACTATGTCGGCATGATCCCCCACTTCACAAGTCCCATCGCCGAAGCGGCGCTGGTGCATTGTCTTACCGCCTGCTCGATTCCCGCCTTGATGGAAATTCTGGGGAATGGCGGCCGGACCTGGCCGCACCTTTCCAAGGTCTATGATTTCAAGAACGGCAAGATGTGGCCGAACGAACGCCCAGGCCTGGGCGTGGAAGTGGATGTCAGCAAGCTCACCAAGATCGGCGAGTACAATGCCTATCGCGCGGGCATGCTGTTGAACCTTCGGCCGGATGGCTCCTACACACAGTGGTAGTCACGACTTGGGGCGGAATTGAAATTGAGGTTGGCCATTTGTCTCTTCAATGGGCTTGATTTCACGCGAAAACCCGATGCTTCGCCTTCCGCCTGCGCCATTTGTTCAGTAGATACGGGACATGGCCGCCAGCAAGCAGCGTATTCTCGACAAGATCGCCGAGTAGCTCGGCATCCATATCGTTTCGGGCAAGCTCGCGCCGGGCACCACGCTGGCCGATGAAATCTCTGCCAGCTTCAAGCGCAAGGTCTCGCGTTCGGACTATCGCGAGGCCATCCGCATCCTGGTGGCCAAGGGGCTGGTGGAATCGCGGCCCAAATCCGGGACCCGAATCAGCGTCCTGGTGTCCTGGCATTTGCTGGACACCGACATCCTTTCCTGGATGTTCGCGCAGGAGCCGCAGTTGGAGCTGCTCACCGCCCTGTTCGAACTGCGCCGCATGATCGAACCGCAGATCGCCGCCTTGGCCTCCGAGCGCCGCACCCTGAAACAGGCGAACGAGATGGGGCAAGCGCTGGAAGTGATGTCGAGCGAGACTCTGCACACCGAGAAGGGCCGCGCCGCAGACGAACTCTTTCACGCCAAGCTGTTCGAAGCCTGCGGCAATCTCTTTCTTACCAGCCTCAGCGGCAGCGTCACTGCCACGGTGATCTAGAGCACCATCTTCAAGCACTGCACCGAGGGGCTGAAGCGGGATACTGTGCCTGAGCCTTTGCGGGTCTATGAGGCCGTGGCGGCGCGCGACTCCGGCGCGGCCCGTGTCGCCATGTAAGAGCTGATCGACCTGGCCTTGGCCGATACCGCCGAGGCGCTGGCGCCGGGTAAGTTCCACCTGAAAATGCTTATTTTCCGACGATTGGCGGCCCACAAGTTTCCCAAGACGTGACCTTTTCAGGCTTTTGCATCGGCCCGCCCGGCTGATTAGTCTGAGGATTGAGGGTTGGCCCCGAGTCCGGCCCCGGGGAAATCGCGCCGCGCCAAGCCGCAGCATAAGGACGGGCCTACGTTTCATGAGATTTTTCGTCGCCGCTATATTGTTTTGCGCCGTCACCACCGCGACCGCCCAGCCGTCCGCCAAACTCAGGCAGCAATTCACCACCCAGGTGCAGCCCTTCCTCGTCAAGAACTGTTCCGGCTGCCATAGCGGCGCCACCCCGGCGGGCGGGCTCGATCTCAAATCCATCACCTCGATGGATCAGGTGACGGGCGACTTTGAGCGCTGGTCGCTGGCGGCGGAGCGTGTCGCCGCCAACGAGATGCCGCCAAGGCCGATGGCCGCCCCGCCCGCCGAGCTGACCAAGCAGTTCGTAGACTGGGTGCATGGCGTGCGCGCCGACGAATTGCGGAAGGGCGCGGGCGATCCCGGCATCGTGCTGGCGCGCCGCCTGTCCAACGCCGAATACAACGCCACCATCCGCGATCTCACCAGGCGCGACTTGCAGACGGCCAAGCAATTCCCCGTAGATCCCGCCAATACCGCTGGTTTCGACAATTCCGGCGAGAGCCTGACTATGTCGCCGGCGCTGCTGAACAAATATCTGCAAGGCGCGCGCAGCATCGCCGACCATGCCGTGTTCACGGCCGACGGCATTGAATTCGCGCCGCATCCGATGCGGGTGGAAACCGACCGCGAGAAATATGCTACCCAGGAAATCTTGGCCTTCTATGCGGCGCAGCCCACCGACGTCGCGAAATACTTTGAAGCCGCCTGGCGGTATCGCCATCGAGCCGCGCTGGGCCAGCCCCAGGCGACGCTTGCCGCCATCGCCGCGCAGATGAAGCAGAGCCCAAAATATCTGCCGCTGGTGTGGGGCATCCTCCAGGACAAGGACGCCATCGGCCCGGTGGCCAAGCTGCAAGGCATGTGGAATGCGCTGCCCGCGCCGTCCAACGCTGCGGCGTTGACCGCACAGACCGTCGCCATGCGCGACTTCGTGACCAGGATCCGTAGCCGCACCGCCATGCAGTTCGCCGCGCCGGTGGTGCGAGGCCTGCCCGGCCAGGCGCAGCCGTTGCACAATTGGCGTCTGAAGCTTTATTCCGAAAATCATCGCAACAGCGATCCCGCCGCGCTGCGCGCCGACAATGAGCCCGCCGCCAATCCGCTTGAGCTGCCGCGCATGCCCAACCTGCATGCCGACGCGTCGCCGCGCTGGGCGATGGTGACGCACAATGCCCGTATTAACGACGCCGATCTGGTCTATCCGGCGGGCCAGAAGGCGCGCTACCAGGCGGCGTTCGCGCGCTTCGCCTCCGTCTTTCCCGACACCTTCGTGGTGAGCGAGCGTGGCCGCTACTGGCCCGACAATTCTGAAGACCAGGGCCGCTTCCTGTCGGCGGGCTATCACAACACCGGCGGCTATTACCGCGACGACACCGCGCTGATGCAGCTGATCCTCGATCAGAAGGACCAGGCGGCGCTGAACCGGCTGTGGTGGAATTTCGACTTCTATGCCGACCAGACCGCGGTGAACTGGACGCAGTATTTCCTGAACAATGCAGGACAGGTCGATGACAAGGGCTCGGAGTCCGGCCTGCCGCGGCCGCTGAAGCACCGCATCATCGACACCGCCGTGATCATGGAATTGCGCGACAAGCATCTGGCCAAGGCCAAGGCCGACGCGCGCAGCGACATCGCGGAAGCCACGAAAGCGATCAACTGGCACTTCGCGCTGAAGGACGCCACCATGCGTCAGGTGGAAGCGGCGCGTCTCAAAGCCCAGCCGAAGCATCTGGCCGCCTTGCAGGCCTTCGCCGCCCGCGCCTGGCGCCGTCCGCTGACGGAAGCCGAACGCACCAACCTCGCCGCCTATTACCGCACGCTGCGCGCCAAAAACCAGCTTTCCCACGAAGACGCTGTTCGTGACTCGCTGGTGGGCGTGCTGATGTCGCCCGATTTCCTCTACCGCTTCGATCCCGGCGCGGCGCGGATGGCCAAGGCGGCAGCGGGCAAGGACTTCGCCGCCCAGCCGATCAGCAGCACTGGGCTGGCCAGCCGTCTCAGCTATTTCCTGTGGTCGTCGATGCCCGACGCCACGCTGGCGCGCCATGGCGCGGCCGGTGATCTGGGAAATCCGGCTGTGCTACTGGCGGAAACCCGCCGCATGCTGAAGGACGGCCGCATGAAAGGCCTGGCGACCGAGTTCACCGGCAACTGGCTGGGCGTGCGTCAGTTCGAGATCGCCAACTCGGTGGATCGCGAACGCTTCCCCGCCTTCAACGACGATCTAAAGACGGCCCTGTTCCAGGAGCCGGTGCGTTTCGTTGCCGATGTCGTCGCCAATGACCGTTCGGTTCTGGAACTGCTCTATGGCGACTACACCTTCGTCAACCCGGCGCTGGCCAGGCATTACGGCATGCCCGCCGTTACCGGCGGCAACGACAATTGGGTAAGGATGGACAATGCCGCGCGCTTCCAGCGCGGTGGTCTGCTGCCCATGGCGGTGTTCATGGCGCAGAACTCGCCCGGCCTGAGGACCTCGCCGGTGAAGCGCGGCAACTGGGTGGTGTCGAAGGTGCTGGGCATCAAGATTCCGCCGCCGCCGCCGGTAGTGCCGGAACTGCCCAATGATGAGGCCAAGTCCGACCTTTCGGTGCGCGAGACGCTGGCGCAGCACCGCGCCAATCCGATGTGCGCCGCCTGCCATGCCCGCTTCGACTCGTTCGGGCTGGCGTTCGAAGGCCTCGGCCCGGTGGGCGAAGCCCGTACGAAAGATTTGGCGGGCCGCGCTGTCGACACCAGCGTGCTGTTCCCCGGCAATGTGAAGGGCGAAGGCGTGCCTGGCTTGAAATCCTTCATCCGGGATCACCGCCAGGAAAACTTTGTCGACAATTTCAGCCACAAGCTGCTGGCCTATGCGTTGGGCCGTTCACCGCAATTGTCGGACGAAGGCCTGATCGACAAGATGAAGGCCAACCTGGCCGCGAAGCAGTACCGCTTCAGCGCCGCGGTGGAGACCATCGTGCTCAGCCCGCAATTCCGCGACCGCCGCGCCGCGTTGGTCACGGCATCGACGCCCTTGCCCGCAAAACCACAGCCCTTGCAGAAGATCAATTTCCAGAAGGAGAAATCCCGATGACAGGTTCTTCCCGCCGCCACGCCTTTTCCCGCCGCGCCGTGCTGCGCGGCTCCGGCTGCGCCATGGCGCTGCCCTGGCTGGAATCGGTCGCCGCCATGGCGGCGGAGCCCACCGCCGCAGACTTCCCCAAGCGTTTCGGCGTTGTCTTTTTCGGCTGCGGCATCAATGAGGATCATTGGAGCGCCTCGGGCGAAGGCGCCAACATGACGCTGTCGCGCACCTTGCAGCCGCTGGAGCCGATCAAGACCAAGATCAACGTGGTCGACGGCCTTTATGTCCCGGCGCTGGTTGGGCAGGGGATTCATCCCGGCCAGACCGGCTCCATCCTGTCGGGCGGGCCCATCGCCAAGGGCGCGCTGATCCAGTCCGGCATCAGTGTTGATCAGATGATCGCCAACACGATAGGCCAGGACAGCCCTCAGCAGAGCGTGGTGCTGGCCTGCGACCAGCCCATGACCGGCTATCACGAGACCAATTTTTCGCTGGCCTATTCCTCGCACATCTCCTGGCAGACGCCGGATTCGCCGGTGCCGCTGGAGGTCTATCCTTCGCTGGCCTGGGACAGCCTGTTCGACAATCGCGGCAGCATGCTCAATCTGTCCGTGCTGGATCGCGTCAAGCACCGCGCCGCCGACCTGTCGCGCAAGGTCAGCAGCGGCGACCGCGCCAAGCTGGACGAATTCCTTACCAGCGTGCGCGATGTGGAAAAGCGCGTCGAAGTGATGCGCAACGCCAAGATCGGCGCGGACGGAGCGGCCCAGGCCAAGAACATGCAGGCGATCATGATGGACCGCCCCGCCAGCGGCCTGCCCGAAGACCTGCGCGAACATACCAAGCTGATGTGCGACATCATCGCCATCGCCTTCCAGACCAACAAGACCAAGGTCGCCTCGCTGATCACCACCCGCGACCTTTCGGCGATGTACTATCCCTTCCTCAATGTCTCGGAAGGCCACCATGCCGCTAGCCACAACAACAATTCCGACGGCTATGAACGCATCGCCCAATTCCATCTCGCCCAGTTCGCCTATCTGGCGCAGAAGCTGGATTCGATGAAGGAAGGCGAAGGCACCGTGCTGGATCATTCCTGCCTGATGTTCCTCTCCAACCTCTGGATCGGCCGCACCCACAACAACAGCCGCCTGCCGGTGGTGCTGGCTGGCGGGCTGGGCGGCACGCTCAAGACGGGGCGGGCGCTGAACTATATGCAGGCGGGCGACGAGAACCGCCGCATGCAGAGCCTTTATCTCTCGCTGATGGACCGCTATGACCTGAAGCTGGACAGCTTCGGCGGCACCAGCGAACGGCTGGCGAACCTGTAAGAGACCATCGCATCATGCGGGTGTTGTGTCGGGCATGACCCCGCAGGAAATCATCGCGTTCTGGCACGAGGCCGGGCCAGACCGCTGGTTCGCCGCCGATGCCGATTTCGACCGCGCCATAGGCGAACGCTTCGGCCGCATCCAGTGGGATGCCTCGCGCGGAACACTGACGGAGTGGGAAGGCGTGCCGGACGGCGCTTTGGCGCTGCTGCTGCTGACTGACCAGTTTCCCCGCAACATCTATCGTGGTAGCGCCCATGCCTTCGTCACCGATCCCATGGCGCGCGCCATCGCCGATCGTGTGCTGGAACGCGGCCTGGACCAGCAATTCGAGCCGCAGCTGCGCGGCTTTTTCTACCTGCCCTTCATGCATCACGAGGATATGGCGTCACAGACCCGCATGGTGCAGCTCTATGAGGCGCTGGTGGCGGATGGCGGCGATGCGGAATCGCTGCGCTATGCCAGGATGCACGCCGATCTCATTGCCCGCTTTGGCCGCTTTCCCCACCGCAACGCGGTGATGGGCCGTGTGTCCACGCCTGAAGAGACGGCTTATCTCGCCCAGGGCGGCTTTTCGGGCTAGCGCGCCCGGTTGCGGTCCGTGTCTCTGCTGCTATCCTTCCCGGCAAGAAAAGAACAACTGCGTCCGGGGGATATCGCCATGAAAACCAGTCACTTGGTGCTGCTGTCGCTGCTCGTGGGCGGCGCGGCGCTGGCGCAGGCCCCGGACACCGCCTCGCTGCTGGAGCCAGAAACGGCGTTGCAGGAAACGCCCAAGCGGCGCGCGGAATTCCTCACTCCGCTCACCACCCAGGTGATCGAGCCCGCCTCCAACATGGCCACTGGCGTCAGCATCGACCGCTATATCGGCGAGGCCGACAAGTCGCCGTCGCGGCGCTGGCGCAATGTGATGTTCGTGCAGAACATCCTGCACAGCGGCGATCCCGATGTGTCGAAACCCGGCAATCCCGGCGCAGTCCTGAAGAACAACCGCTCTATGGACCTGGCGACGTTGCCTGCCCGCAACATCACGCCGCTGGCCCCCGCCACCGACCAGTTCGTGCTCTATGTGCAGAGCGGTAATGGTCGTCTCGACGACGGCACATCATATTGGGACTTGCGCCCCGGCGTCGCGGTGCTAGTTCCGCCGAACGCCATGCACCGCTTCACCAACAGCAGCGATGCGCCACTGAAGATGCTGGTGCTGACGCAGATCACCGGACCGGACTTCACGCCGCGCAAGGACATGCTGGTGCGCGACACCAACCTGATGGCGATGTCGGAAGAGAATGTCCATTGGTCGAACATGTCGAAATTTGTTTTCCAGGCT
>CANFDA010000060.1 GCA_947445215.1 Alphaproteobacteria bacterium | reverse complement strand
TCGCCAAGGTGAAAGCCGATGGCGATACCTTCGTCAGCGTCATCCTCAACGTCGCCCGCAGCTACCCCTTCCAGAATGCCCGCGGCAGCACGCTGGTCTCGGACAGCAAGGCAAAGCCTGGGGACAAGGCACGGTTGAAGCCGATTTCGACACCGGCCCGCTAAAAGGTATTTTGCTATCCTTGGTTGTTCCGGGGACGGAGAAGGATGAATTCTATCCCCCGCCTGAAGGCCGAGGCGGTGGCACCCTTCCAAAACGAGCTGAGCGCGCTCCGGGACGGGCACCTTTGTGAGCGGGGTGCCGTGAGGCTAAAGGACGGGCAAAAACATCATGCTGTCCGCCGTCAGCGCCTGTGGCCCAGAATTGAGGTTGTGATTTAAGGAGGGTTTTGGTCTCGTCGTAGTGACGAAGGAACGAAGATGAGACCAAAACCCTTGAGTGCGAAGAAGCCTGGGGGAGGCACTACAACACCGTCCATCCGCACTCATCGTTGTGGGATACCGGCCACCGGCACCGTAGGCCACAGTCTGGCTGCCAGATCAGCAGGCTAGCAAAGGGTGGGTGCAAATGATACCCTTAAACTAACATACAAAATAGGTCACTCAGTGGGGGCCGGTCACTGAAAGCTAAATGTCTCGCGATAGTTGCATGCGAGTAATCAGAAATATTTTCTAAAAAAAGAAATCCTCTGTCAGCTTAATTTAACCATTTCACAATTAAGGAAAATTGCGATGCCTCTTTGTATCCCAGCCAAGTTACTCGGTATTTGTTCATCAAGTGCTTCGAGTGCACTATGAGCAACCCTTGGGCACCATCGGGACAGTCGTCTCTGGAAAAAATCGGGCAGATCAACCTTAAGCAATTGCCCAAAGGCGCAATCGGGGCTGCTCTGGTTGTTATCCTGGCATTGTTCGTCTTGTTTGCCACTTACTTTACGATCGATCAGGGCGAGCGCGGGGTGATCCTGCACTTGGGTAAAGTTGTAGGCGAGGCTGAACCTGGACTGCATTTCAAGTTGCCAGTACTTACCAGGATCCAGAAGATATCAGTACAAATTCAGAAGGAAGCATTTGAAAAAACGGCGCAAATTGACACAAGACTGCAAGCCTATTCTCGTGACCAGCAACCTGCGACCATCGCGATGGCGGTCAATTATCATGTTACCGATGCGTCAGCCGTCTACGCCCAGTATGGCTCTCTGGAGAACATGAAATCGCGTGTCATCAACTCGCGTTCCTACGAACAATTAAAAACTGTGTTTGGCCAGTTTGACGCCGCAGATGCCATCCAGAAACGCGCCCTGTTGAATGCAGAGGTATTTTCAGCAATACGAAGTGCCGTACGAGGCCCAGTGGTAATTGATAGCGTTCAGATTGAGGATATTACCTTCTCGACGCAGTACGAGACAGCAGTCGAGTTGCGAATGCAGGCCATCGTCAAGCAGCAGCAAGCCGAGGCCGACAAGCAAAAGCGCATTATTGACGCCGATGCCTTAGCATATGAAGTAAAAACAGCTTCCGACGCAAAGGCCCACCAGATCACAGTTCAGGGCACGGCTGAAGCAGGTGCGATTCAGGCTCGGGGTGACGCCTTACGCAATAATCCCAATCTGCCAACTCTCGTAGCATCAGAAAAATGGAATGGGGTGCTGCCAACTACGATGGTGCCAGGCAACGCCCTCCCATTTTTAAATCTAAAATAGAGCCGTTTGTCTTTGTATGAAGGCCAATATTAATGTGAAAAGCACCTCCGGGCCGAAAGGGGTTCGGGGGTGTAAACCTTCCCTGTTATGGCTCAAACGCCATGAATTAGCACCCCCGACATTGGCTTCCACCCAGCTCTGTAACAACATGATCTACACACGCGCGGCGTCGCGCGGGGCTTAGAAGTTTCCCCGAGCGGCTTCCTGCAATATCAGCTTTTCCAACGTCAGGTCCGAGATCGCACGCCGAAGTCGTGTGTTCTCAGCCTCTAGTTCTTTCAGGCGCTTAACCTAGTCACCCTTAAGACGACCATACTCGTTGCGCCAGCGGTAGTAGGTTACTTCCGTCACACGTATCACCCGAACCGCATCCGCTACCGGCTTGCCCCTGTGCTAGCAGCACATCAACCTGACGTAGCTACCAAACTATCTTTTCAGCAATATGCCATTTCCTAGCCATTCCCCTTCTCCTACGTGGTCAAAACCATACTGCAGGTCGGACCACTTCAAAGGCGGCAGGCCATGGCGCTAACACGCCCGGCGATTTTGGACCGCTTCAAGCTTCGACGGCGCTGTGGCGCGATTCCCGTCAGGCCGACCGCCGGAGACTTGCGGTATAAGCGGAATGCTGTCTGACGGTTCGCTGCAACCGCGCCCAGGTTTGTCTCCTACCCGGGCTACAAGACATTCGGACCGTCCGGCCACCGGTAATTCGAGAAGCGGCCTCGTGCCTGTCTGGGTCCGTTATCCCCGGTCCGTCCACGACGCCGTCCTGCTTCTCGTTTCGGACGTTCCGGAACGCCCCCGCCGCAATCAGGCGACGTACAGGTAAGCGCAAATTCACAGCGCGGTAGGGGTGACGTGCGATATCCCTGCGCTGTCCATGAGCGATGCGTTGAAGCAGCAGGAGAATTCGCCGCGATATCCCCTGCCTTCGCCATCCCCGCACGCATACGTCCGCCAGGCGTTCGCTGGCCAGCTATCGAGAATCAGAGCCGCGCCACGATGCGTCCTGCCGGGGTTGCTATCAGCCCGCCCATGATATTTTGAACCAGTTGCAGCAGAACTAGTCGCGCAACATCAGCTTGCTGAGCCTGGCGACGCGGCATGAAGCCGTTCGCCACGACATTGCGCAGCAGGATGAGCTCCCCAGACGTCAATTCCAGCGCTGTCGGTATTCGCGTTGCGGACATGCACTAGCGCTTGCGCTGCCCGGCCGTTTCGCTGCTGTCGCGCGCGCTTTCCTGGGCCTTCAGGCGGCTCTTGCGATGCGCCAAGCGCTTCTTCTTTTTCCTGCCATTGACCAGTCGGGCACCCATGCATTTCTCCTGTGCTGCGGCCAGACAATGTGAACGGCGATAACCGTCCCAAAGCATCCCTCCGGGATGGCCATCCTGCATTGTTGCATGTTTTGGAACTGCGCCAAATACCATGACGCCGGCCAGGTTCTAGCCGGGCGGACGGTCACGGCCGGTCTTGCGCCAGCCCCTTAGGCTGCGGCGGATTCGCTCAGGTTACGGGAAACGGTCACCGAAAGGTTTCGGACAGATGGCGGTACCGATCTCATGCCATGAGATGGGCCCTCTTCGCAGTTGCTCCATTCGCAATTGTGTGAGAGCCCTGCCCACAACGCGCGGAATTTGTTTAACTCCACACGGGATGGATGAACGGCAAGCCGCGCAGCACATCGCAAATGGCTACGATGAGCTGCCCTATGAAGCACCGGACGATCCGGGGCTGCACCCGCGCGCCGTGCTGTGCTTTGGCGGCGTCTTTGGCTGGGCCGGCGCACTCGGCGATGTACTCGATCTGGGTTGCGGTACCGGCGGGCAACTGGAAAGCGCCGCCTGCAAAACACCGGCCGTCTGGTGTGCGTCGATCTGTCGGCGGAAAATTTCTGGCGCGCGCGCCCTACGCCCACTCTGGAAGCTGCGCCGGAAGAAGAACGCGATGTCACGTTGCGGATATTGCGCGATCTGTGGGTGAACCGGCTGGTGGCGCCGCTGCGCTAGTGTCCCGATTCCGAAGTTCGCTAGCGGCGATTCAGTTCCGAATTTAGCCGTTCCATGTCCAGCTCGCCTTCCCAGCGTGCCACAGCCAACGTGGCGACGCCGTTGCCGATGATGTTGGTGATGGCGCGGCACTCGCTCATGAAGCGGTCGATGCCGACGATGGTAGCCAGCGCCACCATGGGAATGGCAGGCACCACCGACAGCGTCGCCGCCAGCGTGACGAAGCCTGCACCGGTGATACCGCTGGCTCCCTTGGAGGTCAGCATCGCCACCATCAGGATGGTTACCATCTCCATCAGGCTGAGATCGGTATTGGTAGCCTGGGCCAGGAAGAGGATCGCCAGGGTGAGATAAATGCTGGTGCCGTCCAGGTTGAAGCTGTAGCCCGTGGGGATCACCAGACCGGCAACGGCAGGCGGCGTACCCAGCCGCGTCAGCTTCTCGATCATCTTGGGCAGCGCCGGTTCGGACGAGGATGCGCCCAGCGTGATCAGCAATTCCTCGCGGATATAGGAAAGAAATTTCCAAAGCGAGAAACCCACCAGCCGCGCGATCAGGCCCAGCACCACAGCCACGAATAGGAAACAGGTGATGTAAAAGCACATGATCAGGGAGGCGAGCGGCACCAGCGAGCCCAGGCCATAGCGGCCGATGGTGAAGGCCATGGCGCCGAACGCGCCGATCGGCGCCAGCCAGACAATGGTGTGGATGATGCGAAAGAACACAGCCACGATCTTGTCCAGCCAGCCCGCGACCTGGCGTCCGGTTTCGCCGATCTGGGTACAGGCGAACCCGAACAGGATGGCGACCAGCAGCACCTGCAACAGGTCGCCGCCTGTGAAGGCGCTGAAGAATGTATCCGGAATGATGTTCAACAAATGCTCGGTGACGCTGTCGGCCTCGGCGCGCTTGGCATAGGTAGCGACGGCGGTGGTATCGAGCGTGGTGGGGTCAATGTTGAAACCGGCGCCCGGCCGGATCACTTCGCCGACCACCAAGCCGATCACCAGCGCCAGCGTCGTCACCACTTCGAAATAGATTAGGGCCTTGCCGCCGATGCGGCCGAATTTCTTGATGTCGCCCATCTGGGCGATGCCCAGCGCCACGGTGCAGAAGATCACCGGCGCGATCACCATCTTGATCAGCTTGATGAAGGCGTCGCCCAGCGGCTTGAGCGAGGCGCCGAACTCCGGCCACAGCGCGCCGACCAACAGGCCCAACACGATGCCGATCAGCACCTGGATGTAGAGTGTACCCAGCACGCGGCGCATGACGCGGTGATCCGTTCGACAGCGGAAAATACGGCCCTGCTCTCCTTACCTGGTTCCAAGGGGAAAACAAACGGCCCAAAAAAGCCCCCGCGCTTGCGCGCGAGGGTCTGGATTGTGCGGCGCTCAGATCACCACGGATCGGTGCGCTTGGTGAAGGCGCGGCCCTTGTCCGCCGCCGGGCTGTCGCCGCCGGTGCAGATCATGGTGCCGTCTTTAATCTGCTGCTCGACATTGGCCTCGCTGCAGGCATTGAGGAACTTGACGCCCGCCGCCTTTGTGGCGGCCAGCACGCGCGAACGCACCTGCTGCATGATGGGGCTGTTCTCACCGCCCTGCGCCGCCGGATAGGTGCCGGGACGGCCCAAGATGAAGAAGCCGTGATCGCCCGGACCCCATTCGGCGAAGGAGATTCCCGGGACGCGCACCGAGGTTTCCACATTGGCGTCGGCGCGGGGATTCTCGATCTTGAGGCCGAACAGAAGCTCGCCATCCGGATTCATCGGCCACGGATCGGCGATGCGCATATACTCCTGCGCGGTCACGCCCCAGACGGTGGCGGGATAGCCCTGGCTGCCATTGCCACGTGTGCCCTGGGCCAGGCCATCGACACGGGGTGCGAAGGGATAGCGCGACGCCTCGATCATGGCGCGGGCGGCTTCCGGGCTCTCCGCATTGCAGAGCAGGATGCCGTGCACGCCCTGCGCCAGCGTCTGCTGGATCATCCAGGCATTGGCGCGCACCGCGTCCACCGTGCCCGAGATCGGCAGGTTAACGATCACCGGCACCGTCTTGTGGCCGGTGCGGGTGCCGATCTCGACCAGACCGCGCATGAACTCGCGCAATTCTTTGAAATCGAGCGGGCCGTGTTCCAGATCGTAGGCAATGTAATCGGCCTTAGTGGTGGCCAGGCGCTTGCCTTCCTCATAGCCGCCGCCGCTGACCTGGGCGTAATAGACTGGCTGGTTCTTCAGCCACATGTCGATGATGCGGTTGACGCGCTTGCCGGTGCGGTTGGTCTGCTTGGGCATTTCCGGGATCGCCGCGTTGGGCGGCGACACGGCTTGCTGCGCTTCGGCCGGTGCATAGACCAGCACAGCGGCGGCCATCGCCGTCATCAGCAATTTCTTCGGATTCATGCAATTCTCCCCATGATGTTTGTTGGAACGCTTGCGGGCTTTCACCCATCTGCGGGTAAGCCTGCTCCCAATTTCCGGGCGTGAAAAGACGGATAATGTGTGTGCGCCGCACTATTTGTTGATTTTTTTCTTGCAGCTGTGCAAACAAAAACGCCGCCGGTGGACCGGCGGCGTTTTCGTGACTTCTGTGCAGACGGTTTACTGGGCCGGCTGGTAATTGTGCAGGCCATCCGGGAAGGGGTTGATGGCGACGCGCGTATCCATCTGCCCGGCCCGGAAGCTGGCGCGGTGGAAGCGGCCCTGGGCGGCGGTGACGACGTCACCGGCATCCGCCTGGATCACCTGCGGAATGCCTTCGATCAGGTATTCCATCTTGCCTTCGATGATGAACCAGAACTCGGTGTACTCGGCATGGAAGTGACCGAGGTTGGTCGCGGGCGGCGTCGGAACGCCCATGCCGCGGATATTGTTGAAGAAGAAATGATCGTCGGCGATGAAGGCGCCGCCACGGCCATTGGGCGTGACGATATCCTTGTAGTAATCGAGATAGAGCTTCTGGCCGGTGGCGAAGCCGCCCTTGCTCGCGGTGCCGCCCGCCCGCACATAGGTGTAACCGGGAAGGTCACGCGGCTTTTCCGGATGGGTGTCGGCCAGCACCAGCGGCAGATGGTCGGCCTCGCGCACCATGAAATACAGACCCGGCGTGCTGCCGACTACTTCCAGCGTATAGGGCGTGCGGAACGGAATGTTGATCTGGAAGCCCTTGCCGGCGACGAAAGGCTCATGGCCATCGACGCTGACGCGGATCTGGCCTTCCCACACGATCATGCCGATGCGGTTATCGGGATACATGATGCGCGGCGTCTTGGTGCCTGCGGCGAGCTGGACATAGTCGGCCCACATTTCCTTGTTGCGGACGATGGGCTGTTCCCAGCTTGCGGTCTTGGAATGCGCGGCGAGGATTTCCGACAGGCGCCAGATCGGCTTGTTGGGCGCGGTATAGGCCGTCAGCCGGGTCGGCTTCGGGACCCACGCGACAGGCTGGGGCGGCGGCGCGCCGCGGCCAGCAGCAGGTGCTGCTGCCGGCGCAGCCGGAGCCGTGTTCTGCGCCGTCGCGGTCTGGGCGATCAGGCCCAGCGCGCCAGCGGCGGCTGCAGCCAGCATGAGTGCTTTAAAAGTGTTCATGGTCCCTCCTGGAATTCGGTTCATGCGCTCCGGGGGCTTGCGCTGCTTTTGTTTATTCCCCTGCCGTCCGCGCGCGATCTGCGCACGGTTCAACTGCGGTCAGGACCATAGCGCCTTTCCGATAGGGTATATAATGAAATCGCAGGAAGAGGCGCAGCAACCGCCGAGATTGCTGCGCCGCAACAGTAATCATACCAATGGAAACAGTTGCGAAGGCTTCAGTAGCCGCTGGCCGAAATCCAGAAGCTTTCTTCCCAGCGGCCGCCCGGTGCGATGCTCTGCAATTCCTTGTAGGCGCCCTTGTGCGCCTGGTTCATCGCATCGGTGATCGCGGCATAGGGCTCGATCGCCACGAAACCGCGTTCCGGCGGCGTCGGGCTGGTGTCGGCAGCGCTGAGCGGGATGGCAGGGCCGGTGCTGACCGGCGGCGGCGGCGCGGCATTGCCGCGGCCCGCCTGGGTGCCGCCCCGGCCTGCTGCGCCCGGCACCGGCGGCACAGTGGAATAGAGCACCAGGCCCTTGTAGTTCGGCCCCATCGTCAGGCTGACGGACTGGCCGCCCGGCTTGCCGAAGGAAACCATCGCCCGGCCGCGGGCGTCGCGCTCGACATTGTCGAAGACGTCGTCGATCAGACGATCGAAAAAGCGGCTGAGCGGAATGGAACGGGTATCGCCACCGAAATAGGTCGCGGCCGGTTCGGTCTGACCGCTGGGAATCTTGGCGTCTGTCAGCACCCAGCGCCGGGCCGGGGGGAAGCGCAGCACCCAGTCGGAACGGGATGAATCCGACACGGCGAAATAGGGATGCCAGCCCAGCACCACCGGCATCGGCTCCGTCGAGAGATTGTCCACGCGCGTGTGCACTTCCAGCGCGCCACCGGCCAGCCGATAGGTGACGGTCAGGGTATGCGCGAAGGGGAATTGCTGCATGTAGTCGGGGTATTTGTAGAATTCGAGGCGGCTGGTGACCCAGGCGCTCTTCCCGTCGGCCTTCGCTTCCACCAGCTTCCAGGCATTGGTGCCGCTGAGATAGCCATGAATGGGAATGGGACCGCGCACATTCCCGCGCTCCATGTCGAAATTGTATTTCTTGCCGTTGGCGTAGAAGGCGGTGCCGTCATTGCGGTTGGCGAAGGGCGCCAGCAGCGGCACGCCGTTCAGGCCGGGACGCGCGCGCATGTCATCGACCGAGCTGATGGTCATGCGGATGATGTTCTTGCTCTTGACCACCATCTCATAGGCGTTGTTGACCGGCACCAGTACCGACACGGTGGTGTCGGCGCGGGCATCGCGCAGTTGCACGACATCGCCCATGGTTTTGACGCTGTACGGCGCCTGCGCCTGCACGGCGGCCGGCAGAACCGCCAGGACAAGCGCCGTCATCCAACCTGCGAACTTCATCATTTCCCCCGATTTGTTTTCCGCATCCTGCGCCAAAGCGCTGGTATTGTCCCGCCCCCGGCGCTTGACGTGCCCAGAAATTAGCGGTTGCCAGCGGGACGGCAAGGGCCGATTCAGGCTGATCGGCGGGAAGCCGTCAAAAATTTCGCGGTGACGGCGGCAACCTGATCCACGTGGTGACGCTGCGATCGCTGGATAATGGCGGATCGCGGCCGGTTTGACCTGAGACAATTCGAGCCTGGGCTCCCGGCTGGAAACGGTTGCGGTCCGTACTGGGCTGGCCGATAGTCCGCGCGCTTTTTTAATGGTCGCGCGGCATATCGCTTGCGGCCAGGCACGTTGCCTGGCCTGCTGGGCCGACGCTCTTTCAGGAGAAATGGGAATGATTATCGGTTTTGTGGGTCTGGGTCTGATGGGTCGGCCAATGGCGGGCCATCTTCTCAAGGCCGGACATCAGGTTTTCGCCAACGACCTGTTCCTGATCCAGAACAACAAGCCGCTGCCCGAAGAACTCAGCAGCGCGGGCGCCGTCGAGATCAAGTCGCTGAAGGAGCTCGCCGCCAAGTGCGAGGTCATCATCACCATGGTCCCGGATACGCCGGACGTGGAGAAGGCGCTGTTCGGCAAGGACAGCATCGCCGAAGGCATTGCCAAGGGCAAGATCGTGATCGACATGAGCTCGATCAGCCCGATCGAGACCCAGGAATTCGCCAAGAAGATCGAAGCGCTGGGCGGAGAGTATATCGATGCTCCCGTCTCGGGCGGCGAAGTCGGCGCCAAGGCCGCCTCGCTCACCATCATGTGCGGCGGCAAGCAGTCCGTGTTCGACAAGATCAAGCCGCTGCTCGAGCTGATGGGCAAGAACATCACCCTGGTGGGTGACGCCGGCGCCGGCCAGATCACCAAGGTGGCAAACCAGATCATCGTCGCCCTCAACATCGAGGCGGTATCGGAAGCCCTGCTCTACGCCTCCAAGGCGGGCGCCGATCCGGCGCGCGTGCGCACGGCGCTGATGGGCGGCTTCGCCGCCAGCCGCATCCTGGAAGTGCATGGCGAGCGCATCATCAACCGCACATTCGATCCGGGCTTCCGCATCGACCTGCACCGCAAGGACCTCAACTTAGCGCTGTCG
Organism: Alphaproteobacteria bacterium; assembly: GCA_947445215.1. Taxonomy (GTDB): domain Bacteria; phylum Pseudomonadota; class Alphaproteobacteria; order Micropepsales; family Micropepsaceae; genus Rhizomicrobium. Next base: position 1,480 of record CANFDA010000060.1, on the reverse strand, counting down.
AACGCCCGCAAGCTGGGCATCTCTCTGCCCAACACCGCCACGGCGCAGGAACTGTTCAACAGCTGCGCCGCCCATGGCGACGGCAACAAGGACCATTCCGCGATGGTGACGGCGCTGGAGCGGATGGCGAACCACAAGGTTGCCTGAACTTAACCACGGGAAACGCAAATGGCTGGCGCAAATCCTGCGCCGGCCGTTTTGCTATTTGGCCTGCGCCGCGGCGTCAGACCAGGATATCGAGCTTGCCGGCGCTGGTGGACGGCACGCCATGTTTCAGCGTGGAGGCGCGGTTTTCCAGCGCTTCGGCGGCCTTGAGGAACAGCTTGCTGTCCTGTGCTTCCGGCATGGTTGGCGCGGAGCTTCGCAGCAGGCGCGCCACATAGGTGATCTAGCTGGTGTCGATGGTCTGTCCCATGATGCGATGATGCCACATTGAACGTCCCTGTCTTGCCTAACCGTCTTTAAGGATGAACGAAGGGTTTACCGGAACTTTTCCGCGAACTCTTTTGGTGGTCGCGCGGCCTAACGCTGACGGTCAAACCGCATTGGCGGTTTGACCTGCTGGGCCGCCGCTCCTATGTCCAGGGCGTGATGGGTGGCACGACGACGTCCGGACCCTTGGCCGGCACAGTGCCGAAATCGGCGGGGCCGACAATCTCCAGATATTCCATGTCGGGCGAGTAATCGAAAAGATAGTGCACGATGCCAGGACGCTGATGCACGACATCGCCCGCCTTCACCAGCGTCGGCGTGCCTTCATACATGAAGCGGGCCCAGCCCTTAGTCATCACCACGATCTGGAAATCGCAGACATGATAATGCCAGCCCGTGCCGTCTTCCGGCGGCGCGTTGGCCTTGACCAGCTGCGCGATCACCTTGCCGTTGGTGGCGGCGGCAACACCCAGATCGCGATAGAGGAAGAAGTCACGCAGACCGCCGGGGAGAAACTCGGTGTCCTCCGGCGTGACGTGGGAAAACTTCACCCCGGAATCGATACCCATGCGACGCCCCATAATGTTGCTTTGCAGCATTATGGCACCAAATCCCTTGTTTGAAAATAGGTGCGTTGCAGCAAAATCTGCCTGCGGCGCAGGCAGATTGCGTAGCCAGCGGTCAAATCACCAGATGCGGACCCGCTGAGCGGGCGGCAGATAATATTTCTCGTCCGGCGTCACCTGGAACGCGTCGTACCAGGCATCCATGTTGCGCACCGTGCCGATGACGCGGAATTCCTGGATCGTGTGCACGCCCGAAACCACCTGGGTGCGGATCGCGTTCTCGCGCATCAGCGTGCGCCAGATCTGCCCATAGGCGAGGAAGAAGCGCTGGTCGCCGGTCAGTCCGTCGATCACCGGCGCGGGCTTGCCGCCCAGCGACAGCTTGTAGGCGCGATAGGCGATAGCGAGGCCGGCATTGTCGGCAATGTTCTCACCCACCGTATTCTTGCCGATGATCTTGAGGCCCGGCAGCGGTTCGAACT
>CANFDA010000059.1 GCA_947445215.1 Alphaproteobacteria bacterium | reverse complement strand
CACGAACTTGCCCACCACGCCCTTCTTGCGCAGCATCTGGGTGACGGTCAGCACCAGGTCGGTGGCGGTACAGCCTTCGCGCAGCTTGCCGATGAGCTTGAAGCCGACAACCTCCGGGATCAGCATGGAGATGGGCTGGCCCAGCATGGCGGCTTCCGCCTCGATGCCGCCCACGCCCCAGCCCAGCACGCTCAGGCCGTTGATCATGGTGGTGTGGCTGTCGGTGCCGACCACGGAATCCGGGAAGGCGTATTCGACAGTCTTTTTCGGGTTCTTGGGATCGGGTCCTTTGCGGGTCCAGATGGTCTGGGCGAGATATTCCAGATTCACCTGATGGCAGATGCCGGTGCCCGGCGGCACGACGCGGAAATTCGCGAAGGCCTGCGCGCCCCAGCGCAGAAAGGTGTAGCGCTCCTTGTTACGCTCATATTCGATATCGACATTCTGCTTGAAGGCCTTGGCGTTGCCGAACGTGTCGATCATCACGCTGTGGTCGATCACCAGATCGACTTCCACCAGCGGATTGATCTTGTCCGGATCGCCGCCCAGCGCCTTCATGGCGTCGCGCATCGCGGCCAGGTCGACCACGGCGGGCACGCCGGTGAAATCCTGCATCAGCACGCGGGCGGGACGGAAGGCTATCTCGCGGTCGGACTTGCGATCCTTGGCCCAGGCCACGATGGCCTCGATGTCGCTCTTGGTGACGGTGTTGCCGTCCTCATAGCGCAGCAGGTTTTCCAGCAGGACCCGCATTGAATAGGGCAGCTTGCTGATCCCCTTCAGCCCGTTCTTTTCCGCCGCGGCGAGGCTGAAATAGACATAGGTCTTGTTGCCGACCTTGAGGGTTTTGCGGGATTTGAAGCTGTCCTGACTCATGGCGGCCTTCGTGTGGAAACAGCCCGATTTAGGCGTATTCGGGGCCGAAGGAAAGGCAGAGAAAGGTCTCACCTGCCGTCCCTGCACCGCACTTGGTCCGGTGCCGTGAAAGCGAGCGGAAAGCACCCAAAAGCGGCTTAAATTTGCCCAATTACCTGGGCATGTTCCGGATGAAGGGGTCCTGGCCGCGGCTGGGCGACATAGCAGCAAGATTTTGAAAGCGATTCTCACATTGGCGTTGCTGTTGCTGCCCCTGCCGGCGGCGCAGGCGCAATTCCCGTCGAGACCGCAATTGCCCGGGGTTACCGACGCGATGGCGGCGCGGTTGGCGTCCGAGCGGGCGGGCACCCTGGAGCCGGGCCGCTACAGCGCCGGCGACGGGCGCGAATTCTCCATCATCCCCTATCGCGGCAATTTTCTGCTGCGCTTCAACGGTTCCTCCGAAAGCTTCGTTTTGACCGCCGATCCCGGCTCGCTGGGGGCCAAGCTGCTGAAATACGACACGGGCGCGGCGGCGCTGTCGGTCTCGGTCTGGGGCGGCGTGACGCTTTATCTTGCCGAAGCCCCCAACGGCCTGCCCGCCACGCACCAGGGCACGGCGAACCTGTCCGCGCCGCTGCCGCTGTCGGTCACCGAACTGCGCAGCGCCCTGTCCGACGAGGCGGCGCATTTCTCCTATTCCGGCAATCTGTCACTGCATTTCGTCACCGATCCCGAGATCCTGGCAAACCCCGAAACCCGCGCCATGGCCTTCGATGCGCTGACCAACATCCAGGCCGGGATCGAGCGGCTGATCGCCACCGACCAGGGCAAGCGCGCGGTCAGCCGCCGCATCACCACGGTGAAGCTGGAGCGCGGGTCCAAGCCCGGGCTGGCGCTGTCGGGGCGCAACCTTATGGTGCGCTTCGCCCCGTCGGACGGCTATCTGGGACGAGCTTCCAGCCACGCCGTGGCCCACCAGGTCGGCAAGCTGCTGGCTATAACTTCTGAATAACCCCCATCCGTCGCAACTCGGGTTTGCGCAGACGCAAACACCTCGTTGCGACACCTTCCCCCGCGCCTCGCGTCCGTCGCCGGGCAGGAACAAGCGGCCGGGGAAATCGACTCGGACACGGCGGAAACGGCGGCGTTCGGCCCGGGCTCGCGCCAGGACAGGTTCGGCATCCTTCATCGCAAATGCCAGGCGCTGCCCGGCTGGCTCCCTATAATTGGAGTGCGGCTTTCGGGACATTTGTTCGCCAACAGGGTCAAAAGGACGTTACCGCTTGGTCTTTCCTGTCAAGGATTTGGGCTGATCGGGCCAGTTTTTGGCGCTTTTCGGATGCGCCCCCGCCCCGGCGGCCCCGGGCCACACTCTTCTCATTCCGGCACAAAGGGCGGCGCTGGGGTCTTTTTCAGTCCATCCCGGCACGCTATAGGAGAGGGTGTTCTGCGGCAGGGGAAAATACCCCGAACCGTGCTGTCTTCATCGGGGGTTTCTGATCATGCGTTTTTCCGCGAATTCCAAATCGCGCCTGGCTGCGCTCGTTCTTCTGGGCGCTTCGTCCTTCGCCCTGTCCGCCTGTTCGACCCTGTTCGGGGATGACACCGAGGAGGCCATGGCCCTAAGCGGCACGCCCTTCAGCCAGGGCCTGGCCGTGGCCTATTCCAACCTGGCCGCCCAGGCCGAGGCGATCCCGTCCACGGAAGAAGCCGGCTTCTTCGACATGTTCGACATCTTCAGCGAAACGCCGGGCGCGATGTTGCAGCGCGCCTTCACCGCCAAGGCCGAACTGGCCGCCGCGGGCGAGGAACCCGCGCCGGAAGCCGCGCCCAGCGCCGACATCCAGCCGGTCTATGCCCGCCTGGTCGCGGCGGTGACCGCCGGCAAGGCCCGCTTCGCCGAACAGGCGGCCCGTGCCCAGTCCGACTATGATTGCTGGATCCTGTTCTCGATGGTGCCTGCGGGCGCCGCCAACGCCGCGGAGTGCAAGGGCCAGCTCGACCAGTCGCTGCCCGCGCTGGAAATGACGCTGCGCCCCGCCCCGCCGCCTCCGCCCCCGGCGCCGCCCGCGCCGCCCGCGCCGCCGCAGGCCCCCGTTACCCAGGCGCCCGCGCCGGTCCCGGCCGGTGACTTCACCGTGCTGTTCGACTTCGATTCCTGGACGCTGACCGCCGAGAATCTGACGGTGCTGACCAACGTCATCAACAGCGCCCGCGCCGGCGGCCAGACCCGCATCAACGTGGTCGGCCACACCGACACGTCGGGTGCGGCTGATTACAATCAGCGCCTCTCGGTTCGCCGCGCCAATGTGGTGGTGGAAGCCCTCGTCAACATGGGCGCGCGCCGCCAGGCCATCACCTCCTCGGGCGTCGGCGAAACCAATCTCGCCGTCCAGACCGATGATGGTGTCCGCGAGGAGCGTAACCGCCGCAGCGTCGTGATCCTGGCGCCGTAAGCGCTTCGCCATAAATGTCATGAAAACAGGCGCCCTCGTGGCGCCTGTTTTTTTGGCACCTATCTTTGAAGTAACCTTCGGCTTAAGCTGACGTGATGAGCAAGATGGCCTTCCGCACCGCTCTCGCCCTTGCAGCCGCGCTGGCCCTTGCCGGTGCCGCGCAGGCGCAGCAGGGCCGCAACTTCGATGTGCCCGTCATGAATTACGACCTGTGGTGCCAGGAAACGATGCGCTTCTCGTTCGAACGCTGCGGCAAGGGCGAGCCCGCCGATGTCGAAGCGTTCGAAGCGTTCCGCGCCACGATCCAGGCACAGGAGGTTCCGCACCTGCAGCAGCGCAACCGGGATGCGCGGATCGAAGCCGACATCCTGCGCAATGATCCGATCGACCGGTCCCAGACCGGCACACTTCAGGTGCAGCAGACCCGCGGCTTGAACCCCGCTTTGCCCGGCAATGTCCCGTAACGGGCTTTAGTGTTAGGCTGTCCGGTCCTCTGGATTGGCGGGGGCGTTTCGCTTTGTGAGAATATCCACCCCTCGCGCGCGCCCTCTTGTTGCACCGCACCGTGGCCCCGATTAAGGTGCGCCCGCGCCGCGAACCGCAGCGTTATATTCGGGGCTAACTCAATGAATATCCATGAATATCAGGCAAAACACGTGCTTGCCGGCTTCGGTGTGCCTGTGCCTAAGGGCAAGCCTGCCTTCACCGTCGAAGAAGCCGTGAAGGCCGCCGAGGAACTGGGTGGCCCCGTCTGGGTGGTGAAGGCCCAGATCCATGCTGGTGGCCGCGGCAAGGGCGGCGGGGTCAAGGTGGTGAAGTCCATCGCTGACGTAAAAAAAGAGGCCCAGAACATCCTGGGCATGACGCTGGTCACCCACCAGACCGGCCCGGATGGCCGCCTGGTCAAGCGTCTCTATATCGAGGATGGCTCGGCCATCGCGCAGGAACTGTATCTGTCCGCCCTGGTCGACCGCGAAACCAGCCGCATCGCCTTCATCGTCTCCACCGAAGGTGGCATAGACATCGAGGAAGTCGCGCATGCGACACCGGGGAAGATCAAGACCTTCCAGGTCGATCCCGCCGCCGGCTACTCCCCCTTTATCGGCAACGAGATCGCCGTGGCGCTGGGCCTGAAAGGCGACACTGCCAAGCAGATGGGCAAGGTGGTGAAGAGTCTCTACGAGGCCTTCGTTGCCAAGGACATGAGCATGCTGGAAATCAATCCGCTGGTCGTGACCAAGGACGGCAATGTTATCTGCCTCGATGCCAAGGTGAATTTCGATTCCAATTCTCTCTATCGCCACAAGGACATCATGGCGCTGCGCGACCTGGACGAGGAAGATCCGGCCGAAGTCGAAGCCAGCAAGTTCGACCTCTCCTACATCAAGCTCGACGGTGAGATCGGCTGCATGGTCAACGGCGCCGGCCTGGCCATGGCAACGATGGATATCATCAAGCTGTTCGGCAGCGAGCCCGCCAACTTCCTCGATGTGGGCGGCGGCGCCACCAAGGAGAAAGTGACGGAAGCCTTCAAGATCATCGTCAGCGATCCCAATGTGAAGGGCATCCTGGTCAACATCTTCGGCGGCATCATGAAGTGCGATATCATCGCGGAAGGCATCATCGCCGCCGCGAAGGAAGTCTCGTTGTCGGTGCCGCTGGTGGTGCGCCTGGAAGGGACCAACGTCGAAAAAGGCAAGGAAATCTTGGCCAAGTCGGGCCTTGCCATCACCAGTGCCGACAATCTCGCCGATGCAGCGCAGAAGATCGTCAAGGCCGTGAAGGGTTAATCCAGATGTCCATTCTCGTCGACAAGAACACCAAGGTCATCTGCCAGGGCTTTACCGGCAACCAGGGCACCTTCCATTCCGAGCAGGCCATCGCCTATGGCACCAAGATGGTCGGCGGCACCACGCCGGGCAAGGGCGGCACCACCCATCTGGGCCTTCCCGTGTTCGACACGGTGCGCGAAGCCCGCGAAAAGGTCGGCGCTGATGCGTCCGCCATCTATGTCCCGCCGCCGTTTGCGGCCGACGCTATCCTGGAAGCGATCGATGCCGAGATCCCGCTGATCGTCTGCATCACCGAAGGCATCCCGGTGCTGGACATGGTCAAGGTCAAGCGCGCGCTGTCCGGCTCCAAGTCGCGCCTGATCGGGCCGAATTGCCCCGGCGTCATCACGCCCGGCGAATGCAAGATCGGCATCATGCCCGGCCACATCCATCGCCGCGGCACCGTCGGCATCGTCTCGCGCTCCGGCACGCTGACCTATGAAGCCGTCGCGCAGACCACCGCGGCGGGCCTGGGCCAGACCACTTGCGTCGGCATCGGCGGCGATCCCGTGAAAGGCACCGAGCATCTCGAAGTGCTGGAAATGCTGCTGGCCGACCCCGAGACCCAGTCGATCATCATGATCGGCGAGATTGGCGGCACCGCCGAGGAAGACGCCGCCGATTTCGTGCGCCGCTCCAAGGTGAAGAAGCCCATGGTCGGCTTCATTGCCGGCGTCACTGCCCCGCCGGGCCGCCGCATGGGCCATGCCGGCGCCATCATCTCCGGGGGCAAGGGCGACGCGGCCTCCAAGATCGAAGCCATGAAGTCTGCCGGTATCCGCGTATCGCCCAATCCGGCGGCGCTGGGCACCACCCTGGTCGATCTTTTGAACGGCAACTGATCCCCTCCACCCTTCGCACCTAACGGTGCTAAGGGCACCTCCCCTTCAAAGGCGCTACTCGCCAAAGGGGAGAATGAACGGAAAATAGGCAGTCTCTCCCATTTCAAGGAATGAGTGCTGCGACCGGCGTTATCCGCGGGTCGCAATTGCGCGCTATCGAGCCCATATTAACGGTATTCGCCGTTGAATCGGCTGGCAGAAGGCGTTACGACCCGCCGTCAGAAAACGCGCGTATCATAACGCCACCCCAGGATAGGCCGAGCCCAACAAGCTCCGCTTTAAGCGTTTGAAATGACTGAAAAAACACCCAAAGACGCGCTCGGCCGCGCCTCCAACGACATTCTGGAGGCCACCAGCTTCCTCTCCGGCACCAATGCCGCCTTCGTCGAGCAGCTCTATGAGGGCTATCTCGCCGATCCCAATTCCGTCGATCCGACCTGGCAGGATTATTTCGCCAGCCTGGGCGAACGCAATCTGTCCGCAACGCAGCTGGGCCAGGGCCCGGCCTGGGCGCGCGGCAAGCGCCCCACACTGCCCAGTGACGACACCACCCTTGCCCTGACCGGCCAGACCCCGCCGCCCGCGCCGAATAAGGCTGACGCGAAAGGCGCCAAAACAATTGGAAGTGGGCCCGCCGACGCCGCAAGCGCGCAGGAAGCGGCCAAGCAGTCGATCCATGCGGTGCAGATGATCCGCGCTTACCGGATGATCGGCCATCTCGAGGCCAATCTCGATCCGCTCGGCATCACGCCGAAGACGCCGCAGGCGACGCTTGATCCCGCCCAGTACGGCTTCACCGGCGCCGCTCTCGACAACCCCGTGTTCGTCGATGGCGTGCTGGGTTTCGACACGGCCACGCCGCGCAAAATTCTCGAAAAGCTGCGTCGCCTCTATTGCGGCGCCATCGGCTATGAATTCCTCCACATCAACGACGCCGAGCAGAAGACCTGGCTGCAGCGCCGCATCGAGGGTGAGGATGGCCAGATCGGCTTCACTCCCGAAGGCAAAAAGGCGATCCTCAACAAGCTGATCGAGGCCGAAGGCTTCGAGAAGTTTGCTTCCACCCGTTTCGTCGGCACCAAGCGCTTCGGTCTGGATGGCGGCGAAGCCACTATTCCGGCGCTGGAACAGATCATCAAGCGCGGCGGCCAGCTGGGCGTGAGTGAGATCGTGGTGGGCATGGCCCATCGCGGCCGCCTCAACGTACTGGTCAATGTGATGGGCAAGCCCTATCGCCAGCTCTTCCACGAATTCCAGGGCGGCAGCGCCAACCCCTCGGATGTCGAGGGTTCGGGTGACGTAAAGTATCATTTGGGCGCCTCATCAGACCGCGAATTCGACGGCCACAAGGTCCATCTCTCGCTGACGCCAAATCCCTCGCACCTAGAAATCGTCAATCCGGTGGTGCTGGGCAAGGCCCGCGCCAAGCAGTGGCAGATGCACGACATCGATGCCCGCAGCTCGGTCCTGCCGCTGCTGATCCATGGCGACGCGGCGTTCGCGGGCCAGGGCGTGGTGGCCGAATGTTTCGCCATGTCGGGCATCAAGGGCTATCGCACCGGCGGCACCATCCATTTCGTCATCAACAACCAGATCGGCTTCACGACTGCGCCGATTTTCTCCCGCTCCTCGCCCTATTGCACCGACATCGCCCTGATGGTGCAGGCGCCGATCTTCCATGTGAACGCCGACGATCCCGAAGCAGTGGTGCATGCCACCCGTATCGCTGTCGAGTTCCGCCAGAAATTCCAGAAGGACGTTGTTCTGGACATGATCTGCTATCGCAGGTTCGGCCATAACGAGACCGACGAACCGGCATTCACCCAGCCCTTGATGTACCGGGTGATCAAGAATCATCCCACCACGCTGCAGCTCTATTCCAAGAAGCTGGTCGCGGAAGGCACCCTCTCCGCCGAAGAGGCCGAAGGGATGCAGGCAGACTTCATCAAGCGCCTGGACGAAGAGTTCAACGCTTCCAAGGCGCATTTGCCCAACCGCGCCGACTGGCTGGACGGCAAGTGGCAAGGGCTGCAGACTGCCCCCAAGAACAGCGACCGCCGCGGCGACACCGGCGTGCCGGAAGCCAAGCTGCGCGCCGTCGGCAAGGCGCTGACCACCGCGCCCGAAGGCTTCAATCTGCACAAGACCATCTCCCGCCAGCTCGAATCGAAGGCCAAGATGTTCGAGAGCGGCGAAGGCTTCGACTGGGCAACCTGCGAAGCGCTGGCCTACGGCACCCTGTTGGACGAGGATTTCTACATCCGCCTCTCCGGCCAGGATTCGGCGCGCGGCACCTTCAGCCAGCGCCATGCCGCGCTGGTGGATCAGCAGACCGAGGAACGCTACTACCCACTGCAGCATGTTCGCGACGGTCAGGGCTGCTTCGAAGTGATCGACACCCTGCTCTCGGAAGAAGCGGTGCTGGGCTTCGAGTATGGCTATTCCACTGCCGAGCCCAATGCGCTGGTGCTGTGGGAAGCCCAGTTTGGCGACTTCGCTAACGGCGCCCAGGTGGTGATGGATCAGTTCATTTGCTCAGGCGAATCCAAGTGGCTGCGCATGTCCGGCATCACCCTGCTCTTGCCGCACGGCTATGAAGGCCAGGGCCCGGAACATTCCAGCGCCCGCCTCGAGCGCTACCTGCAACTCTGCGCCCAGGACAATATGCAGGTCGTGGTGCCGACCACCCCAGCCAACTATTTCCACGCCCTGCGCCGCCAGATGCACCGCAGCTTCCGCAAGCCGCTGGTGGTGCTGACGCCGAAATCGCTGCTGCGCCACAAGAAGTGCACCAGCTTCCTCACCGACATGCTGCCGTCCAACAGTTTCCACCGCGTGCTGCGCGACCAGGCCGAAGTCGTGCCGGGCTCCACCAACGTCGAACTGGTGGCGGACGACAAAATCAAGCGCGTTATCCTCTGCACCGGGAAGGTATATTTCGACCTGATGGAAGAGCGTGAAAAGCGCGGCGAGAACCGCATCCAGATCCTGCGCATCGAGCAGCTCTATCCCTTTCCGGAGAACGTCCTGGCCCAGGAGCTGAATCGCTTCCCCAAGGCCGAGATCGTCTGGTGCCAGGAAGAGCCCAAGAACCAGGGCGCCTGGAGCTTCATCCGTCCCTGCATCGAAGCCACCGTCGCCAAGCTGGGCGGCAAGGGCAGCCCGCGCTATACCGGGCGTACGGAATCCGCTTCCACCGCTGCCGGCCTGATGAAGCTGCACCAGGCCGAACTGGCCGCCTTCCGAAATGACGCGCTCACTTTATAATTTGACCCTCTAATTCTTAGGCGGACGCCACCCTCATGAGTACTGACATCAAAGTTCCCGCCATGGGCGAGTCCGTCACCGAAGCGACGGTAGCGCGCTGGTTCAAGAAGGAAGGCGACACGGTCAAGCGCGACGAACCCTTGCTGGAACTGGAAACCGACAAGGTGACGGTGGAAGTGCCCTCGCCCACCGATGGCGCCATTGAAAGCATCAGCGTTCAGCAGGGCGCCACCGTGACGGTGGGCGCGATCCTGGGCGCCATCGCCGAGGGTAAGTCTGGCAAGACCAGCTCTGTTCCCGCCTCCAACCCGCAGGCCGCCAAGCCCGTCGCGGCTGAAGCGCCCAAGGCGGCGCTCGCGCCCCAAGCGCCGGAGAAAAAGTCCGACGCCCCGGCCATGCCTTCGGCCCAGCGCATCGCCGCCGAGAGCGGCGTCGCCACCGCCTCCGTTGCCGGCACCGGCAAGGATGGCCGCGTCACCAAGGGTGACATGCTGGGCGCGTTGGCCGCCCGCGCCGCACAGCCCACCGCCGCGCCCGCCGCTAGCGGGCCCCGCGCCAATCAGGCGCGCGAGGAACGCGTGCCGATGACGCGCCTGCGCAAGACGATCGCTCTGCGCCTGAAGGAATCGCAGAACACCGCCGCCCAGCTCACCACCTTCAACGAGGTGGACATGACGTCGGTGATGGGCCTGCGCGCCTCCTACAAAGACATTTTCGAGAAGAAACACGGCGTCAAGCTGGGCTTCATGGGCTTCTTCGCCAAGGCTGTGGTAGCGGCCCTGAAGGACCTGCCCGCGATCAACGCCGAGATCGAAGGCGACAACATCATCTACAAGAACTACTACGATATCGGCGTGGCGGTTTCGACCGAGCGCGGCTTGGTCGTACCGGTGCTGCGCGACGTGGACAATCTCTCCCTGGTCGATGTCGAAAAGGCGATCGTGGATTTCGGAACGCGCGCCCGTGACAACAAGTTGAAGCTCGAAGAGCTGCAGGGCGGCACCTTCTCCATCACCAATGGCGGCGTCTTCGGCTCACTGATGTCGACCCCGATTCTGAATGCGCCCCAGTCGGGCATTCTGGGCATGCACAAGATCCAGCCCCGCCCCATGGCGATCGGCGACAAGATAGAAATCCGCCCTATGATGTATCTGGCCCTGTCTTACGATCACCGCCTGGTGGATGGCCGCGAAGCCGTCACCTTCCTGGTCAAGGTCAAGGAAGCGCTGGAAGACCCCCAGCGCTTGCTGTTGGACATTTAAGGTTCCCTACTCTTGGAACTGCAAAAAATGGCGGCCCCAAAGCCGCCCTTTTTCTTTGTCCCGATGCCGCCGGATAATTCCTAACGGCCCTGTCGGATAGAAACCGGCTCGTCCGTCCTTAGGATAGACAACGTAGGAGAAAGGAAATGGCGGGCAAATGCGGCCCGATCTGGCGTGAGTTCGGCGCCATCGAGTATGTCGAGTGCATCGGTGACGACACACCCCATGGTGAACTGACATCGTTCCCTCGGGCCGTCCAGGCCAAGGAGTATGAGATCGTGGTCTTTTCCTGGATCGTCTATCCCGACAAGGCGACCCGCGATACCTGCAACAAGAAGATCATGGATGATCCGCGTCTGAAGGAGACGATGTCCAGCAACGTCTTCGACGCCAATCGCATGATCTATTGCGGGTTTGTGCCCTTCATGGGCAAGTGAAGCTGCGCCGCTAGGCGACCCGCTTATCCATCTGCTCCAGCTTCGCCAGTTCGACATGGGCGCGCAGCTCGATCTGGTCGAGCACATCCTGCAGCTGGGGATCGGCAAAGGCATCGTGACGGCGCGTCACCGCCGCCGCCAGCTTGTTGAGGGTCGAGCGGGGAATGCCGCCTGCCAGCAGGCCATCACGCGCCGCGTCCAGCAGATTCAGCAACTGCTCGACATGGGCCTGGCCCTTGGCGCGGCCGTCGGGGGAATCGTCTAGCCCCCGCAGCATCAGGATGGAAACCAGCGCCGCGATGGGGCCGAGCCCCGCCACGATACCGCCATGGGTCTCCGCCGGATCGGACACGCTGAAGCCACCGCCGGTGGTGGTGGTCTTGCGCTTCACGGCGCCCGTTTTAATACGGCCAGAGCCTTTGATTTCCATGGGTGCGGGTAGT
>CANFDA010000058.1 GCA_947445215.1 Alphaproteobacteria bacterium | reverse complement strand
CCTGCAATCCCATTCTGGGTTTCGGCTGGCGGGTGGCGCGGGGCCTGGCCTATGCGCCGCAGGACCAGGAGCCGGGCGATTGGCCCGCCGTATGCCTGGACCACAAGGATGCGCGCGCCTATGCCGTCTGGATCAACACCCGCGTCCGCGCCGTCAATCCGCATTTGATGCGCGATCCCTATCGGCTGCCGTCCGAGGCGGAATGGGAGTATGCCGCGCGCGGCGGCACCGCGACGGCGCGCTGGTGGGGCAATGAACTGGGCAGCGGCAACGCCAACTGCAATGGCTGCGGCAGCGCTTACGACCGCAGCCTGCTGGCGCCGGTACATGCCTTCAAGCCCAACCCCTTCGGTGTATACGGCGTTCTGGGCAATGCCTGGGAATGGGTGGACGACTGCTGGCATGCCAACTATCAGGGCGCGCCCGCCGATGGCGGCGTCTGGGTTGGCGGCGATTGCAGCCGCTATGTGCTGCGCGGCGGCTCCTGGAGCAACGTGCCCATCTTCGTCCGCGCTGCGGCGCGAACCTCCGCGCCGAATAACAGCGACGATCCGAAATTGATGTCGGATTATTCCAGCCTGGCGACGTTCCGGCTGGCGCGGGATTTACCGTGAGGCATCGCGCGGATTAAGCGTGATAGTCAAAGTCGTGGCTCTGGGCCAAGTCCCCGGCGGCATGGCGATAGGCGATGACAGAACCGCCGCGTTGCGGGCCGTGATCGCCATGCTGCGATAGAGCAGATTGCCGTCGAAATCCTGGCGGTCGAGGATCGTCACCTCGTTGAACTCGCCCTTGTCGGTCACGGTGATCCGCAGCTGCACCGGCTGTTCACGCCGCTGCCGGTTGGTTAGCACGGGCATCCAGCGCCTTATGATCTGCATACGGACGAAATCAGCCAGCGACATCCCGCCGCCGCCACTATTGCCGCCGCCACCATTGCCCAGGGTCAGCGGTCCGTCCGGCGCACGCAGGCGCGACAGAGCCTGCAGCTTGGAGGTGAGGGTGTCTTCCTCGGGCTGCACGCTTTCCTGCGGAGGCACGACCGTGGCGCGGGGCGCGCGGGCGGCGGGCGCAGGCGTGCCGATGCGCGGCATCGTGCGCAAGGCAGGCGCAGGCTGCACCGTCACCAGCTCCACCGGCAAGATCGGCGGGGGCTGCGGCAGCAGCGGGCGCTGCATCGGGTATAGAAACGCCGCCAGCACCAGCACCAGATGCAGACATGCCGACAGCATCCACCCGGAGGGGTGCCGGGGATCGGCAGGCTGGAAGGGCAGGGGGCGCTCCATCCCGCCAGCTTAGCCAAACTGGAAGGTATTTGCCCCTTAACTATCCATGGGCTATGCAGCTTTTATGCGGATCAAGTTCTATCAGAACGACCTGCCGGACGGCCTCGACCTCGGCCCGCTGGTCGCCATCGACACCGAGACGCTGGGCCTCAATCCCTTCCGCGACCGGCTGTGCCTGGCGCAGATGTCGTCGGGCGATGGCGTCTGCCATGCGGTGCAGTTCGCCGCCGGAAAATACGAAGCCCCCAACCTCAAGCGCATGCTCACCGACCCGAAGGTGACAAAGCTGTTCCACTTCGCCCGTTTCGATGTGGCGATGTTCAAGCGCCATCTGGGCGTGACGGTCTCGCCGGTTTATTGCACTAAGATCGCGTCCAAGCTGGTGCGTACCTACACCGACAAGCATGGCCTGAAGGATCTGGTGCGCGAGCTGCTGGGAGTCGATCTGTCGAAGGAGCAGCAAAGTTCCGACTGGGGCGCGAAGGAACTGAGCGAGAAGCAGCTCGCTTACGCCGCCAACGATGTGGCGCATCTGCACGAGCTAAAGAAGACGCTGGATATGATGCTGGCGCGCGAAGGCCGCACCGCGATGGCGCAGGCCTGCTTCGACTTCCTGCCCGCCCGCGCCGACCTGGATCTGGCTGGTTGGGGCGAGACGGATATCTTCTCCCACTAGCTGACCGGTTCTTTTGCGCCCAGGCGTTGTCGCGCCATCGCTCATGGACGTCATGTCCACACCGCTCGGCGCCCCTAGCCTGGTCACAAAATCGAACGGTCAGCAGCGTCCAGCCGTCCCTTGCGGTACGAAAGCGGATAGTCCAAAATTGGCATGAAATTCGCATGTCCGCGCGGCCAAGCCCGCATTACTAAAATTTTCTAACGATACCAGAGTCATAGATGACCACCGCCAAATCCGCGCTGAAGCCTATAGGCAGCCCTCAGGAAGCCGACCTGGCCGCCGCCCGCCGCGTGCTGGGGCTGGCCAGTGAAGCTCTGTCGGTCATGTCGCATGGGCTGGACGAGACCTTTAGCAAGGCGGCTGACACCATCCTGGCGGCAAAGGGCCGAGTGATCGTTTCCGGCATGGGCAAGTCCGGCCACGTCGGGCGCAAAGTGGCGGCCACGCTTTCCTCCACCGGTACGCCCGCCCAATTTGTCCATCCCGCCGAAGCCGCGCATGGCGACATGGGTGCGATCACGGCCGACGATGCCCTGCTGCTGCTGTCCAAGGGCGGCGAGACCGAGGAGCTGGCCCATCTTCTCACCTATGCCAAGCGTTTCCACATTCCCATCATCGCCATCGCCTGCAATGGCGAGTCCAGCCTGATGCGCGCCGCCCATGTGGCGCTGCTGCTGCCCGACGCTCCGGAAAGTTGCGCCATCGGCATGGCCCCCACCACCTCCACCACCATGATGATGGCGCTGGGCGATGCGCTGGCCGTGGCGCTGATGGAGCGGCGCGGCTTCGACGCCGAACGCTATCGCGATTTCCATCCCGGCGGTTCGTTGGGCCGCGCCCTGATCCGCGTCGCCGATCTTATGCACACGGGCGGCGCGATTCCGCTATGCCAGGAAAATACGCCGATGCAGGATGTGCTACTGGCGATGGCGTCGGGCCGCCTGGGCTGCGTCGGTATTGTCGCGGCGAACGGCACCCTGACCGGCATCGTCACCGATGGCGATGTCCGCCGCCATGCCGCCAAGGGTCTGGAAGGCCACGCCGCCGCCACGGTGATGACCCGCGATCCCAAGGTCGCCGAACCTGGCCAGCTTGCCGCCGAGGCGCTGGGGCTGATGACCGAGAAGAAGATCACCCAGCTCTTCGTGCTGGACGGCGCGAAGAAGCCGGTGGGCGTGCTGCATATCCATGACTGTCTGCGCGCCGGGCTGGCATGATGGCGAGCGAACCCGCCTCTCCTGACCGTAACGGGGCTAACGGCACCGGGCCTATCCGCCCGCGCTATGACCTGACGGCGCGGGCCCGCACGACAGTGTTGGACGCCAAGCGCTACACCAAATTCGTGCGGCACATGAAGCGGGCCTTGTCGCTGTCCGCCTTCGCCATAATTTTCTCCGTGCTGGCGTTTTTCTTCGTCCAGCGCGCGCCGCGCGAACTGGCGCTCTCCTATGAGAGGCTGGGCAACATCGAGAATGATCTCGCCATGATCAATCCGCGCCTGACGGTCGCCGATGCGCAGGGCAATCCCTTCGTGATCACCGCCAAGGAAGCGGTGCAGGACGCGAACAACCCCAAGCGCGTCATGCTCAAGACCATCGAGGCCGAAATGAACACGCCACAAGGCTGGGCTAATGCCCGGGCAGGTCATGGCGTGGTAGACATGAGCGCCCAGACCATGTCGCTGGACGGCGGCCTCGCGCTCTTCACCGACAATGGCTATGAACTACACACCAGCGCCGCTGCTTTCGATCTCAAGGGCGGCACCGTGCGCGGCCAGCAAGAAGTGACCGGGCAGGGCCCGATGGGCGCGATGCGCGCCGATACCTTCCAATATGACCGCAACGCCGGGCTGCTGACGCTGGCCGGCCGGGTGAGCATGACCATGTCAGGGAAAAGCCGATGAGAGCGATTCTGATATCCCTTTTCCTGCTGGCGCGCGCGAGCGCCGCCATGGCGCAGGTCGGCAAGTGCGAAGTGCAGGTGAACGCAGAAAAATTCGTTGCCGACCTTAACGGTAGGACGGGCCAGTTCGTCGGCAATGTCGTCGTTACCCAGTGCGACACCAAGATCCGCGCCGACCAGGTGCGCGTCACCACCGCCGACGGCCAGGCCAATCAGGTCGCCGCCACTGGCAATGTGGTAGTGGATTCGCCCAAGTCCGGCGCCGCCACCGGGGCCAGCGCTGTCTATGACGTGCCGCGCCGTATGGTGACGATGTCGGGCAATGTCGTGCTCAAGCGCGGCAAGGATGTGATGCGTGGCGCGCAGCTGACGGTGAACCTGGCGACGGGCCAGGCGACGGTGGGCGGCGGCACGGCGGCCACCGTGGCAGCAGGCGCGCAACAGCCGCAAAACACCCGTGTTCAGGCCATTTTCACCCCGCCCACGGGGCAATGATCGCTTTTCACGGTTCCTTAAGCACAAACGGGCTTGATTTTCGCCATGACATTTGATGACACCGCCAACGCCAGCGAACCCGCCGAAAACGGCGCCGCGCGTTTGCACGCCGTCGATGGCGGCAAGGGTCTGGTGGTCAACCGCATCGGCAAGAGCTTCAACAAGCGCCCCGTGGTGCGCGGCGTCAGCCTGTCGCTCAAGCGCGGCGAGGCGGTGGGACTGCTGGGCCCCAATGGCGCGGGCAAGAGCACCTGCTTCTACATGATCTCCGGCCTGATCGCCGCCGACACCGGCACGATCGAAGTGGACGGCCATGACGTCACCCGCCTGCCCATGTATCGCCGCGCCCGCCTAGGCATCGGCTACCTGCCGCAGGAAGCCTCGATCTTTCGCGGCCTCACCGCCGAGGAGAATATCCGCGCCACTGCCGAGCTGATTGAGCCGGATTCCAACCGCCTCGACGCCATGGTGGAGGAATTGCTGGCCGATTTCCAAATCACCCATATCCGTAACACGCCGTCCATCGCCTTGTCGGGCGGCGAGCGCCGCCGCGTCGAGATCGCCCGCGCGCTGGCGACGCATCCTTCCTACATTCTGCTCGACGAACCTTTCGCCGGCATCGATCCCATCGCTGTGGGCGAGATCCGCGAAATGGTCAGGCATCTTAAGAATCGCGGCATCGGCGTTCTGATCACCGATCACAATGTCCGTGATGCACTCGACGTCATCGACCGCGCCTACATCCTGCATGACGGCCATTTGCTGAAGGAAGGCACCCCGGCGGAGATCGTCAGCGACCGGGATGTGCGGCGCGTCTATCTGGGAGAGAGATTCTCCCTCTAGCCATGGCAGCTGTCGGTCAAAGATTGGAAATGCGCCAGGGCCAGTCTCTGGTCATGACGCCCCAGCTCCAGCAGGCGATCAAGCTGCTGCAACTGTCGAACGTCGAACTCGCGGAATATTGCGAGCAGGAGCTGGAAAAGAATCCGATCCTGGACCGCGACGATGCCGGTTCAGGCCCCGCCGAACGCGAAGCGCCCACAGAAACTGCCACCGACAATGAACGCGCCGACGAGGCGCTGTCGCGCGACGATTTCTCCAAGGCCTCCGACCTCGACCAGTCGGCGCATGACAACATATACGATTCCGGCGAAGCGGCGCCTACCGCCAGCACGCCGGCCACCAACACCGGCGAGGTCTCGCTCACCGACTGGACCCAGGCCAAGAGTGGCGGCGGCTTCGATGAAGAGGGCATGGAGTCCTCTATCGCCGCCGAGCTGTCGCTGAAGGATCATCTCGAAGCGCAGCTCGCCATCGCGGCGCTGACCCCGGAAGATCGCTTGATCTGCCTGGCGCTGATCGACGGCATAGATGAAGCCGGTTATCTGCGCGCCGAACTTCCCGACATCGTCGAGAACCTGGGCTGCGAGATCGAGGATGTCGAAGCCGTGCTGGGCGTGCTGCAGGATTTCGAGCCCGCTGGCGTGGCCGCGCGCGACCTTTCCGAATGCCTCGCCATCCAGCTCAAGGCGCTGGACCGGCTCGATCCCGCCATGGCGATGCTGTTGACGCGGCTCGACCTGCTGGCTCGTCGCGACATTCCCCAGCTCTGCGTCCTGTGCAGCGTCGATGCCGAAGACATTGCCGACATGCTGGCCGAGATTCGCGGCCTCAACCCCAAGCCCGGCCTGGCCTTCGGTTCGGAACATGTCGCCCCCGTGGTGCCCGACGTCTTTGTGCGCGTCGGCCCGGACGGCGGCTGGCACGTCGAACTGAACACCGACACGCTTCCGCGCCTTCTGGTCAACAACCGCTACTACACCCAGGTTTCCAAG
The DNA here is from genome assembly GCA_947445215.1 of Alphaproteobacteria bacterium. Classification (GTDB taxonomy): domain Bacteria; phylum Pseudomonadota; class Alphaproteobacteria; order Micropepsales; family Micropepsaceae; genus Rhizomicrobium. The sequence continues at coordinate 5,205 of CANFDA010000058.1, read as the reverse complement.
ACGGCGCGCGGCAAGCACGAAAAATCCTATCTTGCCGAATGCTTCAACAACGCCAACTGGCTGGTCAAGAGCCTGGACCACCGCGCCAAGACCATCCTGAAGGGCGCCACCGAGATCGTGCGCCAGCAGGACGCTTTCCTCACCTATGGCGTGCGCCACCTACGGCCTCTTAATCTGCGCACCATCGCCGACGCCATCTCGATGCATGAATCGACGGTCAGCCGCGTCACCTCCAACAAGTACATCGCCACGCCGCGCGGCCTGTTCGAGCTGAAATACTTTTTCACCGCCTCGATCCAGTCTGTGAGTGGCGGCGATTCGCACAGCGCCGAAGCGGTGCGCGACCGCCTCAAGGAGATGATCGACAAGGAAGCGGCGAAGGATATCCTCTCTGACGATCGCATCGTCTCGCTGCTGACTGCCGATGGCGTCAATATTGCCCGCCGCACGGTGGCGAAGTACCGCGAAGCGATGCGGATTCCATCGTCGTTTGAACGCCGCCGGCTGAAGGCCGGCTAGGGCGAAAACGCCGAATTCCGCTTTATTATCAGCGTGCGGTGCGCAAGATTGACTTTAGTATACCTCCGGCCTATTCAACCGCCGCTTTTCGGGGCGGGTGCGGAACCTTACTTTGACAGGCCGCATTTCTCGCACAGGGTGATTCCCCACTTGTGGGTCCGCATATCGGCAGTCTCTTTAGGGCGCATGATGAACATCTCCGACCTGCTTGCCTCGGACGCGATTCTTCCCGCGCTGAAAGTCCAGAGTAAGAAGCAGCTGTTGCAGGAATTGGCGGTGCGCGCGCATGCCATCGCCCGCCTGCCGGAACGCCGCATTTTCGAAACGCTGATGGAGCGCGAAAAGCTGGGCACCACCGGCGTCGGCGCCGGCATCGCAATCCCGCATGGCCGCTTGACCGAAGCCAATACTATCTCCGGCGTTTTTGCGCGCCTGGAAACCGCCATCGACTATGAAGCGGTGGACAGCCAGCCCGTCGATCTCATCTTCATGCTGCTGGCGCCGGAAAATGCCGGTGCCGATCATCTGAAGGCGCTGGCCCGCGTCTCGCGCCTGCTGCGCAGCACGGCCACCTGCGAGAAGCTGCGCGCCGCCGGTTCGCCGGAAGCGCTATACGCCATACTCACCGCGCAGAACGACGCCTCGTAGGCGGCCTAATCTCTAATTTGTCCGTTGTGCTGGTGCTGGCTTTGATTGTGCTACGGGCTTTGCCGTTGCCGCCGCCGGACGGGGCGCCCCCGCGCCCACCACTGTGATGCGGCGGATCAGGATGGGCTTGGCCGGGGCCGAGGGGCCGAACGGGCCATAGCCGCCATTTACGGCCGTGCCGTTGATCGCCTGCACCACAGCGCGGCTGGCGTCCATCACTTCGCCGAAGACGGCAAAGCCGGTGCTTGCATCGCCGCCCTTTTGGTCCAGCCCAGTATTGTCCCGCATGTTGATGTAGAAGTCGGGTCCGGCGCTGGTCGGCCGGTCGCCGCGCGGCAGTGCGACGGCGAATTTCAAATTCTTCAAGCCGTTTCCGGCTTCCAGCTTGATCGGCCGCGGCACCCAGCCCTTGCCTTTGCCGTCCGCGCTCCAGCTTCCCATCTGAATGACGAAATCCTTTTCGACGCGGTAGATGGCGCTGCCTTCATAATGACCGCTGCGCGCCATGCCCATGATGTGCGCCACGCTGACAGGCGCGCGCACGCTGTCCATCTGCACCACGATGTCGCCCAGCGATGTCGCGATCACCAGTTGCGGCCCGGTCATGGAAGGGTTGCTGGGCGGCGGCGGGGGGGGCGGATCGCCAACCACCGAGATGCGGCGGATCACGATGGGTGTCTGCGGCGCCAGGGCCGCGAAGGGGCCATAGCCGCCGCCCACCGGCGCATCGTTGATCGTCTGCACCACCGGCAGGCTGGCTTCCGTCACCTGGCCAAACACGGCGAAGCCCGTGGCGTTGGTGGTATCGCCCGGCTTCTGGTCGAGGGCGAGATTGTCCCGCATGTTGATGAAGAAGTCGGGGCCCGCGCCATTGGGATTTTCGCCGCGCGGCAGGGCCACCGAGAATTTGAAATTCTTCAGGCCGTTATTCGCTTCCAGCGGCACCGGCTCGGGATTCCAGCCACGGCCTTTGCCGTCCGCGCCCCAGCTGCCCATCTGCAGCACGAAATTCTTGTCGACTCGGTAGATGCTGGTGCCGTTGTAGAACCCGGCGCGTGTCTGCTTCAGGATATGGGCGACGCTTTTGGGCGCTCGCTCATCGTCAAGCTGCAGAGTGATGTCGCCCACGCTTGTCTGTATCAGCAGCTGCGGCCCGGTCATCGGCGGATTGCCCGGTGCGGGCGCTGTGGGGGCTGGCGCCTCCGGCGTTTGCGCCAGGGCGGCGCTGAAGGTCAGCAACAATCCGGCGGCGGCAAGGGCGTATCTGCGCATGTCTTGTGGTTCTCCCTAACTCCAGTCTAGCCGGAAATGAAAAAGCCGGAAGACTTTCGTCCCCCGGCTTTCCATACTCAAGTAAGCTGAAAACTAGTGGACGCTCACGGGCGTCAATTCGTTCTGTACCGCAGCGCCATAGGCTGTGTCATAGGCGTCGGTATAGCCCAGCACGCTCCCGTCAAAGGCGTGGAGGACGTACAGCTTCATGCCGTCGGGCAGGTCGATGTCGCCAGGCAGCAGACCCAGGCGGCGGGCCTCTTCGCTGTCGGTGGGCTTGATATAGGCGATGCGGGCCTTTTCCAGTTCCGCGCCCAGTTCCCGTTCCGTTATCATGCTATGCCTCCAGTCTTGATCTCTATCGTCCGCACCGCGATTTCCGCCTTGAGCCGGACCAAATCTATCTTCAGCAACCCTTGTTCCAACGCGGCAGCGGAAACTTCGATGCCGTCGGCCAGGACAAAGCTTCTTAAAAATTGTCGGGCCGTGATGCCGCGATGCAGGAACGTTTTGCCATCGGCCTCCGTCTGGCGCCCGCGCACCACCAGCTGGTTGTCCTCTACCGTCACGGCAAGTTCGCTGTGGGCGAAGCCCGCCACGGCCAGCGTCAGACTTAGGCCGCCCGGCAATTCCTCAATGTTGTAGGGCGGATATCCATCCGCAGAGGCCCGCTGCCTGCGTTCCAGCAACCGCTCGAGATGCTCGAAACCCAGCAGGAAGGACGAATTCGGGAAAGCCCGTGTGTTCATCGCAGGCCCTCCTTTCGAGCGGTCATCGCCCTGTTCGGGGCACGGCCCAGAAGTGGCGCTGGTAGAACAAAGATGGGGTAGGCCTTCGTCGTTTCAAGACAATCACGGATTGTGACGGAATCGGGTTGATGCCGTCCCGCGCAGCGGGCAAAACCTCCCCATGCAGGTTATCCTCGATTTTCCGGGCGGACGGTGGGCCTTCCAGGCGCCCGTGGCGGTCATCGCCGCCGACACCGCCGCCGAGGTGCCCGGCGCGCTGGCGGCCGTCACCGCGGCGCTGGCCGAAGGCCGGCATGTCGCGGGCTGGCTGGGCTATGAGCTGGGCTATGCGCTGGAGCCGCGCCTGCTGCCGCTGCTGCCCGACGGTGTGCCGCTGCTGAGGCTGGGTGTATTCGATATGCCGGGCGAAGCGCCCGCGCCGCTGGGCCGCGCCTATGCCGGGCCGTTGTGCCATGACTGGGATGAAGCCGCCTATGGCGCGCGTTTTGACCAGGTGAAGGCGCTGATCGCGGCGGGCGACATCTACCAGGCCAATCTCAGTTATCGCGCCCGCTTTGCCTTCGCGGGCGATGTGCTGGCGCTCTATGAGCGGTTGCGCCTGACCAGCGGCGCGCCGTGGTGCAGCTTCGCCGATGACGAGCAGCAGAAAATCGTCAGTCTTTCGCCAGAGCTGTTCTTCGAACTCTCCGCTGACGGTCTGATTTCCTCGCGCCCGATGAAGGGCACCGCGCCCCGGCTGGGCGATGATCGCCAGGAAAGCGCCGCGCTGGCGGCCGACGCCAAGAGCCGCGCAGAGAACCTAATGATCGTGGACCTGATCCGCAACGATCTGGGCCGCGTCGCACAGACCGGCAGCGTGGACGTGAAGGCGCTATTCGCGGTTGAGACATATCCCACGCTGCACACCATGGTTTCCACCGTGGCGGCGCAGAAGCGCCTTGACGCCACAGCGGCGGATGTGGTGCGGGCGTTGTTTCCCTGTGGCTCGGTGACGGGCGCGCCCAAGATACGCGCCATGGAAGTGCTACGCGGGCTGGAAGATGCGCCGCGCGGCGTCTATTGCGGCGCGCTGGGTTATTTCGCGCCCGATGGCAGCGCCCGCTTCAACGTGGCGATCCGTACACTGACCATATCGGGCGGCGTTGGCGTGCTGGGCCTGGGCGGCGGCGTAGTGCAGGATTCGAACGGCGCGGCGGAATATGCCGAATGCCGCCTAAAGGCCCGCTTCTTTGAGGATGCCCGCCCGCCGCTCCATCTGATCGAAACATTGAAGTGGGATGGGAGCTTTGTGCGGCATGGTTCGCACCTGGCGCGTCTGGAACAATCGGCGCGCGTCTTCGGGCTGGCTTTCGATGCCGTGCAGGCAAAGGCGGCGCTGGACAGCGCGGTGGCCGGACGCCAGGGCGTGCAGCGCGTGCGGCTGACGCTGGACGAGGCAGGCCGCCACGAGGCTGTTGCCGCGCCGCTGGAGCCCAATCCGTTGCACTGGACCTATGCCATCGCCAAGGGCCGTGTTCTCAGCACCGATCTGCTGCAACGGCACAAGACCAGTTGGCGCGGGCTTTACGAAGAAACGGGAATGGCCGACGAGATGCTGTTCCTCAACGAGCGCGGCGAACTGGCGGAAGGCGCCCGCAGCAACATCTTCGTGGCTCGCGACGGTATGCTGCTGACGCCGCCCTTGTCGGCGGGCGTGCTGGATGGACGGTTGCGGGCCGAATTTCTGGAAGCGGGCAAGGCGCAGGAGGCGACGCTGACGCCATCGGATTTAAAGAATGCCGAAGTCTATCTCGGCAATTCGCTGCGCGGGCTGATCAGGGCGTTGCCACTTTAGCCACCAGCTTTGCCATCAGCGCCACGCTTTCCGGCACCAGCCACTGCGCCGCTTCTTTCAGGCGGCCTTCGCCAGCGTCGCGCGTCGCGGCTGTATTCAGGTCACCATTCACCAGGAGGGTGCGCAGCCGCGCCGCCGCTGCATCCGCCTGGAAATCTGGCGTCATCGCCTGGGCGCCGAATT
>CANFDA010000057.1 GCA_947445215.1 Alphaproteobacteria bacterium | reverse complement strand
TCTGAGACTGTTCGGTTGATGAAAACCTTCGGACAGGAACCACCGCCGCCCAGCTTCATGGAGCGGCTGAAGGCCGAGCTGACCAAGAAGGGCAGCCTGTCCGACAGCCTGGTGGGGCTCTTCACCCGTCGCAAGCTCGACGCCGCCACGCTGGCGGAACTGGAAGAGGCGCTGATCCGCGCTGACCTGGGCGGTGCGCAGGCCAAGGCTATCGCCGCCGCCATCGGCAAGGGCCGTTACGATACCGATATCGGTGATGGCGAACTGCGCACACTGCTGGCGCAGGAGATCGAGAAGCTGCTGGCCCCCGTGGCCAGGCCTCTGGTGACCGATGCGGGCCCCAAGCCCTTCGTGGTGCTGGTTGCCGGTGTTAACGGCGCGGGCAAGACCACCACCATCGGCAAGATCGCCCGCTTGCTGACGAAAAGCGGCGCGAAAGTGACGCTTGCGGCAGGCGATACCTTCCGCGCCGCCGCCATCGAGCAACTGGGGGTATGGGCCAAGCGCGCAGGCGCAGAATTTGTCGCCAGAAGGCAGGGCGGCGATGCCGCCGGTCTGGCCTTCGAAGCGCTGGAGACGGCGCGCGCCAATGGCAGCGATGTTCTCATCATCGACACGGCGGGGCGGCTGCAGAACAAGGCGGGCCTGATGGCCGAGCTGGAAAAGATCGCCCGCGTCATCAAGAAGCTGGACCCTTCATCGCCCCATGCCGCACTGCTGGTGCTGGATGCCACCACTGGCCAGAACGCCATCAGCCAGGTGGAGGCCTTTACCGCCTCGGTGCCCCTGACCGGGCTGATCATGACCAAGCTGGATGGCACGGCCAAGGGCGGCATCCTGGTGGCGCTGGCGGCCCGCTTTGGCCTGCCGGTGCACTATCTGGGCATTGGCGAGAGTGAAGATGACCTACAGGCCTTCGACGCGGGCGCCTTTGCCCGCGCGCTGGCGGGAGTGCAATGATGAATAGCCAAGTTCGCCGCCTGATCCTAGACCTGGGGCCGCTGCTGACCTTCTTCGCGGCCTTCAAGCTGGGCGGCTTCTTTGTCGCCACCGCCGCCTTCATGGTGGCGATCCTCGCGGCGCTGGTGATCGGCTATGCCCTTGAGCGGAAAATCTCGCCCATGCCGCTTTTCACAGCGGTCCTGGTGCTGATCTTCGGCGGACTGACGCTTTACCTGCAGAGCGAAGTGTTCCTGAAGGTCAAGGTCACCATCCTCTATGCCTTTTTTGGCATCATCCTGCTGGGTGGACTGGCGACGGGGCGGCTTTTCATCAAGTACGTCTTCGGCCACGCCTTCGACCTGGACGAACCGGGCTGGCGCAAGCTCACACTGCGCTGGGGAATTTTCTGTCTTGCGCTGGCGGCGCTGAACGAGGGCGTGTGGCGTCTCATTTCCACAGAAACGTGGGTGGACTTCAAGGTATGGGGCATTCTGCCGCTGATTTTGCTCTTCGCTGTTGCGCAAACGCCGCTGCTTTTGCGGCATGCGCAGGATGAGAAGACGCCTCACTGAGAAAGAAAACCCATCGCGGCATTGGTTTGGCGCATCCGATGTGGGGCCGCGCCGCCAGCCTACCAATCATAGTGTTCCGTTGCGAGACAGGCACACATGACGGCCGCGAAAAAAATGCCGCACACGCAATGATCCGCATACGAACCAGCAGCCGATGCGATTTTTCGCATGGACAAGCCTGCTCAAACCAAGTTTAACATACGCCACACGGTAGCGGGCTGGCGCGTGTCAAATATGGGCGTACGTAGAGACCCCACAAACAAGACACGACACGCGCGAGAAGCAAGGGTTGGCATGATCAAGGGGGAGCGGAAGGCGGGGAATGGTTTCGGCTTTTCGGAAGCTCCATCGCAACTAATCCGTCGTTGCCAGCAATTTTACGGCGACCTCTATGCCCGCGAAGCGTGTGCGCGCGAGCTGACCAAGCAGCAATTCATGCTGCTCGCGGCGCTGGAACAGAATGAAGGCGTCAGCCAGACCGCGCTGGTGGAGATCACGGGCATCGATCGTTCCACCCTGGCCGAGATGGTGCGCCGCATGCTCGACAAGGGCCTGCTGACCCGCGAGCGCACCGAGGAAGACGCCCGCGCCAACGCGGTGGCGATCAGTCCTTCGGGCCGCAAGGCGCTGCGCAGCGGCCGCAACGCCGCGGACCGGGCCGAACGCGCCCTGCTTGAGGCGCTGCCGATTCCCGACCGCCAGAAATTTCTGAAAGCGCTGCGCGAAATCGCGGAGGCCGCCGAAGCGCTGGCCAAGGATGGGCAGGAAAAGCCCGCCAAGGCCGGCCGCAAGCGGCGGATCAGCTAAGACTGATTCCTAGACGACGATATTGATGTACTGCCCCAGCCGGATGCTGGCTTGCGCCTGTGGCGCTGCCTGCGCCGTGACCGGGGCGGAAGCAGCCTGCGCCGTTTTCACGGGGGCACCGGCCTCGAATTCCGTCATCGTCGCCGCGAAGGCCGCGCCTACGGATTTAGTAGCCTGCTTGGCGGCCTGCTGTGCGCCAATCAGATTGGCGGCGGTGATCTGCATTTCCGCACCCTGACAAAACAGGGTTAGCGAAAAGTTAACCGCCCTTGGCAGCGCGGATGGCGGGGAGCAACTCTTTCTCCACCACCGCAGGCGTCAGGGCTCCGGTATATTTGTAGCGGATCACGCCCTTGCCATCGACCACGAAGGTCTCGGGCGCGCCATAGACGCCCCATTCGATCCCCGCCTTGCCGTCCAGATCATTGCCGATGCGGCTGAAGGGATTACCGGTCTGGGCGAGGAAGGAGCGGATCTTGTCGGGCGTGTCGCGCTGCACGAAGCCGTAGATCTCAAAGCCTTCCTTTTCGGTCATAGCCGCCAGCTGCATCAGCACCGGGGCTTCGATGTGGCACTCGGCGCACCAGGAGCCGAAGACATTGACCAGCGTGACGCGGCCCGCCGCCAGTTCCTTCGGCCCGAAACCTTCCGTCGCCAGGTCGAGCGCGGGCAGCGAAACCTGCGGCGCGGGCTGGTTGATCAGCGCGGGCGGCACGATGTTGGGCGACAGGAACAGGGCGCGGAACAGCACCAGCGCCAACCCGGCGAAGATCAAGGCCGGCAGGATGTAAAGCAGACGCCGGCTCATTTCTTTTCCAGCATCGCCAGCTTCGCCTTGGCGGCGCGCCATTTGGCGAGCGTCCAGATGATGAGTCCGCCCAGCGCGACGGCGCTGACGGCATAGGCGGGCCAGATGAAGGCGCCATACGGGGCGACATCAAAGTTCATGTCTCAACTCCCACCATGAGGCTTCGGGCGCGGCGTTCCAGGATCATGGTCCGGATGCGCACCAGCCACAGCATCAAAAAGAGGAGGAAATAGCCGCCCATCATGGTCAGCAGCGGCGCCAGGAAGACGGGCGCGACCTGGCCCGAAACGATGCTTTCGCCCTGGTGCAGAGTCGCCCACCAATCGACTGAGAATTTGATGATGGGAATGTTCACCGCCCCCACCAGGGCGAGAATGGCGCAGATGCGCGCCGCGCGGGTCTCGTCCTCGATCGCATTCCACAGCGCCGAATAGCCGAGATAGAGGAAGAACTGCACCAGCGTGCTGGTCATGCGCCCGTCCCATTCCCACCAGGTGCCCCACATCGGTTTGCCCCAGAGCGAACCGGTGGCTAGCGCCAGCAAGGTGAACACCGCGCCGATGGGCGCGGCGGTGCGGGCGGCGACATCTGCCAGGATGTGGCGGTTGATCAGCGAGAACAGCGAGGCCATCGCCAGGCTGAAATAGACGATGGTCGCCATGCTGGCGGCCGGGACATGCACGAACATGATCAGCACGGTGTGGCCCTGCTGATAATCGGGCGGGGTGGAGAAGCCGAGATAAAGCCCGGTGCCGATGGTCAGCACGGTGGCGGCTACCAGCCAGGGCAGCAGCGCCCCGGACAGGCCCATGAAGCGGGCAGGATTTGCGTACCGGAAGAGCCAGTCGAACATGGGAACGGTTCTAGCTTTCCTATCCGGCGAGATTGAGACGCACCGCCATGGCGGCGACAAAAGGACTTAGCAAAACCGTGACGAGGGAGAAAGCCGCCAGGAAGCCCAGGGCTCCGGTGGCCAGGCCGGTCTGCACTTCCACCACCATGCCGGTGCCGAAGATGACCGCCGGGGTGAGCAGGGGCAGCACGATCAGGGGCAGGATCAGGCCGCCGCGCCGCAACGAAAGCGTCAGGCTGGCGCCGATGGCGCCCGCGGCGCTGACCGCCGGGGTTCCCAGCAGCAGCGACGCGGCCAGCATCGCGGTGGCAGGCGCGGGCAGGTCGAAGAATACCGAGAGTAGCGGCGACAACAGCGTGAGCGGCAGGCCGGTGGCCAGCCAGTGCGCCAGCATCTTGGCGGCAGCGGCGCCTTCCAGCGACAGCGGCGACAGCGCGATGAGGTCTAGCGAGCCGTCTTCATAGTCGGCCTGGAACAGGCGGTCGAGCGAGAGCAGCGCCGCCAGCGCCGCGCCGACCCAAAGAATGCCCGCGCCAACCTTGGCCAGCACCACCATGTCGGGGCCGACGCCGAGCGGCACCAGCGTCGCCACCAGCGCGAAAAAGCCCAGCGCAAGACCGACGCCACCGCCTTCGCGCACTGTCAGGCGCAGGTCACGCGCGAGAAGAGCGGAGAAGGGGCTCACAGATTCAGGCTTTCGTTGCCGACGCGAAGCGTCTCATTATTAAGACCGAGCGGCTCATGCGTGGCGGCGATCACCATGCCGCCCTGCCCGCAATGCAGCGCGATCAGATGCGCCACCAGCGCCTTGCCTGTAATGTCGAGCGCCGCAAAGGGTTCGTCCAGCAGCCAGAGTGGACGCGCCGTCAGCAGCAGCCGCGCCAGCGCCAGGCGGCGGCGCTGCCCGGCGGAAAGATAGCGGCACGGCAGTGCCGCTTGCCGCGTCAGGCCGACCTGTTCGAGAAGCGCAGGCAGGTCGCCGGTGCGGCCATGTAGCTTGCCAAAGAAAGCGAGTTGCTCGGCAACGGTGAAGCTGGCCTTCAGCGCATCGTGATGGCCCAGCCAGCCGATGAAGCGGCCACGCCCCTCAGGCTCGGCGATCTCGTTGCCATTCTCGGTGAGGAACACGCGGCCAGAGACTTGCGGCAGGAAACCGGCGACCAGCCGCAGCAGCGAGGTCTTGCCCGCGCCGTTGGCCCCTTCCAGCGCCAGCGCCTGCCCGGCGGTGACGCGGAAGGACAGGCCCTCGAACAGGCGGCGGCTGCCGCGCGTGCAGGCCAGCTTCTCGGCGGTAAGGGAAGCGATCATGGGCGGACAAACTAACCGCTTGGCCCGCCCGGTGAAAGTGCGGCGAAACTGCCGCTAATACATATGTTGCCCGCCATTGATGGACAAAGTGGAGCCGGTGATGAAACCGCCCTCGTCCGCCACCAGGAAGCACACCGCCCGGGCGATCTCGGAAGCCTGGCCCAGGCGGCCCACCGGAATGCGCGCCACGATCTTGGCCAGCACATCGGCGGGCACGGCCGCGACCATGTCGGTGTCGATGTAACCCGGCGCAATGGCGTTGACGGTGATGCCAGCACGGGCGCCTTCCTGCGCCAGCGCCTTGGTAAAGCCATGGATGCCCGACTTGGCGGCGGCGTAATTGACCTGGCCATACTGGCCGGCCTGACCGTTGATCGAGCCGATGTTAACGACGCGGCCGAACTTGCGCTCGTTCATGCCATCCCAGGCCGCCTTGCACATGTTGTAGCAACCGCCGAGGTTGGTATCCATCACCTCGTCCCAGGCGGTGCGGCTCATCTTCTTCATGGTGCCGTCGCGGGTGATGCCGGCATTGTTGACGATCACATCGACGGCGCCCAGCTCGCTCTCGACCTGCTTCAAGCCCGCGATGCAGGCGTCGTAATCGGCGACATCCCACTTGAAGGCCTTGATGCCGATGCGGGCGGTGAAGTCCTTGGCGCGCTCGTCATTGCCGGCATAGTTCGCCGCTACCGTGTAACCGGCTGCCTTCAGCGCTACTGAAATCGCTTCGCCGATACCGCGCGTGCCGCCCGTGACCACCGCTACCCGTGCCATGAAAACTCCCGTGTTTATCGGGAGGATTTAGGCGGCAAATGGCGGACGGTTCAACGAGAAACGATGCTGCGTTGCGACGTGATGCTTATTTGGTCAATCACTTGGTGAGGCGCTTGATATTGGCGCGCACCTTGCGGCGATAATCGCTCACGACACTGTCGGCGCTGCCGCCCGCCATCAGCTTGGCGCCCGCTTCGGTCATGGCGGTGACCTTTTCCGAGGTCATCAGCTGAACTTCATCGTTTGCAGAGGCGCCGCCCGCGGCAAGCTTCATCATGCGCAGCGCGATTACCTGCTGCGATTCCGCCGCCAGCAGCATCATGTTCATCCAGGGATTCTTCAACGCTCCACACAGAGCGCGATGCCCATCCCGCCGCCGATGCAGAGGGTGGCCAGACCCTTCTTGGCGTCGCGCTTGCCCATTTCGAACAGCAGCGTGGTGAGCACGCGCGCGCCCGACGCGCCGATGGGATGGCCGATGGAGATGGCGCCGCCATTGACGTTCACGCGGGCCGTGTCCCAGCCCATGTCCTTGTTCACGGCGCAGGCCTGGGCGGCAAACGCCTCGTTGGCTTCGATCAGATCGAGATCAGCGGCCTTCCAGCCCGCCTTCTCCAGCGCCTTGCGCGACGCCGGGATCGGGCCAGAGCCCATCACCTTGGGGTCCACACCGGCCTGCGCCCACGAGGCGATACGCGCCAGCGGCGTCAGGCCGCGCTTCGTGGCGTCGGCGGCGCTCATCAGCACCAGCGCGGCGGCGCCATCATTGAGTCCGGACGCATTGCCCGCCGTCACAGAGCCCGCCTTGTCGAAGGCGGGGCGCAGGCCGGCCATGGCCTCCAGCGTAGCGCCGTCGCGGATATATTCGTCGGTGTCCACTATCATGTCGCCCTTGCGGCCCTTCACGGTGACAGGCGCGATCTCGTCCTTGAAGCGGCCCGCCTTCTTGGCGGCCTCGGCCTTGTTCTGCGAGGCGACGGCGAACGCATCCTGCTGTTCGCGGGTGATCTCCCACTGCTTGGCGACATTCTCCGCCGTGGTGCCCATGTGATAGCCGTTGAAGGCGTCCCACAACCCGTCGCGTATCATGGTGTCGATGAACTGCACATCGCCCATCTTCTGCCCGGCGCGCAGATAGGCGGCATGAGTGGATAGGCTCATGCTCTCCTGTCCGCCCGCCACCACGATGGCGCTGTCACCCTGGGCGATGGCCTGGGCGCCCAGCGCCACGGCGCGCAGGCCCGAGCCGCAAACCTGGTTGATGCCCCAGGCGGGAGCGCCGATGGCGATGCCCGCGGCGATGGCCGCCTGGCGGGCGGGGTTCTGGCCTTGTGCCGCAATCAACACCTGGCCCAGGATCACTTCGCTGACCTCGTCGCCGGAAATCCCGGCCCGTTCCAGGGCGGCGCGGATGGCGGCCTCACCCAACTTGTGGGCGGGAACGCTGGCGAAAGAGCCCATGAAGGAACCCACGGGCGTGCGGGCAGCGGCAACAATAACGACGTCGGACATGGGCTGGCCTCCAGCATCTGCGGTAGATGTAGCGCAAAATCCCGCGAATGTGAGACGAATGAATCTGACAGGGATTTCAGTCGCTTGGAAAAATGCTGCGCAACATAACCATGCTGCACCTGCTAAAATTGCGCTTTACGCACGGGGCGAAAAGATGTTTGTTGGACTGAAAGCCCGGAAAGGGCGTGGGGTTACTTTACGTTCGGGGAAGTCGTGTCGGAAGATAAATCCAAGTCTGAAGGTCCGGTTCTCATCAAGAAGTACGCGAACCGGCGTCTCTACAACACCCAGACCTCGTCCTATGTGACGCTCGATCACCTGGCCGCTATGGTCAAGGCCGGCACCGAGTTCGAAGTGCAGGATGCCCGCACTGGTGACGACATCACCCGCTCGGTCCTGACCCAGATCATTTTCGAAGAAGAAGCCAAAGGCCAGTCACTGCTGCCGATCAAGTTCATGCGCCAGCTCATCCGCTTCTATGGCGACAGCCTGCAATCCTTCGTGCCGGGTTATCTCGACATGAGCATGGAAGGCTTCACCAAGAACCAGGGTTCCATGCGCGACCGCATCGCCGAGGCGCTGGGCGACAGAAACCAGGCGATCCAGAACCTCACCCGCCAGAATCTGGCGATGTTCGAAAACGCCATGGGGGTGTTCACGCAGTTTGCCGTCGGCGACGCCCCCGCCACCGGCACGGCGCAGCCCAAGTCCGAACCTGTGAAAAAGACGGATTCCAACGAAATCGATACGCTGAAGCAGGAAATGGAAGCCATGCGCAAGCAGCTTGCCGAGCTCGCCAAGAAGTGAAGCGGCTCTCTTCGGGAGTCGTTCTACTATCCTGCCTGATGCTTTCCGCCTGCGCTGCGCCGATGACCCAGCGAGAGGCGCAGGGCACTGCCGCAACTTCGCTGCGCCGCTATTGCAGCGAAACCACGCCCTGCGGCCCGACCCGCATCTTACAGGCCCAGCGCATGGGCAAGGGCTGGCTGGTGGATTTCGAATCCGCGACGGCCAAGTATGGTGTTCTTGTGCACACCAATGGCGCCACTCAAGTGAGTACGTGGAAGAAGCCTTCCTGATCCATCCGCGTCGTTAGACTCGAGCCGCGCAGCAGGCGGTAGCGACAGCGTAGACCGCCGCGCGGCGACCATCCGTCCGTTCGAATGGTGAACGCCAGCACGTGCCGCGCGATCCGCCGAAACAGCGACCGCATCTGCAGGTGTAACTTGTGTGTCAGGCTGAAACGAAAGCGCATGACCCGTTCTGGGGCGGCCCGAGTCTGGTTCCGGCTTTTGTGACGCAGCTGCTGGTTCAGGTGATGGCGAGCGAGCACAATCGCTTCGTGCGCGGCGCCTATGGCGAAGCCGGCGCCAGCGCGCGCCTGCTCGACACCCGCCTGTAAAGACCTGCTCCAAAGAGCGATGCCGCCAGCAAAGTCAGCAGCGGCGCGGAAAGACCAGCGCTCCAGCCCGCACACGCGGACGCCAGCAGCAACAGCCCCGAAAGCATGGCGAAGATGCGGCCCGACGCTATCATCGCCACGCCGCCCAGCGCCAGCGGCAGCAACGCCGCCGTCGCGGTGGCGGTGAAGAAGGCGAACAGACCGGCGGTGAAGGCGGCGGCAAGCGCCATGCTGGCCACCAGCGGCGCGGCGCGGCGGCGCGTGCGCGCCAATGCGGAAAGGCCCAGCGCGGTGCCCGTCAGCGGCAGCGCGACAAACGCCGCGGCAGGCGCCAGGCCGGTGACGCCCGAAACCAGCGCCGCCGCCAGCGCGGCGCAGAGAATGGCGGCGAAGCGCAGATAGTTTCCGGTGCCGGGGCGGCTGGCGAACAGCGCTGCGCCCAGCAGCAGGAAAGCGGCGATCAGCGTCGAATCTGGCATCCTGCCAACATGCGCACGGCCACTCCAAATGAAAAGGGCGGTCGGAGCCGCTCTTTTTATTACGCCACCAGCAGGTTTCGCAGCACGTAGGGAAGAATGCCCCCGTTCTGATAATAACCGACTTCGTCGGCGGTCAGGATCATCAGGTGCAGCGGGATCTTATCGGTGCTGCCATCGGGGCAATGCACCACCGCTTCCATCAGCTGGCGCGGCTTCAGCGCACCCGACAGGCCAGGGATCGAGATGATCTCGCGCCCAGTGAAGCCGTAATCCTTGCGCGCCTTGCCCGGCTCGAAACAGAAGGGCGCGATGCCCATGCCGATCAAGTTGGAGCGGTGAATGCGCTCGAAGCTCTCGGTGATGACGGCGCGCACGCCTTGCAGCTTGGGACCCTTGGCGGCCCAGTCGCGCGACGAGCCGGTGCCATATTCCTTGCCGCCGATCACGATGGTGGCATGGCCGTCCTTCTTGTAGGCCTGCGCGGCGTCGAAGATGCTCATCGCCTGGCCCTCGGCCTCTGGCGAGGCATAGTAGAGCGTGTTGCCGCCTTCCTTGCCGCCCATCATCTCGTTCTTGATGCGGATATTGGCGAAGGTGCCGCGCTCCATCACTTCGTCATTGCCGCGGCGCGCGCCATAGGAATTGAAGTCCTTCGCATCGACCTTGCGTTCCGCCAGATAGACGCCGGCCGGGGCGCTCGCGTTGATGTTGCCGGCGGGCGAGATGTGGTCGGTGGTGATGCTGTCGCCGAACACCGCCAGCACGCGGGCACCGCTCAGTTCCTGCACCGGGGCGGGCTTGAGAGTCATGCCGTCGAAATAGGGCGGGTTCTTCACATAGGTGGACGCCTTGTCCCACTGGTAGGTCTTGCCCTTGACCAGCTTGACCTGGCGCCAGTTGGCATCGCCCTTGAAGACCTTGCCATACTTGGCCTTGAAGCTGGCCGGCTTCACCGACTTGGCGATGGCGGTACGGACTTCCTTCTGGGTCGGCCAGATGTCCGCCAGATAGACCGGCTCATTGTCGCGGTCATAGCCCACCGGCTCCTTGGTCAGGTCCATGTTGACCGATCCGGCCAAGGCATAGGCCACCACCAGCATGGGAGAAGCGAGATAATTGGCGCGCACCTGCGGATGGACGCGGCCTTCGAAGTTACGGTTGCCGGAGATCACGGCGGAAGCGACCAGGTCGGCCTCGGTGATCGCCTTGGCCACCGGATCGGGCAGCGGGCCGGAATTGCCGATGCAGGTGGTGCAGCCATAACCGGCCAGGTTGAAGCCCAGCTTGTTCAGCGGCACGTCGAGGCCCGCCTTCTTCAGATACTCGGTGACCACCTGCGAACCGGGGGCCAGCGAGGTCTTCACCCAGGGGCGCACTTTCAAGCCGCGCGCCACGGCCTTCTGGGCCACCAGACCCGCGCCGATCATGACATTCGGGTTGGAGGTGTTGGTACAGCTGGTGATGGCGGCGATGACGACGTCGCCATGGCCGATGGAATGCTCGCTTCCGTCCAGCTTGGCGCGCTTGTTGGCTTCGGCTTCCTTCTTGAAGTTGCCGATCAGGTTCTCGGCGAAATTGCCCGCGACATTACCCAGGGGCACGCGGTCCTGTGGCCGCATCGGACCGGCCATCGACGGCTCGACCGTGGTCATGTCCAGCGTCAGCGTGTCGGTGAAGACCGGATCGGGCGACTTCTTGGTGCGGAAGATGCCTTGCGCCTTGGCGTATTTCTCCACCAGGGCGATGCGCGGATTGGCGCGGGCGGTGTTCTTGAGATAGCGCAGCGTCTCGGCATCGATGGGGAAGAAGCCGCAGGTGGCGCCATATTCTGGCGCCATGTTGGCCAGCGTGGCGCGGTCTTCCAGCGTGAGCTGGTCCAGGCCTTCGCCGTAATATTCCACGAACTTGCCCACCACGCCCTTCTTGCGCAGCATCTGGGTGACGGTCAGCACCAGGTCGGTGGCGGT
>CANFDA010000056.1 GCA_947445215.1 Alphaproteobacteria bacterium | reverse complement strand
GACTATGTCGCCGATCCGGAAGCGCGCCGGGAAAGCTGGCGGCGGCGCTTCGAGATGGAGGAAACCTGGAACAGCGTGCGGCCGAATGACGGCCACCGCGCCGTGGCCGAACTGGCGGCGCGCAGCATCGTTGCCCACGTTATCACCCAGAATATCGACGCCCTGCACCAGGCCGGTGGTATGCCGGAGGATCGCGTCATCGAAATCCATGGCAACACCACCTATGCCAAATGCCTGGACTGCGAGCAGCGGATGGAGATCGCCGCCATCCGCGCCCATTTCGAGGCCCATGGCGATGCGCCCGATTGCCCGGCCTGTGGCGGCATCGTGAAGACCGCCACCATTTCCTTTGGCCAGGCCATGCCGGAGCGCGAGATGATGCGGGCGGAGGCGGCGGTGCTGGATTGCGACCTTTGCCTGGTGGCGGGATCATCGCTGGCGGTCTATCCGGCGGCTTCTTTCCCCCTGAAGGCCAAGCAGGCCGGGGCGAAGCTGGCGATCCTGAACCGCGAACGCACGCCGCAAGACCCTTATGCCGACTTGGTCATCCATGGCGAAATTGGCCCCATTTTATCGTTGGCCGTTAAGGGGTTGTAGGCGGGTTGCCCGGTACCTAAGTATCGCTAGACTGTTCCCCGAATCCACCATTTTCCCGGAGTTGCCGTGTTTCGCGCCGACGAAGAAGCCGACGAAAAAGAAGACAAGAAGGCCCCGGAGCCGCAATCCTCCGAAATCGCCAAGGCGCTCTACAAGTCGCGCACCGTGCTGATCTTCGGCGAGGTGGACATGAAGATGGCCGAGCGGGTCACTGCCCAGTTGCTGGCCTATGCCGAAAGCGAAGGCGATATCCGCGTCATCGTCAATTCGCCGGGCGGCCATGTGGAGTCGGGTGACACCATCCACGACATGATCCGCTTCGTCGGCAACCGCGTGAAGGTGATCGGCACCGGCTGGGTCGCATCCGCGGGCGCGCACATCTTCCTGGGCGCCAAGAAGGAAAACCGCTTTTGCCTGCCGTTCACGCGCTTCCTGCTGCACCAGCCTTTGGGCGGCGTGCGCGGTCAGGCGTCGGACATCACCATCGAGGCGGAAGAGATCATCAAGATGCGCGAGCGTCTGATCCGCGAGATCGCCGCCGAGACCGGCCAGACCTATGAAAAGGTCGTGGCCGATACGGAGCGCAATTTCTGGATGGGTGCGGAAGACGCCGTGAAGTACGGTCTGGTGTCCCGCGTGGTCACGACCGCTTCCGAAGTGTGATCCATGGCCTGGTGGAAGGGTGCTTCCATCTACCAGGTCTATATCCGCAGCTTCTGCGATTCCAACGGCGACGGGCAGGGCGACCTGCCCGGATTGCTGTCGAAGCTCGACTATATCGCCGCGCTGGACGTTGATGCGATCTGGCTGTCGCCGCTGCATCCGTCGCCCAATCGCGATTGGGGCTATGACGTTTCCGACTATGCGGGTGTGCAGCACGATTACGGCACGCTGGAGGATTTCCAGGCGCTGCTGGATGCCGCGCACCGCTGCGGCCTGAAGATCATTCTGGACGAAGTGCTGGCGCACACATCCGACGAGCATGCCTGGTTCGCCGCCAGCCGCGACGGCGATGCGGACAAACGGGATTGGCCAAAAAAAGATTGGTACGTTTGGGCCGATCCCAAAGATGACGGCACGGTGCCGAACAACTGGCTGTCGGTGTTTGGCGGCCCGGCCTGGGCTTACCAGCCGGCGCGGCGGCAATATTATCACCACAAGTTCCTGCGCCAGCAGCCCAAGCTGAACTGGCAGAATGGCGGCGCGCGCGAAGCGGCGCTGGCAGTGCTGGATACCTGGCTGAAGCGCGGCGTCGATGGTTTCCGCCTCGATGTCGCAAACGCTTTCCTGCATGACGCTTCGCTGACGGACAATCCGCCGGTCCCGGCGGCGGAGCGCGATGCCTATGCCTGGTCGGCGGCCGCCAACCTGCAGCGGCATCTGCACGACTCCAATTTGGAAGAGAACAAGCCGTTGCTGAGTGTGGTGCGCCGCCGCGTCGAAGCCTTCGATGACCGTTTTGTGTTTGGCGAATTCTCGGAAGAGTTCGAACGCTCCGGCTGTTATCTACAGCCCGAAAAGGGGCTGCATGCGGGATACAATTTCGCGCTGCTGCATGCCGGCGATGCGGCGGCGATACGCGCCCATCTGGAAAAGCTGGCGGCGCATCCCGATCACTGGCCCTGCGTCTCGTTCTCCAACCATGATGTGCTCCGTACCGTCAGCCGATTTGGTGATGAACCGGGCACGGCGAAGCTCTATCTCGCATTGCTGCTGGCGCTGCGCGGCACCGTGCTGATGTATCAGGGCGAGGAACTGGGTTTGCCGGAGGTGGATTTGCAGCGGCACGAACTGCGCGATCCGGTGGGCGATCTCTATTACCCGCTGTTCAAGGGCCGCGTCGGCTGCCGCACGCCGATGCCGTGGGATGGCGGCAAACCCAATCTTGGATTCACGAGCGGAACGCCCTGGCTGCCGCTGGGCCCGGCGCATGCGGCGTTGAGCGTGGCGGCGCAGGAACTCGATCCGGATTCGACGCTGGCCTATGCCCGCGCCCTGCTGGCGGCGCGGCGCGCGAACCCAGCGCTGCGGCTGGGCACGCAGACGCTGCTGGACGCGAAGCTGCCCCTGATCGCCTTCACGCGAGAACATGCAGGCGAGACATTGCTATGCGTCTTCAATCTGGGTTCGGAAACGATCTACTTCGCCGATCCGCTGCTGGCGAAGGCCAAGCCGCTCGATTGGGGCTGCGGCCATGCGACGGTATCGCCCGATGGCCTGTCGCTAGGGCCGCGCGCCGCCTGGTTTGGACGTTTTTAGTGGCCGTTCTTGTCATCCCCGGCGAGGTACGCGTTTAGCGTACCGAGGGAAGGGGACCCAGGCTATTTCCACCGCGCCAAGTTTAACCAGCCTGGGTTCCCTTCCCCCTCGCATTGCTGTCGCAATGCTCGGCCGGGAATGACAAGCGTGGATTACTTGATCACGACCAATTCCAGCGCCTCTTTCAACGCCTGGATCGGCAGCAGCACACAGACATGCCGTCCCGCATGGCTGGCCACGCCGTCGAACGCGGCATAGGCGGGCAGCGGCGGCGGCGTGCCGTCTTTCAGCATCGCCCGCACCCCCGCTTCCAGCGCCGCCAGTCCGGCCTCATCCAGCCCGGGACCTGCCGTGCCCAGGATGGCGGCCGAGGCCTGGGTGAGCAGGCATCCATGGGTCTGGTGCGCCAGCGCGGCGATGCGGCCGCCTTCCAGCGTCACCGTCATGGTCACGCGGTCGCCGCAGGCCGGGTTGGCGGCGGTGGCGGCGCCGTCCGGCGCGGGCAGGGTGCCGGCGCCCGCCGCATCGGCGGCCAGCCGCAGTAGCGCCTTCTTGTAGAGAGGGTTGGTGACTTCGCTCATAACCTGAGAAATAGGCGCAAAGCGCCTGGCCGCAAAGGCTTTTGCGTCAGGCCGCAACCGTGGTATGCGGCAGGCGCATACGGGCCCGCAGGCCGCCATTCTCGCGGTTCTCCAGCACGACGTCGCCGCCATGGCCTTCGGCAATCGCCTTGACCAAGGTCAACCCCAAGCCGGTGCCGCCGGTTTCGACGTTGCGCGAGCTTTCCAACCGCACAAAGGGCTCGAACACACGCTGCTGGTCCTTGTCCGGAATGCCGGGGCCCCGGTCCTCGACCTGGATCTCGTAGCTGCCGGGCGTGTCATTGATGGTGACCACGGCCTCGCCGCCATAGGCGACGGCGTTCTCCACCAGATTGCGCACGGCGCGGCGGATCTCGTTGGGACGGCAAAGGATGGGGGCCGGGTTGGGCAGGTCCCATTTCACCGGCTCGCCCATCTCGTCCAGGTCGCTACACAGGCTCTCCACCAGCGCCGTCAGGTCGACATTGCGCTTGGGTTCGCCGCCGGTGCCACGCGCCGCGCCCAGCACCTGTTCGGTCAGGGACTGCAATTCATCCAGATTGCGCATCAGGCCGCGGCGCAGCTCGTTATCGGTGACGAATTCCAGGTTGATGCGCATGGCGGTGATGGGCGTGCGCAGGTCATGGCCCACCGACGACAGCAGATGGCGCTGGTTCTCCAGCGTCTTGGTAACCTTTTCGGTCATGCTGTTGAAGGCGATGGCCGCAGCGCGCACATCCTCCGGCCCGGTTTCGGGCACGCGCGGCACCACGCCGCCGCTGGTCGCGCCAAGCGAGGCGGCATGGGCCAGTTCCGATAGCGGCCGCACGATGCGCCGCGCCATGAAGATGGCGATGAACGAGACCAGCAGGATCGAGACCGCCGTTGCCGTCACGATTTCCCGCGTCGGCCTGCCGCCCTGTGGCCGCATATAAAGTGCGCTCAGGGTGGTGTTGCCGTTGATCGGCACGAAGAACTGCGCCGCGTCGTCGCTGCCGCCCATGCGGCGGGGCCGCTGTTCGCGCGGCAGGGTGGCGGGATCGACATGGCCGACCACGGTGACGTTGTGGCGCTGCGGATAATCGGCGGGCAGGGCGTCGGCCACCCGCTGCGCAAAGCTCTTCTCCTCATCGGTCATGGCGCGGCTGGGCACCGGACCGTTGATCTGGCTGAAGCGCCAGTCGCGGGTGCTCATGGTGCGCATCACCGCGTCGCGCGTCTGCACCGGCACTTCGCGCACGGTCGTCGCCACCGCCGTGGTGCGGTCCACCCAGCGGTCGCTGACGAAGCTGTTGAACTGGGCCAGGTTGGTGCGTTCGAAATAGAACGCCACGGCCAGGTTCGACACCACCACGGCGGCGGCCGTCACGGCGATGAGCTGGAAGGCCAGCGTGCGGGGCCAGAGACGGATATGCATCAGGCGTGCTCCGGGTCCATGGCGAAGATGTATCCCCCGCCCCAGACCGTCTTGATGTAGCGGGGGTTCTTCGGATCGGGCTCGATCTTCTTGCGCAGGCGGCTCACATGATTGTCGATGGAGCGGTCGAACAGATCGGCGTCGCGGCCCTTGGTGAGGTCGAGAAGCTGGTTGCGGGTCAGCGCGATCTTGGGCCGTTCCAGCAGGGCGGTGAGCAGGCGAAACTCGCTGGAGGACAGCGGCAGGGCGATACCATCAGCGCTGATCAGCTCGCGCTGGCCGGTGTCCAGGGTCCAGTCGCCGAACCGCACCCGTTCGGAACCGGGGGGCGTCTGGCGCGGCGGCAGGGCCTGGGTCCGGCGCAGCACGGCGGCGATGCGGGCCACCAGCTCGCGCGGCGAGAAGGGCTTGGAGATATAATCGTCGGCGCCCATTTCCAGGCCGATGATGCGGTCCACTTCCTCGCCCCGGGCGGTGAGCAGCACCACGGGGATCTTGCTGGTCTCGCGCAGCGAGCGGCACAGCGAAAGCCCGTCTTCGCCCGGCATCATGATGTCCAGCACCACCAGGTCGATGGCCGCGCCCTTCATCACCTTGCGGGCGGAGGCGGCGTCCGGGGCCGTGGTGGCGCGATAGCCCTGCTCGCGCAGATAGCGCGCCAGCGGCTCGCGGATATCCCGTGCATCCTCCACCAGGAGAACATGCGGCTTGGACTCTTCCTTGGTCATGGGCTTCAATTTTGCGGCCCCGGCTTTTGCAGCGCAAACAAGGATTTGTCGCAAATCCTCTCAAACAGCGGAAGTGTGGGTCATTTGCGCCAAAAATGGAAACCGCGTTCACAGGGTGAGAACCGTCCGCCACAAGCACCCTATAGGTCACCCCCAAACAGGGGGACGCGGGGGCGCGGGGCAAGTGGCAGTTTTTTCCGCAATGGGGTGGCCGGCCACAGAGTCGGCCAGCGTTGCGGGGAGTTGCACAATGTCGTCCGTCGACACCGAGGCCGCGCCAGGCCGGTCTGCCACGCCGCCCGTCAGCGGCTTCATCAAATGGTTCGACAACCACAAGGGTTATGGCTTTATCGCCATCCCGGGCGGCGATGTGCTGCTGCACCAGACCTGCGTGCGCGAGTCGGGCTTCCGTCAGGTGCTGGAAGGCGCCGCCGTCACCTGCGAGATCACGCGCGGGCCCAAGGGGCTGCAGGCGACGCGGCTGCTGCAACTCGACAATGGCACCGCCCATCTGATGCCCGCGCCGTCCGAGCGGCCGGTGCGCAACTTCGTCGATCCGCGCGGCCCCGCCATGGAAGGCACGGTCAAATGGTTCGACCGCAGCAAGGGCTATGGCTTCATCTCGCGCGGTCCCGGCACGCCCGGCATCTTCAATCACATGGAAACGCTGCGCCGCTGCCAGTCGCGCGAACTGCATGAAGGCCAGCAGGTGCGGGTCCGGGTGGGCGACGGCCCGAAAGGCGAGACGGTGGCCGAGATAGCGCTTTCCAACCATTGAGCAATCGTGGCGCGAGCCCCGCAGCGGAGCCGCGGGGCGACCCGCCGCATCCGCAAAATCCCTTCCCCCTTCGGCGCAAAGCGCCACGGAAGGGGGAAGGTGTCGCAACGAGGTGTCGGCACTTCGCCGACCCGAGTTGCGACGGATGGGGGTATTTGATCTAAATCTTTCGGCGCGATAGTGCTTGGCGCATGCGTTCGCCGCTTCTCGCCCTGTTGCTGTCTGTCCTGTCCGCCGGTTGCGCCCAGGCGCAGCCACAGGCCGCCTGTCCCGCGCCGCGCCCCATGCGGTTCGAACTGACGGGGGAAGTCCGGCGTTCCGCCCCCGCCTTTACCCAGGGCCTCGAATTCCATGGCGGCGCGCTCTACGAGAGCAGCGGCAATGTCGTGGGCACCTCGCGCATCCAGCGCATCGATCTGGCCACCGGCAAGGTGACGACGCTGCAGGATGGCGGCAACGCCTATTTCGGCGAAGGCCTGACGGTGGTCGGCGACCGCATCTGGCAGCTCACCTACAAGGAGGGCCGCGTCTTCCAGCGCGACCTGTCTGGCCGCGCCCTGCGCGAGTTCCGCAATCCCCGCGACGGCTGGGGCATCACCCATGACACGGCCCGCCTGATCGTCAGCGATGGCAGCGACCGGCTGTTCTTCCACCGCAGCAGCGATTTCGCCAACACCGGCTCGGTGCAGGTGCGCCACCCGGAGGGCAGCGTCTTCGGCCTTAACGAGCTGGAATATTTGAATGGCGCGGTCTTCGCCAACATCTTCACCACCTGGCAGATCGTGAAGGTCTCGCCCCAGAGCGGCTGCGTGCTGGCGGTGGCCGACCTGTCGGGCCTGCGCGCCCGGATGGCGGCGGACGAACTGGCCCGGATCGACGGCGAGAGCAATTTCGTCCTGAACGGGATCGCCCACAATCCGGCCACGGGCCTGTTCACCCTGACCGGAAAATACTGGAATACCCTGTTTACGGGGCGGTTTATCGAATAACTTGAACCCGTTGCGGGCAACGTGTAAGCCGAACTAGACCGGAGCGTAGCGCAGCCTGGTAGCGCATCTGGTTTGGGACCAGAGGGTCGCGTGTTCGAATCACGCCGCTCCGACCAACCTACGCTGCGCAGCAGCGGAGGTTGGGCGTCCTCCGAAGCCTCGGCGTAGGAGGACACTTTGTACCGCGCAGCTTCGGTTGGCGGGCCAATTGTGAATGGAGACCGACGTCATGCGCGCCCGCATCTACAAGCCCACCAAGAACGCCATGCAGTCGGGCAAGGCCCGCACCAAGCAGTGGGTTCTCGAGTATGAGCAGGAGACCGCCAGGACGGTGGACCCGCTGATGGGCTGGACCGGCTCGCGCGACATGAACCAGCAGCTCTGGCTGGAGTTCGACACCGCCGAAGAGGCGGTAGCCTATGCGACGCGCCATGGCATTCCGCATCAGGTCTTCGAGCCCCACCAGGCCAGCCAGAAATCCAAGGCCTATTCGGACAATTTCCGCTTCGACCGCCGCATTCCCTGGTCGCATTAGCACTGAGCCGGGCAGGGAAGATTTCCTTGCCCTGCACATATTGTGGAACCCCCGAGAAACCGGAATAACACCTTGAGATATCAGGCTGGGGGCGGGTTTTCCGACACCCGGTCATCCGGGAGTTCCGCCATGACCACTTTGTTCCGCGCCCGCGTGCTCGGCTCCTCGGCGCTGCCGCTTCTGCTTGTCATCAGTGCGGGCGCTGCCGCCCAGACCAGCGACAATTTTGAGACGGTGATGGTCGATGCGCGCAAGCGCGCCGAGGACCAGCAGATCGTTCCGATTGCGATCACCGCCTACAACCAGGCTGATCTCGACCGGCTGAACATCAAGACCATCGAGGATTTGCGCTACTCGTCGCCGTCGTTGCAGATCGCGCCCACCAGCTTCCGCCAGGACACGCTGAACATCACCATTCGCGGCCAGCGCAATTTCGATGCGCCGTCGGGCGGCGGCAATTCGGGCCTGGCCTTCGACACCGCCTCCGCCGTCTACAAGGACGGTGTCTATTACGCCCGCGCCGTGGGCCTGGGCGGCGCGCTGTTCGACCTGGAGACCGTCCAGGTCCTGAAGGGGCCGCAGGGTACGCTGGTGGGCAAGAACACCACCGGCGGCGCGCTGCTCTATCGCAGCCGCGAACCCGGCAGCGAATATGAAGGCACTCTGCGCGCCACCGGCGGCGATTATGGCCGCGCCGGGCTGCAGGGCGTGGTGAATATTCCGCTCACGGATGAATTCTCCTTCCGCGCCGCCGTCAATCTGGAGAACCAGAAGGGCTACATCGCCAATTATTTCTATGATCCGGCCAGCGGCATGCGCAACAACCAGGCCGCGATGGGCAGCAACAAGATCGCGGGCAATTTCTCGCTCAAGTGGCAGCCCAGCGAAGACACCAAGCTGGTGCTGCGGGCCGACATCGCCGCCGAGCACAATACCGGCGTCACCTATCACAGCATCGACTATTTCACCGGCACCACCATGTCGAACGGCCGGGCTTCGATCTGCAACATTCCGGCTACCTGTCCCAGCACCACCAACACGGCGAACCCGACCATCGCCTTCACCGACCTGCTGGGCCATCCGGTCGGCTCCTATTACCTGACGGCGAACGCCGCAGGCGTCGGCGCCGTCAACCCGTCGCCTGCCGCGTACAATTCGCTGCTGGCCTCGGTGGCGCGCCAGAAAACCTATGGCTTCTGGAGCGCCGAGCAGGCGATCAGTAATCTGAGTGCCGGCCATTACCAGACCTATTCCGGGACGCTGGATCAGGCGCTGGGCGATGTCGACATGAAGCTGATGGCGGCCTATCGCACCTGGGACAATACCGGCCAGGCGATCAGCCGCGGCCAGCCCTTCGAGATGAACACCTACCAGTTCAACTTCCCCAACTATGAATCCCTTCAGACGGAGCTGACCTTCAACGGCACCGGCTTTGGCGGTGCGTTGCAATGGACGGCGGGCCTGTTCTATTTCAACGAGTCGAGCCTTGATGACGGCGGCCTGCTCTATCTCTTCCTGCCGGCAGCCGGCGGCCCGCCGCAGGCGGTGCAGGGGCGCCAGCTCACCATCACAGACTCGCGCAACAACGACACAGAGAACACCTCCTATGCCGGGTATTTGCAGGCGACCTGGGCTGTCTGGAGCGATACCCGCCTGACCGGCGGCCTGCGCGTCACCCATGACCAGCGCTTCGCCCACATGGAGACGCGCACCATCCGCACGCCGTCGACCCAGACGCTGGCGAACACCCAGACCGGCAACGGCGCGCGTGGCATGTTCGATCCCGCTGCCTGGAACTTTGAAAACATCAATTACACCGGGCAGACGGTCGCCTGCACCATGACCAATGCCAATGGCGTGATCCTGCCGCTGAACCAGTGCAACATCGACACCACGAAAAACTATACCGAGCCGACCTGGACGGTTTCGCTCGACCATGACCTGTGGGACGGCACCATGGTCTATGGCGCGGTCCGCACCGGCTATCGCTCCGGCGCTATCAATCCGCAATCCATCAACATCGCCGCCCAGGTGGCGTTGCCGGAAGAGGTGATGGACTACGAACTCGGGCTGAAGTCCGACTTCGTGCTGGGCAACACGCCGATCCGCGCCAACCTGGCGGTGTTCAAGACCGAATACCGCAACATCCAGGTGCAGCAGGGGGTGCCGAACGTCTCGCTGGCCACGGGTCCCGGCGGCGCCGGCGCCTGCACCCAGGCGCTGTTCAACGCCGGTTCGTGCCTGGGCACCTTCAACGACAACATCACGCTGAACGCCCGCGCCGCCCGCATCTGGGGCGCGGAGTGGGACGTCACCGTGCTGCTGAACGACTGGCTGACCTTCCGCAGCAACGGCAGCTACACCGATGCGCGCTACACCGACTACACTTTCCTGGTGCCCGCCGGTTACCTGCAGCCCGGCGGTGCCACCAACCTGTCGGGTACGCCGATCCCGCTGCCCGCCTGGCAGACCAGCCAGTTCCTCACCTTCGCCATGGGCCGCAACCTGTTCGACCTGCCCACGGGCGATGTGAGCTTCAACGTCCATTACTACTGGCAGGGCCGCACCCTGGCCGACATGCGCAACTACCATCCCAGCCAGCGCACCAGCGCCTATGGCATGCTGAACCTGCGGCTGGAAGCGCGAGACTTCCTGCACCTGAACCTCGACCTGGCGGTGTTCATGAGAAACGCCACCAGCAACGAGGCCTGCATCCCGGAATATAGCGGCGTGCTGAACTCGGCCCCCAATGGCACCTTCGGGGTGCCGGGCACCTCGGGCCTGCTCCAGTGCGTCCCGCTGGCGCCGCGCATGACGGGCGTGCAGTTGAGCTATCGGTACTAGGAAACGGAAAACGCCGGACGGCCCCCGAGCCTGTCCGGCGTTTGATCCTGGCGACCCCGGCTGGATTCGAACCAGCGACCACCGGCTTAGAAGGCAGGTGCTCTATCCAACTGAGCTACGGAGTCGTGGCAGCAATCTAGGGCAAAAAGTTTGAGAAAATAACCCTTGGACGGGCCGGTTTACGTCGCCGCCCGGACGCTTTCGGCCCGGCGGGCAAAGGCCAGGATGTGGCGCAGCGTTTCTTTGAGACCCGTCGTGACGATGTCGCATTCCGTCGCCTCGATGCTGTCGAGATAGCGCGAATTGTCGTCGGAGAGGCCCCAGAACAGGGCGATGATCGGCACGCCGGGCAGAACCTTGCGCAGGCGGCGCACCTGATAGCGGGCGTTCTTGAAGGTGCCGGGCTCCAGGTAAGAGACGCAGACCAGCCGTACGCCCTCGATATCCAGTTCGCCGATATTGGCGGCCGAGGTGTCGTCGGCCGAGACCAGCCGCGCGCCCAGCACGTATTTACCCAGTATGTCCGTCACCAGCACGCTCGCCGCTTCGTCTAGCGGCCCGCGCCCGGCCACGCACAGCACCGGACGCTCGCGCCAGCTTTCCGGCGGCGGCGGCATGGGCGTGTCTTCCTTGTCCGAATGGGCGGCAAGGTTGTCCACCGGGTTGCGGATGGCGTCGCGGATATGGTTCTGGCGGCGCTCGT
>CANFDA010000055.1 GCA_947445215.1 Alphaproteobacteria bacterium | reverse complement strand
TCCTGGTGCGTTCGGGCGCCATCACCTCGGTGCATTCTTTCGCCTCCGATCCCACGCGCGGCCTTTTCATTCTGGGGATGACGGTTGTGGCCATTGGCGGGGCGCTGGCGCTTTTCGCCTGGCGCGCGCCCAAGCTGCAAAGCGGCGTGCCGTTCCAGCTGGTCAGCCGCGAGACCACGCTGCTGCTCAACAATGTGCTGCTGATCACGGCGCTGGCGGTGGTGTTCATCGGCACGCTCTATCCCATGGCGCTGGACGCGCTGACGGGACGCAAGATCACGGTGGGCGGGCCGTTCTTCGCCGTCTTCTTCGCCCCGCTATTTTTGGCGCTGATGATCCTGGTGCCGTTCGGGCCGCGCCTGTCCTGGCGCAAGGCCGATTTTCGTGCGGCGGCGCGTTCGCTGGCGCCCGCGGCGGGCATCGCCGCTGTGGTCAGCATCACGGCGCTGGCCATCGCCAGTCCCAAATCCGCCGCCGGCATTGGCGCTTTCGCCATGGCGGCTTGGCTGATCAGCGCCAGTGTGCTGGATGTGATCCGGCGCAAGGGCGCCCGTGCGGCCGCCTTTGCCGCCGCCATCGCCCATGCCGGTCTGGGCGTATCCCTGATGGGCGTTGCGGGCACCGTGGTCTGGCGCAGCGAGGCGCTGGTGGTGGTGGGCCCTGGCGACACGCTGAATGTTGGCCCCTACACGCTGCGCTTCGAGGGCGTGACCCATGAGGACGGCCCCAACTACACCGTCAACCGCGCCCGTGTTTCCGTGATGGACGGCAACAGCGTCCGCGCCGTGATGACGCCGGAACAGCGGCTCTATCTCGCCGAAGGCCAGGATGTCAGCGTCACCGCCATCCGCACCACCGGCATCCGCGATCTCTATCTGGCGCTGGGCGATGATCGCGGCCAGGGCCGCTGGACGCTTCGCGCCTATGTTTCCCCGCTGGCGCCGCTGATCTGGATCGGCGCGCTGGTGATGGCGCTGGGCGGCACGCTCAGCCTGTTCCGCCGCGCCCGCGCCCGCGTCACCGGCAAGCAGCCCGCCGCGTCCATCGCCCAGGCTGCCGAATGAGGCGCCTGCTCGCCGCGCTGTTTCTTTGTCTTCTGCCGCTCGCCGCGTTGGCGCAGGCCGTTCCCGCCGAAGGCCGCTTCAACGATCCGCAGCGCGAAGCGCGCGTCCACAATCTGCAACGGCAGTTGCGCTGCATGGTCTGCCAGGGCCAGAGCATCGATGAATCCGACGCACCGCTGGCGCAGGATCTGCGCCGCCTGGTGCGCGAGCAGATCGCGGTGGGCCGCAGCGATGCGGACATTCTGGAGTATCTCCATTCGCGCTATGGCGACTTCATCCTGATGCAGCCGCCGGTGCAGCCCCACACCTGGCTGCTATGGCTGGGTCCCCTGCTGGTGTTCGGCGCGGGCGGGGCCGTGGCCTGGCTGGTGATCGCAAAAGCCAGGAAAATCCTGGATTCCGACGATACCACCGAAAATATTTCAAATAATTAATCTACAGGATATAGTTCGGAAAGGTCCAAGCACTAATTAGAGAGTGCTGGGGATATCGAAATTACTTACGCTAGGAGCTCAAGAATGTCGCCTGAGAAGAACAGCACTCCTCTCTTCAAGTTTACCCGCCGTCACCGCCAGGCACTGGCCATGACCACCGCCGCCGCCCTGCTGGTGGTCGGTCTGGGCGCTTTCGGCATGCTGCCCCAGGTGGGTGGTTTGCAGCCCATCGCCACCGAGGCGCCGATGCAGTTGGCCCAGGCGAAGCCGCGCGCCACCCCGCGCGTGATCCCGCCCGGCGCGCCGCTGAGCTTCGCCGACCTGGTAGAGCGCGTCAGCCCCGCCGTCGTCACTATCCGTTCCGAAGGCGTCACCCGCGAATCCAGCCAGGAAGTCCCACCGGCCCTGCGCGATTTCTTCGAGCGCTTCGGCCAGGGTGGTCCCGGCGGCCAGGGCGCACAGCCGCGCCCGCAACAGCCGCGCCGCTCGGTCAGCGCCGGTTCGGGCTTCATCATCGAGAACAACGGCTATGTCGTCACCAACAACCATGTGATCGACGGCGCCAGCAAGATCACCGTCGTGCTGCCAGATGACCGCGAATTCACCGCCAAGCTGATCGGCACCGATGCGGCCACCGACGTGGCGCTGCTCAAGATCGAAACCAACCGCCCGCTGCCGACCGTCGAGTTCGGCAATGACCGGGGCCTGCGCGTGGGCGACTGGGTCGTGGCCGTGGGCAATCCCTTCGGCCTGGCCAGCACCGTCACCGCGGGCATCGTCTCGTCGCTGGGCCGCGAAGTCGGCGGCGGCAACGGCAACTATAACGACTTTATCCAGATCGACGCGTCGATCAACCAGGGCAATTCCGGCGGGCCGACCTTCGACCTGCGCGGCCAAGTAATCGGCATGAACTCGATGATCTTCTCGCCGTCAGGCGGCAGCGTCGGCATCGGCTTCGCCATCCCGGCTTCCACCATTCACGATGTGGTGGCGCAGCTGAAATCCACCGGCCGCGTCTCCCGTGGTTATCTGGGCGTGCAGGTGCAGCCGGTGACGCCGGAAGTCGCTTCTGCCATGGGCATGAAGGAAGGCTCCAAGGGCGCGCTGGTCGCCAGCGTCGTGCCGGATGGCCCCGCCGCCAAGGGCGGCTTCCAGCAGGGTGACATCATTACGGCCATCAACGGCCAGGCGGTGGAGGACAGCCGCGATCTCACCCGCAAGGTGGCGCTGGTCGCCTCCGGCCAGGCCGCGACTTTCGCCGTCAACCGCGAAGGCAAGGCGCTGGAGCTGAAGGTCAGCATCGCCGCCCGCCCGGATGAAGCGCGCCTGGCCTCCAACGCATCGGCGCCGCAAGGCGCGACGCCGCCCGCTGGCGCCACCGCCATGGGTCTGGGCCTGGCGCCGCTGACGCCGCAGGCGCGCCGCGCCCGCCAGCTGGATGACAATGTCTCCGGCGTGTTGATCACCCGCGTCGATCCCGATAGCAATGCCGCCGATCAGGGCCTGACGGCGGGCGATGTGGTGCTGCGCATCAACAACCGCGCCGTTACCACGCCCGCCGACATTCAGTCGAGCATCGCCGACGCGCGCAAGCAGGGCCGCAAGAGCGTGCTGCTGCTGGTGGCGCGGGCGCAGGGCCAGACAGGCTTCGTCGCGGTGGAGCTGGAAGCTTAGAGACCGGCGGCGGGCAACCGCCGCCGCTTTCCTTTTCAGGGTTGGGAGAATTACCAATGCGAATTCTCGTGGTCGAAGACGATCTCGAAGCGCAGCGCCATCTGGTGCAGGGCCTGAAAGAGTCCGGCCATTTGGTGGACGAAGCCGCCGATGGCGAGGTCGGCCTGAACCTGGCGCTGTCGCGCCCCTACCACATCGCCATCGTTGACCGCATGCTCCCCAAGATGGATGGGCTGAGCGTGGTGGCCGAGATGCGCGAACACGGCAATTCCACCCCGGTGCTGTTTCTGTCGGCGCTCTCGGAGGTCGATGACCGCGTTAAGGGCCTGAAGGCCGGCGGCGACGACTATCTCACCAAGCCCTTTGCCTTTGTTGAATTGCTGGCGCGCATCGAGGCGCTGATGCGCCGCCGTTCGCCGATGGGCGTGAAGACCCAGCTTCAGGTCGGCGACCTGGAACTGGACCTGCTCAGCCGCGCCGCCACGCGCAGCGGCCAGGAGATCGAATTGCAACCGCGCGAATTCCACCTGCTGGAATATCTCATGCGCCATGCCGGGCAGGTGGTGACACGCACCATGTTGCTGGAAAGCGTCTGGGAATATCATTTCGATCCGCATACCAATGTGATCGATGTGCATATCAGCCGCTTGCGGGCCAAGATCGACAAGGGTTTCGAAGTCCATCTGCTGCACACCGTGCGCGGGGCGGGCTACATGATCCGCGCCGCAGCCGCCTGAAATGAGAACGACGCGCCTGAGGCTTGTCCGTACTCAGGCTTTCCAGATCGTGCTGCTCTATGCGCTGCTGTTCGCCCTGTCGGTGACGGCGCTGCTGGGCTTTACCTATTGGAATACGCGCCGCACCCTGGACGCCCAGGCAGACCAGATCATCCAGGCGGAAATCACCGGCCTCAACGAGCAGTATCGCTCTCGGGGCTGGTAGGGCCTATATGAGAGCGTCGTCAACCGCTCCACCAATGCCGGACAGGCGTTCTACCTGCTGGCCGATGGCAGCCATCACCGCATTGCGGGCAATCTCGATGTCTAGCCAACTGCAGGGACGCAGGATTCCGGCAACTATATCGAGTTCGACTTCGAGCGGCTGGTGAACAACGTGCCCGAGACGCGGCGCGCCCGCGGCGAAGTCTTCCGGCTGGAAGGCGGCGGCTTCTATCTGCTGGTGGCCGAGGATGTCCACGACCGCGACCTGACCCAGCACATGTTCACCACCACGCTGCCCTCGACGGTGAGCCTGATCCTGCTACTGGGTTTGGCGGGCGGCGCCCTGATGAGCCTGAACATGCTAAGCCGGCTGGATGCGATCAACCGCACCTCCGGCGAGATCATCGCGGGCGACCTGACGCGCCAGGTGCCGGTGACCAACGCCGCCGACGAGTCCGACCTTCTGGCGAAGAATCTCAATCTCATGCTCGATCGCATCGAGCGGCTGATGAAGGGATTGTAAGAAGTGAGGGATTCGGTGGCGCACGACCTGCGCACTCCGATCAACCGCTTGCGCCATCGGCTGGAGCAGAGCCAGGCGCGGTTGCAGGCGAGCGGCCAGGATGTGGGCGAAATCGAATGCGCCATAGCATAGACCGACCGGCTGATCGCCACCTTCAACGCGTTGCTGCTGATCGCCAAGACCGATGCGGGCACCGGCCGCAACGCCATGGCGGTCCTCGAGCTGGACGGCGTGGCGCGCGATGTGGCCGAACTATAGGAGCCGCTGGCCGACGAAGGGCATTCTTCTGGCCCAGTATTCGGCTTCGGTCGCGCAGATCGAAGGCAATCACAGCCTGCTGGCGCAGGCGCTGGCCAATCTGGTGGATAACGCCATCAAATACACGCCCGCCGGCGGCCGCGTGACCATCACGGTGGCGCAGCAGACGGACGGCATCGTACTGTAGGTGGCCGATACCGGCTCCGGCATCCCGGCGGAAGACCGGACGCGGGTGGTGGAACGCTTCGTACGGCTGGAAGCCAGCCGCTCTTCGCCCGGCACCGGGCTCGGCCTGTCGCTGGTGGCGGCGGTGGCGTATTTCCACGGCACCCAGTTGGTGCTGGAAGACAACGCGCCGGGCCTGAAAGCCAGCCTCGTCTTCCCACGGGCCGCCAAGCTGATAGTGCTGCCTCCCGCCATGGCTGCGGAGTAACTTTGCTTTAAAGTGCCGGGATGAGTGATTTTCCCATCTCTCCCCTTTTCACGCCGCCCTTGGCCTTCGACGCACCGCGCGCCGAACGCACCCTGGCCGACCTCAAGGCGCAGGGCTTTGTTTCCGATGCCGCCACCACGGCGCTGCTGAACGGCGTCTTCGGCAACGCGCCCTATCTCGCGCGGCTGGCGCTGCGCGAACCCGAAACGCTGGCGGCGATCCTGACGCAGGGCGCCGAGGCGGTGGTGGCAGCCGCCGTGATGCAGGCGCTGGGCGCCGGTGCCGCGGCGAACGAGGCGGAAGCGATGACCGTCTTGCGCGTCGCCAAGCGCCGGGCCGCGCTGGCCATCGCCCTGGCCGACATCAGCGGCGCCTGGGATCTGGAAACGGTGACGCAGGCCCTGACCCAGTTCGCCGATTCCAGTGTGAAGGGAGCTTTGCGCTTCCTGCTGGCGCAGATGGCGGCGAGCCAGGGCGCAACCGAGCGCAATGGCGCGGTGCTGGAAGCCGAAACGGGCCTGGTGGTGCTGGCGATGGGCAAGTATGGCGCCTATGAGCTGAACTATTCCAGCGACATCGACCTGATCGTGTTCTACGACGCGCAGCGTTTTCCTTTCGCCAAGAAGGGTGACCCGCGAAGCGCGGCGGTGGACATCGTGCGCGGCATGGTCAAGCTGATCGCCGAGGTCACCAGCGATGGTTACGTCTTTCGCGTCGATCTGCGCCTGCGGCCCGATGCGGGCGCGACGCAGGTGGCGATCTCCACCGATGCGGCGCTGGATTACTACGAAGCCATGGGCCAGAACTGGGAACGCGCCGCCATGATCAAGGCGCGCGCCTGCGCCGGTGATCTGCGCGTGGCGGAGGACTGGAAAGCCGGCATCGCGCCCTTCATCTGGCGGCGGAATCTGGATTTCGCCGCCATCGCCGACATCCAGTCCATCAAGCGGCAGATTCACGCCCATGTCGGCCATGGTGAGATCGCCGTGGCGGGCCACAACATCAAGCTGGGTCGCGGCGGAATTCGCGAGATTGAATTTTTCGCCCAGACTCAGCAACTTATTTTGGGCGGTCGGAATCCGAAGCTGCGCGAGCAGATGACCATCGGCGCGCTACACGCGCTGGAACGCGAAGGCGTCATCACGCCCGACGCCGTGTCCGATCTCAGCCAGGCCTATGAATTTTTGCGCACGCTGGAACACCGGCTGCAGATGATCGAGGACGAGCAGACCCACACGCTACCGGAAAGCGAGCAGGGCGTGGCGCATGTCGCCTGCTTCATGGGCTATCCCGATGCGGAACGTTTCGCCGCCGCGCTAACCGCCACGCTGCGCACGGTGCAGGGCCATTATGCCCGCCTGTTCGAACGCGAACCGGAACTGGCGTCGGCCCAGGGCAGCCTGGTCTTCACCGGCGTCGAGGACGATCCGGAAACCCTGGCCACCATCGGCAAGATGGGCTTTCGCGATCCGGCCCATGTCTCTGGCGCCATACGCGGCTGGCATCATGGCCGCATCCGCGCCATGCGCTCCGAGCGGGCGCGCGAGCTGCTGACGCAGTTGACGCCCGCCATTCTGGAAGCGCTGGGCGACACCGCCGATCCAGATGCGGCGTTCGCGGGCTTCGACCGCTTCCTCTCCAATCTTGCCTCCGGCGTGCAATTGTTCTCTCTGTTCCAGGCGCGGCCGCATTTCCTGGGGTTGCTGGCGCGCATCGTCGGCGCCACGCCGCGGCTGGCGGCGTATCTGGCGCGCAACACCGCCACGCTGGATGCGCTACTGGATGCCGATTTTCTTGCCACGCTGCCGCCCCGCGATGCCTTAGAGACGGCGCTCGAACGCCAACTGGGGTCACGTTATGACGATGCACTCGATGGGGCGCGGCGCTTCGCGCGGGAGGAAATCTTCCGCGTCGGTGTGCAGGTGGTGGAAGGCGCGGCCAAGGCGGAGGCGGCCGGTCCTGCTCTGGCGGCCATCGCCGAGACGGTGATCGTGGCGCTGCTGCCGCGCGTCGAAGCCGAGCTGGCGCTGGCAGCGGGCCGCATCCAGGGTGCGGGATTTTGCGTCGTCGCCATGGGCAAGCTGGGCGGGCGCGAGATGACCGCCAGCTCCGATCTTGATCTAGTGTTTGTCTATGATGCGCCCGAAGGCGTGGAAGCGTCCGATGGCGACAAGCCGCTATCGCCCACGCTGTATTTCGCGCGGCTGGCGCAGAGGCTGATTTCGTCCCTCACCACGCCGACCTCGGCTGGCACGTTATATGAATTGGACATGCGGCTGCGGCCCACCGGCAACAAGGGCCCGGCTGCGGTGAGTTTGAAATCCTTCGTGGATTATCACGCCACCGAAAGCTGGACCTGGGAACTGCTGGCGCTGACACGCGGGCGGGTGGTGGCCGGCCCCAAGGCGCTGCGGCAGGCGCTAGATGCGGCCATTCGCGCCCGTCTCACCGCGCCCAAGGACGCGGCGCAGATCATCAAGGACGCGCGCGACATGCGTGAGAAAATGGCGGCGGCGTTCTCCGACAGAAATCCCTGGGACCTGAAATACGCCAAGGGCGGCTTGGTGGACATCGAGTTCATCGCCCAGACGCTTCAGCTTGTGCATGCGCAGGCGCACCCAGAAATCCTGAACACCAACAACGTCGCAGCCCTGCACAACCTCAATGCCGTCGGCGTGCTGACCGATGCCGACACGGCGACGATGGTGGCTGCCGCGGGCTTGCAGCACGCGTTGACGCAGGTACTGCGCGTGGCGCTGGATGAGACGCCGAAGATGGAGGAGGCGACGCCGGGCCTGAAGGCGCTGCTGGCGCAGGCGGGCGAGTTGCCTGATTTCACCTTGCTGGAAGCGCGGCTGTTTTCGCTTCAGGCGGAATCGCGCGCCATCTTCCTGCGGATCATGAATCCGTAACCCTCCTCTTGCTGCGAAGTAGCCGAAGGGGAGGTGGCCGCAGCAGCGCTTGCGATGCGAAGGCCGGAGGGGTCAATCAACAAACGGCAATGCAATGAAGTTGGCGGTGTCCCACCCCAGCATCACCGGCCCTTGCGGCGGCGCGCCGGAGGAGGCGACGAAGACCGGCTCTGCGCGGCCTGCGATCCTGACATGGAAATGGCTGCGGTCGCCGAGGAAGCTGGCGTCAGAGATCTCGCCCGCCAAAGTGCCGCCGGCCGCTCCTGATTCAACAAGTGAGATGCGTTCTGGCCGCAGCGCCAGCAAAACATGGTCGCCCACCGCGACGGGAAAGCCGAAGGCGCTGCGTGGGACGGTGACGTTGCCCAGCACACCCGCATTGCAGGCGACGCTCTCGCCCGCGATCTCCTTGACGCTGGCATGGAAGAAATTGATCTCGCCGATGAAGTCGGCCACCTCGCGGCAATTGGGCCATTCATAAAGCTCGCGGGGTGTGGCGATCTGCAGGATGCGTCCATCGCTCATCACCGCGACGTGATCGGCCATCGACAAGGCCTCTTCCTGATCGTGCGTCACCAGCAGGAAGGTGATGCCCAGCGTCTTTTGCAGAGCGCGCAATTCTAGCTGCATCTGCTCGCGTAGCCGCTTGTCCAGCGCCCCCAGCGGCTCATCCAGCAACAGGATCTTGGGCTGCTTCACCAGGGCGCGGGCCAGCGCCACCCGCTGCCGCTGCCCGCCCGACAATTGATCGGCGCAGCGCGCGCCCAGACCTTCCAGCCGTAGCGTCGTCAGCATGGCCTCGATCCTTTCGCGCAGCGCGGCCTTCGAAAGTCCGTTCTTGCGCAAGCCATAAGCGACATTGTCGAACACGTTCAGGTGCGGGAAAATCGCATAGGACTGGAACACCATATTAGTGGGCCGCAGATTTGCGGGCACGCCATTCATGGCGACGCCATCGATGACGATGACGCCGTCATCGGGCTGTTCAAAGCCCGCGATCATGCGCAGCAGGGTAGTCTTGCCGCAGCCTGACGGCCCCAGTAGGGCGAATATGGCGCCTTGCGGCACTTCCAGATCGACGTCCTTCACGGCGGCGACGTCGCCGAAGCGTTTGACCACTTTTCTGATCGACAGAAAGCTCATCTCACGCCCCGATCGTTTTCTTGTCCGGCGCCACGCCCCGATTGCGTAGGATTTCGGCCAGCACCACCAGCACCACCGATACCAGCAGAATCAGCGCGCCGAGCGCCAGCACCACCGGCAGCCGCGCGGGAAAGCGAAGCTGGCTCCAGAAGAACACCGGCAGGGTGGTCTGCGTCCCCGACAGGAAATAGGCGATCAGGAACTCGTCGAACGAGGTGATGAAGGTCAGCAACAGGCTGGCGATGATGCCGGGCAGAATCAGGGGCAGGGTGACGCGCCAGAAGGTCATCCAGGCATCCTCGCCGAGATCGGCGGAGGCTTCTTCCAGGTTGCGGTCAAAGCCTTCGAAGCGGGGGATCAGCACCGCCAGTGCGAACGGCGTGCACAGGCAGAGATGCCCCAGCACCACAGTGGCCAGCGACAGCGGCAGGCCGATGGTGGCCAGTAGCAGCAACAGCGCGATGCCCAGCACCACATCGGGAATGAACAGCGGCAGGCTGATGAAGCCCAGCATGGTCCCGCTGCCCTTCAGGCGGTACTGCGTCACCGCCTTGGCGGCCAGCAGCCCCAGCAGGGTGGAAATAATCGCCGTCAGCACACCGACTTTCAGGCTATTGCTCAACGCCAGCAGCATGGCGGTGTCGGCGAACAGCGCCGTGTACCATTGGGTGGTGAAGCCGGCGAGCGGGAAGGCGATGTATTGCGAGGCGTTGAAGGAGAACAGCGGCAGGAACAGCACCGGCAGATAGAGAAACGCCAGATACGCCATCGCATAAAAGACAAGCGCGCGTTTCCTCATCGAACCGCTTTCGTCGCGGCCTGCGCCGCCGCCACGAACAGCAGCGCCATCACGCCAACCACCGCCATGCTGGTCAGCGCCAGCGCTGCGCCCAGCGGCCAGTTGCCGATGCGGTCGAACTGCACCGAGATGATGTTGGCGATCATCGCGCCCTGTGGCCCGCCCACCAGCGTCGGTGTGACGTAATCGCCGGTGGTGGGCACAAAGACCAGCAGCGCCGCGCCGATCACGCCGGGCATGGACAAAGGAAGCGTGATACGCAGGAAGCGCCGCAGCGGCCCGTCGCCCAGATCGCTCGCTGCTTCCAGCAGCGAGCGATCGATCTTCTCGAGCGACACATAGATGGGCAGTATGGCGAAGGCGGCCCAGGCATGGGTCAGCGTGATCACCACCGAAAAGGGATTGTAGAGCAAAAATTCCAACGGTGCGGCAATCAGACCTGCACTGATCAGCGCCGAATTGATCACCCCGCCATAGCCCAGGATGATCTTCCAGGCGAAGACCCGCAGCAGGTACGACGTCCAGAATGGAATGGTCAGCGCGATCAGCCAGAGGAATTTGTTCCGCCCGGCATGGAAGGCCACGAAATAGGCCATGGGATAGGCCAGTATCACGGTGGCCAGCGTCACCAGCGCTGAGATCCCGATGCTGCGCCAGAACAGGGTGCGATAGCCTTCGCGGCTCAGCACTTCGGCATATTGGGCCAGGGTGGCGCCGCCCTCCAGCACCGGGCCGGTGGTGCGGGTCAGGCTGTAGAGAAAGAGCAGGGCCAGCGGGGCAGCCAGGGTCAGCGCCATCACCCCCAGGGTGGGGCCCAGTAGCAGATAGCCGGTGTCGTTGCCGCTCTCAACAACCCTTGGTCCCTTTGCCACCTTTGCCCCGCTGAAATCGTCGGATTCAAGGATTTCCCCATCCCGGCCAAGGGTGCAACAGTTCCGTAACACGGTTCCGTCTAAATGCTTGCAATCGGGGGTGGCCCTACGCCATAAACCCCGCCTGACTTGGAATGCGGGCGTAGCTCAGGGGTAGAGCATAACCTTGCCAAGGTTAGGGTCGACGGTTCGAATCCGTTCGCCCGCTCCAGGTCTTTCACAATAAAATCATAGGCTTATGAAAAAACATCCCCTACGGGGGCGCAGGGTATTTCTAACTAATTACCCACCAAGTACCCACGCGACCGCATTTCGCCCCTAATCCAGCCCTGACGGATGCTCGACCCCCGCCGGGGGGTCTTCTTCGACGGGGTGGGGTCAACATCCACATAGACCCGCCATGTAAAAGGGACCGATTTTTAGGCTCGACCCTGCTGGCTATTAAATACACACATTCAGGTGTATATATTATGCCAGACATCAGGGCGGATCAGGCGATGGCCGAGAATGCAGGGCAGTTCCAGAAGG
>CANFDA010000054.1 GCA_947445215.1 Alphaproteobacteria bacterium | reverse complement strand
GCGCCCGAACGGCTGATGACACAGCGCATGCTGGACGCACTCGCGGGCGCGGATATCCGCCTGATCGCGGTGGATGAGGCGCACTGCATCTCGCAATGGGGCCCGGCCTTCCGGCCTGAATATGAACAGCTGTCGCGGCTGCGCGATCTTTTCCCCAAGGCGCCGATCATCGCCTTGACGGCGACGGCGGACGAAGCGACGCGCTGCGACATCGCCGCCCGGCTGTTCGCCGGCAGGGTCGAGACGCTGGTGCTGGGTTTCGACCGGCCCAACATCAAGCTCAGTGTCGTGGCTCGCGATGACGGCAAGCGCCAGCTGCTGGATTTCGTCAAGCGCCATGCCGGGCGCAGCGGGATCGTCTATTGCCTGTCGCGCAAGAAAACCGAAGAGACCGCGGTCGCCCTGGAACGCAGCGGTGTGCGGGCGCTTGCCTATCATGCCGGCATGACCAAGGAGGCGCGCGACGCCAACCAGAACAGCTTCATGACAGAGGCCGGCGTGGTGATGGTGGCGACCATCGCCTTCGGCATGGGCATTGATAAGCCGGATGTCGCCTATGTCTTTCACACAGACCTGCCGGGCAATCTGGAAGCCTATTACCAGGAGATCGGCCGCGCGGGCCGCGACGGACGTGCCGCCGAGGCGCACATGCTGTTCGGGTCCGGCGACATTCGCATGCGGCGCATGTTCATCGACGGAGAGGAGGCCAGCGACGAGCACAAGCGGCGCGCCCATGGCCGCCTTGGCACCCTGATCGGCTATTGCGAAGCGGTACAATGCCGGCGCCAGATCCTACTGCAATATTTTGGCGAGATCGCCGAGCCTTGCGGCAATTGCGACAATTGCCTGGACACCGCGACGCTCAGCGACGGCACGGCGCAGGCGCAGATCATCCTGGCGGCCGTGCTGCAATCGGACGAGCGCTTCGGTGCCACTCATCTGATCGACATCCTGCGCGGCGCTAATACGCAGAAAATCAAGGATCGGGGGCACGATAGTCTGGCCTGCTTTGGCAGCGGCGCGGCGCGCCAGAAAGAAGAATGGCAATCGCTGATCCGCCAGATGGCGGCGGCGGATTTCCTGAAGCCTGACGATCATGGCGGCCTGGCGATTACCGAGCGGGGCGAGGATCTGCGCCGCGGCATCAGCCTGTTCCACTTCCGCGCGGCACCTGCGCGCGCCAAGCCGCGCGCAGAGACGATAGCGGCGGGCGATGGCGGTGATCCGGACCTGCTGGCGGCGCTGAAGGCGGTACGCCTGACGCTGGCGCGTGAACGCCAGGTGCCGGCCTATGTGATTTTTTCTGACCGCACGCTGATCGACATGACGGCGCTACAACCGCGCGACCTGGCTGAGTTTGCGCAAGTTAATGGCGTGGGCGCCGCTAAGCTGAAAGATTTCGGCGCGGTGTTCTTGGCGGCCATCGCAGAGCGTGCCCGCACGGCGTGATGCAAGCCGTCAGAGCATGGCGATCAGAAGCCCAGCGAACAGCACAAGCGCCACGGCACTCACGCGCTGGATGATGGCTTAGCGTATCTGATCGTCTGTGGCCGCGTACGCTTGCGGTGCGAACAGTGTGATGGTTGCTATGGAAGCGAAGTTAAGGCCTCTGAGCATCATCTAGTCCCGCGCTTTCCCGTGCAAGGGTTCACATTGCCTTTGGTAGACCAGTTGTCACGCTTGGTGTGATTGGGATTTGTTTGATAGTGGCGAGCGACATATGCCCCGCCCTCGGTGACATGAGCTCGGACAGAATGCGAGCGGGCTTGGGCGGCCATGCTGAACGGCAGCATTGGTATCGTCGAAACTACGGGAATAGATTTTATAGATTACTGCGCAGAACACCATGGCGCCGAACCTGAGTCCAACAGGATCATGTGCAGGCCTCAGTGACAGCCGGATGTAACAGGGAGGGAGTCCCCTGCAAGATCAATTTTCATGGCAGCATCGCACTCAAAAACACCCAATTGACCAGAATAAAATTGCCAAAGGCCCTGGCTGTTTGCAAACCTTAAGGCATGGTCTTTGATGACTTATGTCACGACTAATCCTCCTCCGCTCAGTCCCTTTGCGTCTCATTCCGACACGCGACTGACTTGGGTTATTCCCGCGCAACACTGCTAAAGCCGGCCCCGGCCAGGAATGGCTGCTAATAGTGATTTCGTATAGTCGCTGGCAGGCGCGGAAAAGAGCGTATGTGTGGGTCCCGATTCCAACACCTTTCCATTGCGCATCACCATGACGCGATGGCAGACCTCGGCTGCCACACGCATGTCGTGCGTAATAAAGAGCATAGCGAGGTTCATCTTGCGGCGCACATCGTCAAGCAGCTTGAGTACCTGGGCCTGCACCGTCACATCCAGCGCCGAGACCGGTTCGTCGGCAATCAAAACATCAGGCCGCAGCATCAGAGCTCGGGCGAGGCCGATGCGCTGCCGCTGGCCGCCGGAGAATTCATGCGGGAAGCGGTCCAGACTTTCGAGGTTGAGGCCGACCAGCCCGAGGATGTCCGCGGCGCGCGCCAATACAGCAGCTTTATTCTCGCCATAGGCGCGTGGACCGGCGGTGATGATATCGCCGATTCGCTGGCGTGGATTGAGCGAGGAATGATGGTCCTGGAATACCATCTGGATGCGGCGGCGTAATGGGCGCAGCTGGCCGGATTTCATTTTTGCGATATCGGCGCCGTCAAACAGCACGGCGCCGCTGTCGGGCTCCAGTAGCCGGATCACACAACGTGCAAGGGTCGACTTGCCGGAACCGGACTCCCCGACAATGCCCAGCGTTTCGCCCCGGTTGAGGGTCAGCGAAACATCATCCACCACAGTCACCGCGCCGCGCGACGAGAATAGGCCGCCACGGCGGAATGTCTTGGACAACCCCCGGACCTCCACCAGCGGCCCGCCTTCAGCCGAATCCAACGGCGCACAAGCGCCCTTCGGTACCGCCGCGATCAGCGCCCGTGTGTACGAATGAGCCGGCCGCTCCAGAATCTGCGCCACCACGCCGTTTTCCAGCACCTGACCAAGACGCATGACCGCCACCCGGTCCGCCATGTCGGCCACCACGCCGAAATCATGTGTGATGAACAGCACGCTCATCTGGCGCTCGGTCTGTATTTTCTTGATCAGCTTCAAAATCTGCGCCTGGGTGGTGACGTCCAGCGCCGTCGTTGGTTCGTCTGCGATCAGTAGCCTGGGCGACAGCGACAGCGCCATGGCGATCATCACACGTTGGCGCTGGCCACCCGACAATTGATGCGGATAGGCACTGAGCAGCACCACCGCGTCATTCAGGCCCACCTGGCTGAGCAGGTCCACGACCTGTTGTCGCGCTTCGCGTTCCGAAATTGCGCGATGCGCCCGGATCTGCTCGGTGACCTGCCGGCCGATGGCCACCACCGGGTTCAGCGCCGTCATAGGGTCCTGGAAAATCATGGCGATGTCGCGGCCGCGCCGCTTGCGCATCGCCTCCGGCGAATCCTGCAGCAGGTCGGCGCCGTCGAACAGGATGCGCCCGCCCGTCACCGCCACCCCGCGTGGCAGCAGGCCCATGACGGCATGCGCCGTCATCGATTTTCCGGATCCGGATTCACCCACGATACAAACAATCTCGTTGGCTGCAATGTCCAGGCTGACGTCATCGATCGCCAGTGGCCGGTCGGCGCCCGGCGGCAAGGCTGCGGTGAGTCCCTGGATGGAGACCAGCATCAGCGTTGCCGCCGCGGATTGAGGGTATCGTTCAGCCTGTCGCCGATGAAATTCAGCGACAGCACCGTGGCCATGATGGCCAGGCCCGGCAGCACCGACGTCCACCAGGCCACCCACATGGCCGAGCGCGCCCCGCCGATCATGCTGCCCCAGCTCAGAAGATTAGGGTCGCCCAGGCCCAGGAAGCTCAGGGCAGATTCGGTCAGGATGGCGCTGCCCACCATCATTGAGCCCACCACCAGGATGAGCGGCAGCGCATTGGGCAGGATCTGGGTGAGGATGATCCTGCTGTCGCGCATTCCCAATGTTCGCGCCGCCTGGACGAACTCGCGCCCCTTGAGCGACAGGAATTCCCCGCGCACCACCCGCGCCACCTGCGGCCAGGAAATCAGCGCAATGCCGATCACGGTCGAGCCCAGGCTGGGCTGCAGGAACGCCACCAGCACCATCAGAAGCACGAAACTGGGAATGATCTGGAAAAACTCCGTCACCCGCATCAGCAGCTCATCCATCAGCCCGCCATAATAACCGGCCACGGCCCCCAAAAGGACGCCGATCCCCACCGCCCCGATGGTGGAAGCGACGCCCACCAGCAAGGAGATGCGCGCGCCATAGGCCAATGCGACCGCCATGT
Organism: Alphaproteobacteria bacterium; assembly: GCA_947445215.1. Classification (GTDB taxonomy): domain Bacteria; phylum Pseudomonadota; class Alphaproteobacteria; order Micropepsales; family Micropepsaceae; genus Rhizomicrobium. Next base: position 7,285 of record CANFDA010000054.1, on the reverse strand, counting down.
CGCGGCCCAGCACATCGCTGCCGGCCAACAAGCCCGGAGCACCGGGCGGCAACAACGGCATCCCCACAATGGTAAAGGGTCCGCGTGCGAAAAGCAGCGGCGCCGCCAGGGCAGTGACGACAATGGCGATGAAGGCAGCAAAAACCAAGATGGTTGCAGGCTTTGCGAAGAAGATCCGGGCGAAGCGTATCATCCCAGCTCCACGCGCGGATCGACCAGGGAATAGGCGATGTCCGTCACCAAATTGAACAGGCTGACCAGGACGGAGGTGACAATGAAGATGCCCAGCAGCAGCGGATTGTCGCGCCCCGTCACCGCCTCATAGGCCAGGGTGCCGACTCCCGGCCAGGAAAAGACATTCTCTACCAGCACGCTGCCGCCAACCAGAATCGAGGCTTGCAACCCGGCATAGGTCACCAGCGGGATCAGCGCGTTGCGCAAGATGTGACGCCGCACCACCTGCCGCTCGCTGATGCCCTTGGCGCGGGCGGTCTTGACGAAATCCTGCTCCGCCACCTCGATCATCGCGACACGCGTCAACCGCACATAGCTTGCCATATAATAGAGTGCGAGTGTCGTGCCCGGCAGGATCATATGCAGGGCCACATCGCCGGCGCGCGCCAGGCCGGTGTTATCGGCGCCCATGGTCTCGATCCCGAAAGGCGGCAACCAGTTCAGCCAAACCGCAAAAACCAGCACCGCCATCATGCCCAGCCAGAATTGCGGAATGGCGTAGAACAGCATGGAGAGCGTCGTCACCACCCCATCGCCGGCCGATCCAGGCCGCTGCGCCGCGATACCGCCAAGCCAGACACCGCCCGCGATCGCCGCGACAAGCGCAAAGGCATCGAGCAGAAGGGTATTGGGCAACCGTTCCAGAATCACCGCCAGTACCGGCTGGCGCCGAACATAGGAGCTGCCCAGATCGCCTTGCGCCACCGCGCCAAGATACTTCCACAATTGAACCGGCAAGGGCTGGTCCAGGCCATATTCCGCCCGCAGCGTCTTCATGAAAGCCTCGTCGGCAAAACCCGCCTGTCCCGCCATCACGGTGGCGGCATCTCCTGGCGCCAGCCGGATCATGAAAAAGCTGAGCAGGATCACGGCGAACGTAACCAGCGCCGTCATCACCAGCCGCTTGCCGATATAGTGGAGCCGGTTCATGCCGGCTTCGCCGCGCCGAGGCCGTCCGCCGGCCCGTTAGGCCCCATCACCACATCGGTGAGACGGCGGTTGTGGAACAGTGCTGGCTTGCGCTCATACAGCCACAGCATCGCCACATCATGGGTCAGGATTTGCTGCAGCCGGCTGTAGCAGGCCTGGGTATCCTCCGGAGTGACGGCCGAGGCGGCGCGGGGGAACAGGGCATCAACTTCCGGATTGCTGTAACCCTGCAAATTGGTCAGCGGAACGCCCTTGCGGATGTTGGAGGTGAGAAAGAAGCGTGAGGTCCCGATGGCGGGATCGCCATAGGCGCCATAGATGTTGCAGTCGCAGTCGAATTCCCAATTGCCGCTGCGCCGCAACTGGGTCGGCCAATCCGGGGATTCCAGATAGGCATCGAGCCCCACGTCCGACAGCGCCTGCTTGACGTATTGCCCGACGCGCATCCAGGTGCCGCCGCCGTCCGGTATCAGCATGATGCCGAAACGGTGGCGCATGCCGCCCGCTTTCGGCTTCAGCCCCATTTCGTCCAGCAGCGCCCGCGCCCGGCCCGGATCATACGGGTACTTCGTCAGCGCCTTGTCGTCATGATAAGGTGCGGTTGAGGGAATGGGGCTGTTCGCCACCTTGCCCAGGCCGAAATTGATCGCCTTGACCAGAAATTCGCGGTCCACCGCATGCAGGAAGGCGGCGCGGAAGCGGCGGTCGCTGAAGGGCCAGCGACGCTGGTTCAGCTCCATCACCGCGATTTCGCCGGTGCCGTTATAGGCGTCGGTACGGGCCACCAGGCGGGGATTGGCCACCATGCGAGAATTCACTACCGTGTCGATATCGTCGGCCATGGCAATGTCGACCGCGCCGGTCTCCATCGCCACCATGCGCTGCTCCGGCGTGGGACAGAGCCGGAAATAGATTGCGTCCATGCCGGGCTGGCCAGGCTTCCAGTAACGCGCATTGCGCGTCAGCTGGATGTACTGGCCGCGCTTCCATTCGGCGAAGCGGAACGGGCCGGTGCCGACAGGCTTGAAATTGAAGGGGTTGGTGCGGAAGTCAGTGCCTTCATAGATATGTGCAGGCATCATCGGCGCACTGGAGGCCATCAGCGACAGCAGGAAGGCGTTGAACGGCCGCTTGAGGCGGAAGGCGATCTTGTGGCGATCGGGCGTCTCGATGCGGTCGATCAGACCGAAGGCGTTGCGGCTGCGGGGATTGAGCTGCGGCAGCATGGTGCCGCAGGAAAAACTCACGTCGCGGGCGGTGAAAGGCGTGCCGTCATGCCAGAGGACATCGTCGCGCAACTGGAACGAATAGGTCAGCCCGTCCGGCGACACGCTGAAGGATCGCGCCAGGTTGGGATGGGGGCGGAACTGCCAGTCGAAGCGCAGCAGAGATTCATTGATGTTGCCGCATATCTGCTGGATCAGCCGGGTGTTGTTGAGCGGATAACAGAGTGTCGGCGGCTCGTCCGTCATCATGGCGTTGATGATGTGGCGGCCGGCGGCATCGGCCGCACCCGGAGCGGCCAGCAAGCCCGCCATTGCGCCCATCACGGTCCGGCGTTCAAACATCAAAGCTCCAGCCGGTCCAGCGGATAGACCGGCCGGCGCAACCTTGTGTAAGGCAGGCGCGTGACGTCGGACATGCAGGGTCCGGCGGTAGAAACCGTGTGGCTGGCCGAGGCGATCGGATCCCAGGCGGCGCGATGGCCGACCGCCGCCTTGATGCCAACCATGGAGAGATCTTCGGGATTGATGCCCTGGCTGCGCCATTGGCCGAGATCGAAAGGCGGCAGTTTGGTGCTGGTGAGAAGAATATTGAGACCACGATGCTTCACCACCGCCGTAGGGCCCATATTGATGATCTTGCCCAGTGAGCCTACCAGGTGTGAGTTGTGGTCCTCCAGTTCAAACACCCCATCGCTGCGCGAGACCAGTTCAACCTCCAGCGTCACCGGTCCGGGATCGAGCGGACTTCCCTTGCCGCCGATAGGCAGGGTCATCTTCTGGCCGATGGCGATGCACTGCAGCGCCGCCACCGCCTCCGGGTCGGCGATCGCCACACCCGCGCGCCTGATGTCGTATTTCAGCAGAGCCCGCATCACCTCGGTACCGTCGCCGGGGGCGCCACCACCGATATTGTCGGCGGGCTCCACCAGCAGCACGGGCCCCTTGCCGCCAGGCCGGAAGTTGCGCACCACGGCGTCAAGATCGTCTTCGGGCGGAATGCCTTCATGGCGCATGTCCCAGGCGATTTGCGCCAGCTCGCGCAGACCTGCCTGGGCGTCAGCCTCGGTGCCCTCGGTGACGATGCTGAAGGCGACGCCGGCATTGGGCACGTCGGAGAAGGCATAGCCGCCGACAATGTTGACCGCCAGTGCGCCCGAGATTTCCTTTTCCAGCCGGCGCGCGGCGTCTTCCAACGCCCGCATCGGCCCGTCCCTGGTACCGGTGCCGGTGGGCGGCCAGACGATGGGCGTGACCAAGACCAGGTGCCTGGGCTTGACGCCGGATTTGAGCCGGCGCGCCAGCAGCTCGGCGGTGAGGACGGCGCTGGCGAATTGATCCGTATGCGGACATTCCTGGTAGAAGATCATGGCGTCGCTGAGCGCGCCCATGCGCGGGGTCAGCGTGGCGTGGAGGTCGCCCACGGCATAGATGGGCAGGTTCTCCGCGCCCGGCAAGGCGCGGATGCGCGCCATCAATTCGCCTTCCGGGTCGTCGCAGGCATTTGTGACCATGGCGCCGTGCAGCGACAAATGGATGCCGTCTAGCCCCTGCGCCAAGGCCTTTTCCAGCGCCGACTTCACCTCGCCCCAGAATTGCTCGAACACGGCATGGTCGACCGTACCAGAGGCGCCGCCCGTATAGAGGGTGCCGGGCACCACCTCCCAGCCCTCGCGCTCGGCGATGCTGAGGAAGCCGTCGATCTGCGAGGCATCGCCCCGCCGCGCGGTAATCTCGTTGCCGCGGTGGATCGCGAAGCCCTCCAGACCGGTCTTCTCGCCGGAGAAGGAATGGGTCTCGTGGAAAATTCCCGTAACGAAAATCCTGGCCATGGCGCTCCCTCGCAACAACTTTCCGCGCTTTTGGCAGAACTGGCAAGCGGGCGGCTTTGCGCTTAAAAAGCGTCCGGGGGACCCACTTGCTGATCCTGAAACTGACCTTGGTGCCGCTTGCCCTTTTAGCATTCGGCATCGTCGAACGGCTGCACGGACCACGCGTGGCCGGCTGGCTGGCTGGCTTTCCCATCGTGGCGGGACCGGTGCTGGTCTTTCTCGCCCTGGATCATGGCGCGGCCTTCACCGCCAACGCGGCCCTCGGGGCCTATTTCGGCCTGTTGCCATGGCTCGCCTTCACCGCCTGCTATACTTGTTGCAGCAATTCTTGGAACTGGCTGCTTTCGCTGCTGGCGAGCCTGGCGCTATGGATCGCGACGGCCTGCGCTGCCCTTTGGCTCCAGGGCGGCCCCCGTTGGCTGGAAATTCTCCCCTTCCTAGTCCTGGTCGGCGCCATCGCCTTTTATCCGCGCGGCAAACCGTCTGACGAGGAACGCGAGTATGTCTGGTGGGGCCTGCCGGCGCGCATGCTGGCGGGCGCCGGCCTCACCTTGCTGATAACCCAGTTCGCCGGCCTGATGGGCATGCGCTGGTCGGGCATCTTCACCACCTTCCCGGTGATGGGCTCGATCATCGCCATATCGACCCATGTCCAGTCCGGGCACCATGCGGTGCGGGAAACGGTAGCCGGCATGTCAACGGGCCTACCTTCGCTGGCCGTCTTCTGCATCGCCGTCCATGCGCTGCTGGGCCGGGTGGAGATCTGGCCGGCCTTCGGCCTGGCGCTGGCGGCATCGTGCGCCGTTCACGCCCTGACCTGGCTCCTGTTCAAGAAGCGCTAGATCTCCTTCGCGGCTGCGCGTGCCGCCTCCAGCGTGGCGTCGATCACAGCCTCGTCATGCACGGACGACACGAACCAGGCGCCGCGCTCCAGCACGCGCACACCACGGCGCAGCAGCGCATGCGCGAATTTTTCTTAGAGCGCCTTGTCGCAGCGTAGCAGGTCGCGGTAGTTGCGCGCCGGCGCATCGAGTCCGAACCCGACATGGAACATGAGCTCGAAGCCTGTAACCTGGGCCTTGAGGCCGGCGTCGCGCAGGATATTACGCAACCCGTCGCGCAGCCGCAATCCGCGTTGCGACCAGCCTTGGTACAATTCCGGTGTCAGAGCATTCTGTGTCGCCACCATAGCCGCCATTGCCACCGGCTGGCCATTGAATGTGCCGCCATGTAGCACGCCGCCCGTGACGAACATGTCCAGCAGGTTGGCGCGGCCCACAATGGCGGCAAACGGAAAGCCGTTGGCGATGGCCTTGGCGAAGATCGAGAGGTCGGGCGTGACGCAGAACCACTTCTGCGCGCCTTCACGCCCCAGGCGAAACCCGGTGATCACATCGTCAAATATCAGTAAGGCTTTATGCCGGCGGCAGGCCTCAGCTACACCTTCCAGATAGCCGGGCGTGGGCGCGATAGCGCCCTGGTTGCACATGGCGGGCTCCATGATGACAGCCGCGATATCGCCGCGCGCCAGGCGCGCCTCCAGCCGCTCCAGGTCATTCCAGCCCAGCACGTCCAGGTCGGGCGCTGTCTCCTGCCCGACGCTGCCTGCGACCTTGACCGGTGCCTCCGCTGGGCCCGCCGCATTCTCACCCGGCGCGGTAGACCAGAGAATGTTGTCGAACCAGCCGTGATAATGGCCTTCGAACTTCAAGATGACGTGCCGGCCCGTGGCGGCACGCGCCAGCCGGAAGGCGGCCTAGGCCACTTTCGAGCCCGAGGAGCCGAAGCGGATGCGCTGGGCGGAGAAATGCGTGCGCAAAGAATCCTCGCGGCCTCAAACTCCACCTCCGATTGGCCTGCATACAGGATGCCCTTGTCGATCTGAGTCTTCACCGCCTGCTGCACTGCGGGGGGGAGTGTAGCCCAGCACCATCGCCCCCATGCCGCAATAGTAATCGATCAGGCGGTTGCGATCGACGTCAATGAGATAAGGACCGTCGCCCCACTGGAACACCAGCGGCCCACCCTGCATACCGATGCGAAAATTGCTGTTGACCCCACCCTCGACGTACTTCGCATTTTCTGCGATCAAGGCGGCGGACCGATTGAACTCCATGGCAGCGCTACCCCCTCATTTTCTACCATTAGGGTCGGATGGCTGCGATTTGACAAGCAGCGCCTTGTCTCCACTAGACTGGGGCCATGCCGCTTCACCCCCAAGCCGCCCAGGCCATCCTGCGCGCCGGCGACCTGCCGATCGACCTGACCCCCGCCGATTTGCGCATCGCCTATGAGCGCCAGAGGCTGACCCTGCTGCCAGAAAAGCCGCAGGTCGCGATCACCTATCAGCTTTCCATTCCCAGCGATTATGGCCCTATTCCAGCGCGCTTCTATCGCGCCACGCGCGAGACCGCGACCGCAGCGCTACTGGTCTATTTCCATGGCGGCGGCTTCATGCTGGGCACGCTGGGCTTGTACGACACCACCTGCCGGCGGTTGGCGCTTGCCGGCAATTGCGCGTTGCTGTCGGTAGATTATCGGATGGCGCCGGAGACCATCTTTCCCGGCGCCGTGCTGGACGCCTATGCGGCCACACGCTGGGCGTCTGCCAATGCCGGGCTGCTGAAGATCGATCCAGCGCGCATCGCCGTGGGCGGCGACAGCGCCGGTGGGAATCTGGCGGCAGTGGTGGCGCAGATGGCGCAGGATTCGGGCGAGTTCGCAGTCGCACAGCAGCTGTTGATCTATCCTATGACCGACCAGAGCCGCGAATATCCGTCCTATGAACGCAACCAGAGCGGTTACATGCTGACGCGCAAGGCGCTGCACTGGTTCATGGACGCCTACATTCCCGACCATCGTGACCGGCTGGATCCACGCGCGTCGCCCATGTTGCGCCAAAGCCTCAAGGGCCTGCCGCCCGCGCTGATCATCAGCGCGGAGTTCGATCCGCTGGTAGACGAGAACGAGACCTACGCCAACAAACTCAAGGAGGCCGGCGTGGCGACGGACTATGTCTGCTTCCCCGGCATGATCCATCCCTTTTTCACCCTGGGCGGCGTGATC
>CANFDA010000053.1 GCA_947445215.1 Alphaproteobacteria bacterium | reverse complement strand
ATGTCGAAGAATATTGCGTTAGCGAAGGCTGGGTACGGCTCGCCGTGGGCAAGACCGTGGACCGCCACGGCAATGCCATGACCGTCAAATACAAGGGCACAGTCGAGCCCTACATGCGCACGTAGTAGTAACACCCGGCGGAGCAGCGAAAAAGCCCGGCGTTTCCGCCGGTCTTTTCCACATCCGGCCAGCCGTTAGAGGCTGGCGTAGATTTTGATCGTCACGCTGTTTGCACCAGCAGCTCTGCAACGCAGGGCGATGCTGTCCAGGTTGCGGTAGTTGCCTGGCAGATCGACCTGGGTATAGACGCCGCGGCGCAGGACATTGCCGTTGCGCAGGTTCAGCATCTGGCTGTGGCCATTGTCGAAGCGGGCGGTGACGCCGCTGCAACGGGCATCGGCATTCACCGGCATCAGCGCGATCGAATCGACATGGCGGCCGCGCAGGCCGACATATGTCATCTCGACATCGCCGCGGCCTTCGAAGCTTTCACGGCCAACATCGGCGCTGATGCGGATCATCGCGTCGCGGCGATCCATGCTGGCGCAGGCAAAGGTCAGGCCGTTGAGATTGCGCGCGAAGCCGGGCATATCGATGTTGGTCGGACGGCCCTGGCGCAGCATGCCCTGGAAGACCTGGTTGCCGCGGCTATTTCCGAAGCGTGCCGTCAACGGTGCGGCACTTGACGTCGCCGCGTTCGGCAACCAGCTGCAGGCGCTCCACGGGACCGCCCAGGTCGAAGGAGCGGCTCTCGCTGTCGATGCCGCCAGGGTCGGGGCCAGGACCCATGCGCCCGTAGATCGTCACGGTGCCCAAATTATCTCAGCGCGACGGCGGATTGCCGTGACCGCGATTGGGACCGTTGTTCCAGGGCTGGGCGATGGCGGCTGCCGAATCGCCAACGCAGAGAATGGCCGCAAGGGCGGCTAGCTTGGTGTTCTTCATGATTGGTCTCCATGTATTGCCGCACACATAATTGCGCGCGGATGCCCTCTCGCCGTTGGAAACCAATACGGAGCGTTAAAGTTCCGTCCTGCTTGATTTTGCGCGGGCCCTAGCCCGCATATTCGACCTTGCCCAGGCTTATGACGAAGATCAGCGCTTGATTGGGCGGGATACGGCCGGGGCGGCCTTCGGCGCCATAGGCCAGCGGCGAGGGCACCACGATCTCCCACAGATCGCCGGTCTTCATCTTCAGCAATGCGGTGCGCCACCCCTCGATCAGCTGGGCTAGCTGGAAGCTGCGCGGCGCGCCGATGGGCGAGTTATCGAATGAGGTGCCGTCGATCAGCCAGCCGCGATACGAGACGGTGACGGTGTCGAGACGGCCCAGTGGCGAGGTGGTACCTTTGCCCGTTACCAGCGCGCGATACATCACGCCGCCATCCAGCGTCTTGACGCCGGACATCGTGGCATAGGTGGCGAGGAAGTGGGCATTGCCCTCCGCCGTCACCGGATAATTCTTGGTGACGGTCTGCAGCGACTCTGGGGTGGGCACGGCCGGGATGGCGGCGGCGTCGGTGGTCGGGGCGGCCGCGCCGGTGGAAGGCGCAGTCACAGGCGCATTGCGGGCCACCGTGGTGGGGGCGTCGCTGGTGGGCGGCGCGTCGCCCGCGACGGCAGGCACGGTGGCATTGGGCGTGGCGGCAGCCTGGCGCGCGGCCGGAGCTGGGGCGAAGGCAGGGGTCACCGGGATGGGGGCGCTGGCCATGGGGGCTGCGTCGCTGGTGCGCGTGGCATCCGCTGCAGGGACCGGGCGAGGGGCCACAGGCGCGGGCGCGGCGGCCACAGGGGCCGGTCGGGCACCGGCGGCTGGCGGCACCGCCGGGACGGCGGGCTGGGCCAGGGCGGGGCTAGCCAGGGCGGCGAGGAGGGCGAGGGCAATCAGGGAGTGGATCAGCATGGCCGGTCTTTTAGCAGAGCATTGGGCCAAATTGTGAGCGGGGCGCTTTTGGCCGCAGCCCGCCCGGTTGGGGCCCCAAGACACGGCCTCTGTCCCGGGCAAAAGCCCAAGAGCTTGATATTCGTTTTGCGATTCTGCGTCACCCCCTCCCCCTGAGAGGAAAGCGCGGCACGACGGTGAGAAGGCAAGGTGACCTGACCGGTTTTTTTACCAAGCGGTCGGTCAGTGATGGGAATATCTCCCGACCATAGGGAACTAGGGTTAACCGTTCATTGATTGTGGAAAATGAACAAAACGTAAGGTACGAAATGAAAAGGCCCGGGATTTCTCCCAGGCCTTTTGCATTTTAGAGAAGTTGGGTCCCGGCTCGCGCTCGCTGGCTGGGATGACAGGTTTAAAAGTCCATGTCGCCCATGCCGCCGCCACCACCGGGCATCGACGGGCCGCTGTCCTTCTTCGGACGGTCGGCGATCATGGCTTCGGTGGTCAGCAGCAGGCCGGCGACCGAGGCCGCGTTCTGAAGCGCCACGCGCACCACCTTGGTCGGATCGACGATGCCGGCCGCGATGAAGTCCACATATTCGCCGGTCTGGGCGTTGTAGCCGAAGTTGGACGACTTCTGGTCGTTCAGCTTGCCGACCACGATGCTGGCTTCCTGGCCCGCATTCGAGACGATCTGGCGGATCGGGTACTGGATCGCGCGGCGCACGATGGCGATACCCTGGTTCTCGTCCTCGTTCTCGCCGGTCAGGTCCTTCAGCGCCTTGATGGCGTACAGAAGCGCCGTGCCGCCGCCCGGGACGATACCTTCCTCGACCGCGGCCTTGGTGGCGTTCAGGGCGTCATCGACGCGGTCCTTGCGCTCCTTGACTTCGATCTCGGTGGCGCCGCCGACGCGGATCACCGCAACGCCGCCGGCCAACTTGGCCAGGCGTTCCTGCAGCTTTTCCTTGTCATAGTCGCTGGTGGTCTCTTCGATCTGGGCCTTGATCTGGCCGACGCGGGCCTGGATGTCGGCCTTCTTGCCGGAACCGTCCACGATGGTGGTGTTGTCCTTGTCCACCGTGACGCGCTTGGCGGTGCCCAGCATGTTCAGCTTCACGTTCTCAAGCTTGATGCCGAGATCCTCGCTGATGACCTGGCCGCCGGTGACAGTGGCGATGTCTTCCAGCATGGCCTTGCGGCGATCACCGAAGCCCGGCGCCTTGACGGCGCAGACCTTGAGGCCGCCGCGCAGCTTGTTCACGACCAGGGTGGCGAGGGCTTCGCCTTCGACTTCCTCGGCGATGATCAGCAGCGGACGCCCGGCCTGGACCACGGCTTCCAGGATCGGCAGCATAGGCTGCAGGCTGGCCAGCTTCTTCTCGTGGATCAGAATGTAGGGGTCGTCCATCACGGCCGTCATCTTGTCGGCATTGGTGATGAAGTAGGGGTTGAGATAGCCGCGGTCGAACTGCATGCCTTCGACGATGTCGAGTTCGGTTTCGACGGTCTTGGCTTCTTCAACCGTGATGACGCCTTCCTTGCCGACCTTCGCCATTGCCTTGGCGATCATGCCGCCCACTTCCTTGTCGCCATTGGCGGAGATGGTCCCGACCTGCGCCACTTCCTCGTTGTTCTTGACGGGCTTGGAGCGCTTCTTGAGATCGGCCACGACGGCGGCAACCGCCTTGTCGATGCCGCGCTTCAGGTCCATCGGGTTCATGCCGGCGGCGACCGACTTGGCGCCTTCACGCACAATGGCGCGCGCAAGAATGGTAGCGGTGGTGGTGCCGTCGCCCGCGACGTCATTGGTCTTGCTGGCGACTTCGCGCACCATCTGCGCGCCCATATTCTCGAACTTGTCGGCCAGTTCGATTTCCTTGGCGACGGTGACGCCGTCCTTGGTGGTGCGCGGGGCACCGAACGACTTGTCGATCACAACATTGCGGCCCTTGGGACCGAGCGTGACCTGCACCGCATCGGCCAGGATGTCGACGCCGCGGAGCATCTTCTCGCGGGCGTCGGCGCCGAACTTCACGTCTTTGGCTGCCATTGGATAATTCTCCTAATTCTGTTTTTGGATTTGTGGCGGTGGGGTGGGGACGATTACTTCTTCGACGCCTTGCGTCCTTCGAGCACGCCCATGATGTCGCTCTCCTTCATGATCAGGAGATCCTCGCCATCGATCTTGACCTCGGTGCCCGACCACTTGCCGAACAGCACGAACTCGCCGGCCTTGACGCTGGTGGGAACCAGCTTGCCGTTATTATCGGGGGCGCCGGGGCCGACGGAGACGACTTGGCCTTCCTGCGGCTTCTCGGCGACGGTGTCGGGAATGATGATGCCGCCAGCGGTCTTCTGGTCTTCCTTGAGGCGGCGGACAACAACGCGGTCGCCTAGCGGACGGAACTTCATGAGGAATCCTCTCTTCTAGTGGTCTGAATTTGTTGGATATTCACGCAAAGGCAGCACTTAGCCATGGCGAGTGCCAACCCGGCACACCCGGTATTTAGGCTCCCCCTCGGGAAGGATCAAGGGCCGGGCGCACCGAAACACAGAATACCGGGCGGGCGGACCTGCGTTCTCAAACCGGAGAGGTTAATGCCCGTTCATGCTGGGTTCATCCGCAGCGACCAATATTCCGGCCTGGGCAGGGCAGAGTGAGAGGAGTTTGAGATGAAGACCTTCAGCAAGATCATCCTGGGCGCCACGATGCTGGTTGGCGCCACCATCGCAACCGCCGCCCCCGCAGCCGCGCAGTTCTCTGGCTTCAGCCTTGGCGGCCCCGGCTATTCTTTGAATTAAAGTGATGGCTATTACGGGAATTACTATGGCCGCCAACCGCGACCTCTCGGCGCTGATCATCTTCGAATTCTCGCAGGAAGCGGTGCTGAAGGCCGATTCGGTGGGCGAGCAGAACCTGGCGCGCCTGTCGGAGACGGGCTTCGCGCTTTCGATGGACCATGTCGAAACGCTGGCGCTGGATTTCGTCAAGCTCAAGGGCATCGGCTTCGAATATCTCAAGGTCCGCGCCACCACTCTGGTGCAGGGCATGAGCGGCGCTAGCGCCGCCGTCGCCGCCGAGAATTTCAAGAAGCTGCTGTTGCGCCACGACCTCAACCTAATCGCCGAGCGGGTCGAGGACGAGAAGACCGTGCTGCAACTGCTGGATTATGCCGTGGACTTCGCACAGGGCTATCTGTTCGGCGAACCCCGCGCGGTGCGCGACGACATCGCCAAGCCGGTCCTACCGGACCGTGATGCGCCGGTGATTCCGTTCATAAAAGCCTCGTAGGCGGTCCGCTGTCTTGACGGGGCGGGGGCCAGATGCCATCCGCTTTGGCAATGACCACCCGTCTCCTCGCCGGCCTTTCCGACATCGCACCCGACTATGACGCGCTGATTTGCGACGTCTGGGGCGTGGTGCATGAAGGCCATCGCGCCCATGACGTTGCCTGCGACGCGCTGCGCCGTTTCCGCCAGACGCGCGGGCCGGTGATACTGCTGACCAATGCGCCGCGCGTGCCGTCGGCCGTGGAAGAACAATTCGCGGGCTTGGCTGTGCCGGACGACTGTTACGATGTCATCATCAGTTCCGGCGGCGCGGCCCGCGCCGAGATGGCGCGGCGGGCCAAGAGTGGCACGCTGCCCTTCTATTATCTGGGCACCGGCCGCGACACCTCCATCTTTGACGGCCTGGATGTGGAGATTGCGCCGCTCGATGCCGCCACGGTGATGCTCTGCACCGGCATGCGCGACGACGACAATGAAGTGCCCGCCGATTACGCCGGGGAACTGGCGCGGGTGCAGGCCAAGGGCCTGACCATGCTCTGCGCCAATCCCGACCTGGTGGTGCACCGGGGCAAGCGGCTCTACTGGTGCGCCGGTGCGCTGGCCCGCGACTATGCCGCCATCGGCGGCGAGGTGATCTATTACGGCAAGCCGCATGGCCCGGTCTATGACATGGCCCGCAGCGAAATCGCCGCCCTGGCCCCGTCCGCCAGCCGTTTCCTGGCCATCGGCGACGGCATGCCCACCGACATCAAGGGCGCCAACGGGCAAGGGCTGGATGTGCTTTTCATCGCCGACGGCATTCACGCCGAGGAGGTCGAGCCCTATAACCCGGAGCATGTGACCGCGTTGCTGGGGGACGGCGGCACACACGCCGCCTATGCCTTGCGCGCCCTCAAATGGTGATGCGATGACGGTCTATCTCGAAGACATCAAGGTTGGGCAGTCGGATTCCTATACCCGCACCGTCACCGAACGCGACATCCAGCTGTTCGGCGAGGCCACTGGCGACATGAACCCGGTGCATTTCGATGAAGAATATGCCCGCAAGACCATCTTTCGCGGCCGCGTCGCCCATGGCGCGCTGACCATCGGCTTTCTCTCCGCCCTGCTGGGGACGCAGCTTCCCGGCGCGGGCACCATCTTCCAGAGCGCCACCATCGCCTTCAAGGGCCCCGTGCGGATCGGCGATACGGTGACGGTCACAGCCACGGTGCGGGCGGTCGAGGGCCGCGTTGCCCTGATCAATTGTATCTGCACTGTGGGCGCGGCGGTGGTGATGGAATCCGACGTCAAGGTTCTCGTGCCGAAAAAGCCGAAAGCGTAATGCGCATTTTTCGTCATTTCAGCGATGTGCCGCCGCCGTTGCGCGGCGCTGTCGTAGCGGCGGGAAATTTCGACGGCGTCCATCTGGGCCATCGCGCGCTTATTGGTGAGGCTACGCGGCAGGCGCGCGCCGCCGGCGTGCCCATGGCTGTGCTGGCGTTCGAGCCGCACCCGCAGGAATTTTTCAGACCGTCGCCCGAAAGCTTCCGCCTGACGCCCTTGCGAACCAAGGCGCGGCTGATCGCCGAACTGGGCGCCGACGCCTTTTTCGCGCTGCCCTTCGATGCCGCCATGGCGGCGCGCACTGCCGATGTTTTTGTCCGCGAAGTTCTGGTCGAAGGCCTGGGCGTATCCGGCGTGGTGGTGGGCGAGGATTTCGTCTTCGGCAAGGGCCGCGGCGGCAATCTGCAGACCCTGAAGGATGAGGGCGCGCTTCACGGGTTTTCCGTCACAGCTTTCCACACTGTGCTGGCCAATGCCGGCGAGAAGATTTCCTCCACCCGCATTCGCGATGCTTTGAAGGCGGCGCATCCGCAGGAAGCCGCCAAGCTGCTGGGCCGCCACTGGGCAGTGGAAGCGCGGGTCGAGCATGGCGATGGGCGCGGCCGCCTGATGGGTTTCCCCACCGCCAACATGCATCTGGGCCACTGCCTAGCCCCGGCCTTCGGCGTCTTTGCCGTGCGGGCCAGCATCGTGGAGAACGACCAAGTGATCGAGCGCCATGACGGCGTCGCCAATTTCGGCATTCGGCCCATGTATGAAGTGACGGTGCCGCTGATGGAGACCCACCTGTTCGATTTCGACGGCGATCTCTATGGCAAGCACCTTTCGGTGGAGCTGGTGGAGTATATCCGCCCCGAGATGCGCTTTTCCGGCATGCCCGGCCTGATCGCCCAGATTGCCGAGGACGCGCAGCAGGCAAGGCTGATCCTGGCCAAGTGCCCCCGGCTGCCCACTCTCGACGGCTGACCCGGCCCCCTGTAGAACGGGCGCCATGTCCGACAAACCCGCCGAAACCCCGGATTTCCGGGCGACTTTGTTCCTCCCCCAGACCGATTTCCCCATGAAGGCCGGCCTGCCCGAGGCCGAGCCCAAATGGCTGGCGCGCTGGGCCAGCATGGACCTCTATGGAAAGTTGCGGGGCAAGGCCAAAGGCCGCCCTCTGTTCCTGCTGCATGACGGCCCGATCTATGCCAATGGCGACATCCATTCCGGCACCGGCCTGAACCACATCCTGAAGGACTTCGTGGTGCGCAGCCAAGGCATGCTGGGCATGGACGCGCCTTACGTTCCGGGCTGGGACTGTCACGGCCTGCCCATCGAATGGAAGGTCGAGGAGAAATTCCGCGAAGGCGGCCGCAACAAGGATGAAATCCCGAAGGGCGAACTGCGCCGCGAATGCCGCAAGTTTGCCAGCCATTGGCTGGGCGTGCAGCGCGAGCAGATCAAGCGCCTGGGCCAGATCGGCGATTTCGAACGCCCCTACATGACGATGGATTTCAAGGCCGAGGCGCGCATCGCCCGCGAGGCGATGAAGTTCGTCGAGAACGGTCTGCTCTATCGCGGTTTCCGCCCGGTGATGTGGTCGCCGATCGAGAAGACCGCCCTGGCCGATGCCGAGGTCGAGTATCACGAGAAGCAGTCACCCACGATCTATGTGAAGTTTCCGATTACATCACTGCTTCAACAACAAGGGGCTTGGATTGATGTTGATTTCGAGACCGAAAAAAAGACGGGGCAAATAACTCTTGGCACGAAATCGACGGATGCATACGCAGACAAAGTAGCCGCTTTGAAAAACGCTGCATCTGATCTTGCAAATAAGCATACGTTCATCGTGATCTGGACCACGACGCCCTGGACCATTCCGGGCAACCGCGCCATCGCATTCTCGCCAGATATTTCTTACGGTCTTTATGAAGTCGCTGATGCCACTGAAGGTTCGCTGGCCCGTGCCAGCGAGCATCTGCTGCTGGCCGACACGCTGGCCGAGCAGGTCGCCAAGCACGCCAAGATGATGCTGTCGCGCATCCGCACCGTGCCCGCCGACGAACTCAAGACGCTTGTGGCGGCGCATCCGCTGCGCTCGCTGGGTTATAGCTTCGAAGTGCCGGTGCTGCCTGCCGCCTTCGTCACCTCCGATACCGGCACCGGCTTCGTCCACAACGCACCCGGCCATGGCGAGGACGATTTCGAGCTACTGGTCAGCCGCGACCGCGAATATCCCAACAAGAATCCCGACGCCTTCAACATGGTGCTGGCTGACGGTTCCTATGCGCCGCATGTGCCGCACTTCGCGGGCAAGCGCATCCTGACGCCCGAAGGCAAGGACGGCGACGCCAATGGCGCGGTGATCAAGGAACTGATCGCCCATGGCAAGCTGCTGGCCAAGGGCACTCTGCGCCATTCCTATCCGCATAGCTGGCGTTCCAAGGCGCCCGTGATCTTCCGCGCCACGCCGCAATGGTTCGTAGCCATCGATGTGTCGTTTATGAACGGCAAGACGCTCCGCGAACTGGCGGTGGACGCCATCGCCAAGACCGATTGGTATCCGCCGCGCGGGCAGAACCGCATCGGCGCCATGGTGGAAAGTCGCCCCGACTGGGTGCTGTCGCGCCAGCGCTCTTGGGGCGTGCCGCTGGCCATCTTCGTGGACAAGGCGAGTGGCCTGGTGCTGAACGACAAGGCGGTGTTCGACCGCATCGAAAAAGCGTTCGAGGCCGAAGGCGCCGATGCCTGGTTCACCTCGCCGCCCTCGCGCTTCCTGGGCACGGATCGCAACCCCGAGGATTTCGAGCAGGTCACTGACATTCTCGATGTCTGGTTCGATTCCGGTTCGACCCACACCTTCGTCTTCGAGAATCCGATCAACGAGGCCTGGCCCAAGGCCGAGCAGGCCGACCTATATCTCGAAGGCTCCGACCAGCATCGCGGCTGGTTCCAGTCGTCACTGCTGGAAAGCGTCGGCACAAGGGGCCGTGCGCCCTACAAGGGCGTGCTGACGCACGGCTTCGTCCTCGACAAGGAAGGGCGCAAAATGTCCAAGTCGCTGGGCAACACCCTGGCGCCGCAGGTCATCGCCGAGAAAAACGGCGCCGAGATCCTGCGCCTGTGGGCCGCGTCATCCGATTTTACTGAAGACCTGCGCATCGGTGACGACATCATCAAGGCCAACGTCGAATCCTATCGCCGCCTGCGCAACACCATCCGTTTCATGCTGGCCAACCTGTCGGGCTTTGACGAGAGGGAGCGCATCGACCGCGTGGCGATGCCGGAGCTGGAGCGCTTCATGCTGGCGCGGCTGGTCGAACTGGACGAGCAAGTTCGCGCCGCCTATCGCAGCTTCGACTTCAATCTCATCACCACGACGCTGTTCAATTTCTGCACCAACGATTTGTCGGCCTTCTATTTCGACATCCGCAAGGATTCGCTTTATTGCGACCGCGCCGACTCGATCCGCCGCCGCAGCGTCCGTACCGTCAGCGACGAAATCTTCCGCCGCATCGTCACCTGGTTCGCGCCTATCCTCTGCTTCACCATGGAAGAAGCCTGGACCACGCGCTTCCCGGACCAGAGCGTGCATCTGCAGGATTTCTTCGCCGTGGGCGACGATTGGGCCGATGCCGAGCTGCTCAAAAAGTGGAAGCGGCTGCGCGAGCTGCGCCGGGCCGTCACCGGCGCGCTGGAACTCAAGCGCGAAGCCAAGGAGATCGGCTCCAGCCTGGAAGCCGCCGCGACCCTTCAACTTTCCGACGTCAGCGACCTCGCCATGTTCGACACGGTGGACCTGCCCGAGATCGCGATCACCTCCACCGCCACTGTCGTGGCGCTGGCGCAGAAAGACGCGCCGCCCGGCTATGCCATGGTGGAGATCACCCGCGCTGAAGGTGAGAAGTGCGACCGCTGCTGGCGGGTGCTGCCGGAAGTGGCGCCGTCGCCCAGGCATATCTGCAACCGCTGCACCCAGGCGATCGAAGGCTGAACCGTGAGCGAAGCTGTTCTCAGCGAATCGGGCCATCGCCGTCTGCGGCTGATCGGTCTCTCAGTGGCGGTGCTAACGCTGCTGGCCGACCAGGGCCACAAGATCGCGATGCTTTATGGACTGGGATTTATCGGCATGTTGCCGGGGGAGGGCATCCGCGTGACCTCCTTTTTCAACCTGATCATGGTCTGGAACCCGGGCATTTCCTATGGCCTGCTCCCGGTTTCGGGTATGGGAACCCTGATCCTGATTGCCGTTGTCATGGCGATTGTCGGATTTCTGGGATGGTGGATGTGGAATGCGACCAGCTTGGCGGTAGTGCTGGGCTGCGGCCTGGTGATAGGCGGCGGGCTGGGGAATAATCTGGTGGACCGGCTGATTTACGGGAAAGTGGCCGATTTTTTCCACTTTCATGCCTTCGGCTACAACTGGTATGTCTTCAATATTGCGGATGTGGCTGTGGTGCTGGGGGCGGTCGCGTTCATTTATGATGTGCTGAAGCCGTCGGAGAGTAGCAACGATGCGTAGTTCGACGAAGCGTAGTTCGACCCTGGCCGGAACCGGCGTGATCCTTGCCGCCCTGGTGACGCTGACCGGCTGCCAGAGCCTGCGCGAATCCGCCGGCCTCACCAAGGCTTCGCCAGACGAGTTCGCCGTCACCACCAAGGCGCCGCTGGTGATCCCGCCCGGCTTCAATCTGATGCCGCCCACCCCCGGCGCTGCGCCCACAAACATTCCGGATTCCAGCACCGCCGCCAACACCGCCCTGTTCGGCGGTGACAACACCACCGTCGCGGCCAACCTGACGGGAAATTATTCCGCCGGCGAGCGCATGCTGCTGGCGTCTGTCGGCGTCAACCGCGCCGATCCGGGCATTCGCCAGCGGCTGCAATCCGATCGCGGCGCGATGCAGGGCGCGGAAGCAAGCTTCACGGCGCGCCTGCTGGGCACGCCCGCCACGCCCGGCAGCGGGACGATCAACGCCGATGCGGAGTTCGAGCGCCGCCGTGGCGTGACGCCGCCGCCCGCCCCCCGTGCATCGAGCGGTGGCTGGTTTGACTGGTTCTAGAGCCAAGCATTTCCTGATCTCTGCCTCGTTGGCCGTTGCGCTGTTTCTTCCGGCGGCGGCGCAGTCACCGGCGCGCGACGTGCGTGGCGGCCAGACCTTCCAGTTCTCGCTCGCAAACGGCTTGCAGGTTTTGGTGATCCCCGATCACCGCGCCCCCGTCGCCACCCAGATTCTGTGGTTCAAGGTCGGCGCGGTCGATGATCCCGCCGGCATTTCCGGCATGGCGCATTTCTTCGAACACATGATGTTTCGCGGCACCAGGAAGGTGCCCGGCGAAGGCTTCACCCAGGCCATCGCCCGCAATGGCGGCGAGAGCAACGCCTTCACCTTCTACGACTACACCGCCTATTACGAGCAGATCGCCAAGGACCGGCTGCCGCTGGCGATGCAATTGGAGGCCGATCGCCTCGCCAATCTCGATCTCTCCGATGCCAATGTCGCCACCGAGCGCGAGATCGTGATGGAAGAGCGCCGCATGCGCACCGAGAACGAT
>CANFDA010000052.1 GCA_947445215.1 Alphaproteobacteria bacterium | reverse complement strand
TCCAGGGTGCGGGTGTTGCCGGTGATGTCGATCTTCTCGATGTAAACACGCGGCCCCTGATCGATATGATAGACGATATCGATGGTACGATTGGGATTGCGCTTGGGTTCGGGCCGCACCTGGGCAAAGGCATAGCCGCGCGTGCCCGCCGCATTGGTGAGGGTGTCGATACCTTCCTGCAGCAGGGTGGAATTGTACCAGTCGCCCTGCTTCACCTTAAGCAGCGGCAACAGCGCCTTGGGAGAAAGCTCGGCGATCTGGGAGTCAATCTCGACCTTGGCGAAGCGATAGCGCGGGCCTTCGTCGATGGTGAAGGTGACGTAGAAGCTGCCGGCGCCGGGAGTGAGCTGCGCCACCGAGCTGGTCACCTTGAAGTCGGCATAGCCGCGCTGGACATAGAAGCGGCGTAGCAGCTCGCGGTCATAGGCCAGCCGGTCGGGATCGTAATTGTCGTTGGTGGAGAGGAATTTCCACCAAGCGCTTTCCTCGGTGGCGATCGTGCCGCGCAGGGCTCCGTCGTCGAACACCTTGTTGCCGATGAAATTGATGCGGCTGACACCCGTATTCTCGCCTTCGGTGATAGAGAAGATCAGGTCGACGCGGTTCTGCGGGCGGGAAATGATCTGCGGTTCGACGCGGGCGGCGAAGCGGCCATTGCGGCGATACAGTTCCATGATGCGGGTGACGTCGGCCTGCACCTTGGCGCGCGTGAAGACGGCGCGCGGCTTGATCTGGGTTTCCTTGGTGAGGTCCTTGGCCGAAATCTTGCTGTGACCTTCGAACACCACCTGGTTGACAATGGGGTTCTCGGTGACGCGCACCGTCATGGTACTGGTGACGGCGTCGAAATCGATCCGCGTCGCGGCGGTGAAGAGGCCGGTGGCGAACAGCGCCTTCAGCGCAACGTCTACCTCGTTCTCGTCATAGATGTCGCCTTCGCGCATGTTGACATAGGTGAGGACGGTGGCCGCCTCGATGCGCTGCGTACCCGTCACGACGATGCGGCGAATGGTGCGGATGGCGGGCGCGGCCGGTTCCGGCGCGGCTGCTGTGGCAGGCGGCGGCGCGGTGCCTGCGCCAGGCACGGCAGGCTGCGCCAAAACCGGCGCAACGGCCATCGCCAAGCTGAGGCAGAGCGACGTCGTGCGCAGCAAGCCATTCTTCAGGGCAACGATCCGCATGGGCGTCCGGCAAACTCGTCTATGGCTTCGGGCGAAGCCGATGGGTTCAGAAAAGATTCAGGCGGGCTATGTCATTCCAAGTCGCCAGGAGCATCAGTCCCAGCACAAACACCAGCCCAAGCCGAAATCCAGCATCCTGGACGCGCCCCCCAAGCGGGCGCCCCAGAACTGCTTCGCATGCATAGTATAGAAGATGCCCGCCGTCGAGCAGCGGAATGGGAAAAAGATTGATCAGCCCGATGCTTACAGACAGGACAGCGACCAGGTTGAGCAGCGGCAGAATGCCGAAATCCGCGACTTTCTTGGTGATCTGGGCGATTCCAACCGGCCCCTGAAGCTGGTCCAGGCTGGCGCGCCCCACAATCAGCTGGCCGATGCCCTGCAGCGACAGGCGGATGACGTCCCAGCTGCGGCGGCACGCCGCGCCGGCGGCCTGCAACGGATTGTAATGCTGGGTGATCACGGGCGCGTCGGGCGACTGGCGCACGCCGATCACCGCCGTCTCCATCTCGTCGCCCAGGAAGTTCTTCTGGCGCACCACCTGCGGCGTCACCTGAACTGTGACGGGCTGGCCGGCGCGCGTCAGTTCGATGGACAGGGTCCGGCCCGCAGACATGCCGATGATTTCGGGAAGCTGGTCGAAGCTGTTGATCGCGCGGCCATCGATGCGGGTGACGGTGTCGCCGCTGCGGATGCCCGCCGTCTCGGCAGGGCTAGCCTTGTTCACCTGCCCGATCACCGGCGCGATGGTGGTGTGACCGGTATACATTAAGATGCCTGTGAAAAGAATGATCGCCAGGATGAAGTTGGCGATGGGGCCCGCCGCGGCAACCGCCGCCCGCTGTCCTACCGGCTTGAACGCCATCATCTCGGAACGCTCAGTGGCGCTAGCCTGGAACGCGTTGCGGTCAGGCGTGGAGGCGGCGTCGGCATCGCCCGCGAATTTCACATAACCGCCGATGGGCAGCCAGGACAGTTTCCAGCGGGTGCCGCGCTTGTCGGTGAAGCCGACAATCTCCTTGCCGAAGCCGACGGAGAATACATCCACCTTGGCGCCGAAATAACGCGCCATCAGGAAGTGACCCATCTCGTGCACGAACACTACGACGGTGATGTAGAAGAGAAAGGTGGGCAGCCCCATCGGGGCCCAGGCGGCGAACTGTTCCAGAATGTGCATGCGCGTTCCTTACGCCCCTACCCTTTGACAGATTTCTTCCGCCGCCACGCGCGCCCTGGCATCGGCGCCCAGCACCGTGTCCAGGTCCACGCCATTGGCGCCGGCCGTTACATCCAGGTCTAGCGTCGCCCCCACGACGCGGCTGATGTCCAGGAAGCCGATGCGGCGGTCGAGAAACGCCTGCACAGCGATTTCATTGGCGGCGTTCAGCACCGTCGGCGCCAGCCCGCCAGAGCGCATCGAGCCGATGGCGAGATTGAGCGCCGGAAAACGGTCATGCGCGGGCGGCTGGAAGATCAATTGTCCTAGCGCGGCCAGGTCGAGCCGCCGCGAGGGCGAGGAGACGCGGCGTGGCCAGCCCAGCGCATGGGCGATGGGCGTGCGCATGTCGGGGGCCGAGAGATGCGCGATGGTGGTGCCGTCTTCATACGATACCAGGCAGTGCACGATGGACTGGGGATGCACCAGCACCGACAATTTTTCCGGCGGCAGGGCGAACAGGAAATGCGCTTCGATCAGCTCCAATCCCTTGTTCATCAGGGTGGCGCTGTCGAGGCTGATCTTGCGGCCCATCGCCCAGTTGGGATGCTTGCACGCCTCTTCCACCGTGGCGGCGCGCATCTTTTCCAGCGGCCATTCGCGGAACGGCCCGCCCGATGCGGTGATGGTGACCAGTTCGGCCTCTCCCGCATCGCCGCCGCCCAGCACCTGGAAGATGGCGTTGTGTTCGGAATCTACCGGCAACACCGACGCGCCGGATTTCTCCATCGCTTCGCGGAACATCGCGCCTGCGGCGACGACGCATTCCTTGTTGGCCAGCGCCACGATGACGCCGCACTGGATGGCGGCCAGCGCCGGTTCTATGGCGGCGGCGCCCATGATGGCGACCATGACGAAATCGCTGGGGCGCGCGGCGGCGTCGATCACCGCCTCGCGGCCTGCCGCAAGTTCGATACCGGTGCCGGAAAGACCTGCCTTCAATTCGCCCAGCAGCGCCGCATTGCAGATCACCGCCAGCTTAGGCTTCAGCGCCTTGGCCTGTTTGATCAGCTCTTGAACATTCTCGCCCGCCGTCAGCGCCGTGACGGGAAAGGCGTGCGGTCCATAGACCTTGCGCGCATGCAGGATGACGTCAGCCGTGTTGACGCCGATGGAGCCTGTCGCGCCCAGGATGGTGACGCTGCGGCCGCAAACCGCTTCCAGCGTGTCGTTCGGCGTGACGGTGGCGGCGATGGGCTTCAACGATAGCCTCCGAACAGGGGATTGAGGCCCAGCACGAAGATCAGAAAGGCCATGACCGGCGCGGCGGCAAAGGTGGAATCGACGCGATCCAGAACGCCGCCATGGCCCGGAATGAGGCTGCCGGAATCCTTGCGCCCGAAGCGGCGCTTGATGAAGGATTCCAGCAGGTCGCCGCCATGCGCCACGCCGCTGAAGACAAAGGCGAACAGCATCGCGGGCAGCATCGAGAAATCATAGAAGGCGATATAGAGGCCGTAGACGATGGCGGCGCAGACGCTGCCGCCGATGGTCCCGGCGATGGTCTTGCCGGGCGAGATCGACGGCGCCAGCTTCTTGCCGCCGATCAGCTTGCCGAAGACCAGCGCGCCGGTGTCGGTGGCCCAGACCAGCAGGAAGAAGCCCACCACCAGCTGCGGATGGGGCGAATGATCCAGCGGATAGAGATGCAGCGCCAGCAGCGACAGCGCGGGCACGCCGATATAGAGCACGCCCACCGCCTGAAACGGCGCATTGTCGCCCCGCACCCGCGCCAGCACAAAGCCACCCACCGTGCCCAGGATAAGAAAAACCAGCGCCAGCCAGGGCAGATAATTGACCATCGCCGCCGTGCCCAGGCCGATGGCGATGGTGGTGGCAAGGGTCTGCAGGTGAAACGGGTTCTGGTGGAAAGGCGCCGCGGGCGTTTCGACGGCGCGCACCAGCCGGTGCCATTCACGCGCCGCCAGCATCGACACCAGCACCAGCAGGATGGCGAAAGGCGCAGGCCCAAGCGCGACCGAAGCGATCACGACACAGGCCAGCAGAATGCCGAAGATCAGCCGCGTCACGCCGCGCTTTCCGAATTGAGGGTGCCGAAGCGGCGTTCCCTTTGGGAGAAGGTTTCCAGCGCGGCGGCCAATTCTTCGCGGCCGAAATCCGGCCACAGCGTGTCGAGGAAAAGCATCTCGGCATAGGCCGACTGCCAAAGCAGGAAGTTGGACAGGCGGCGCTCGCCAGAGGTACGGATGATCAGGTCGGGCTCGGGTAGCGCGCTGGTGAAAAGGCGGCTGGCGAACAGTTCCAGCGTGATGGTTTCGGGATCGAGACGGCCATCGCGGGCAGCGCGGGCCAGTTCGCTGGCGGCGGCGACGATCTCTTCCTGCGCGCCATAGTCGAAGGCGAAGGTGAGGTTCATGCCTTTGTTGGCTACGGAGCGGCGCTCCGCATCCACGATCATGGCATGGATGTCGTCGGCGACGCGGCCGCGATGGCCGATGATGCGGATGCGGCAGTCTTTCGCCACCAACTCTTCCAGGTCGTTGAGGAAGAAGCGGCGGAACAGGCCCATCAGGGCGCCGACTTCGGTCTTGGGCCGCTTCCAGTTCTCGCTGCTGAAGGCGAACAGGGTCAGGTTCTCCAGCCCCATATCCACCGCCGCGCGCACCGTCTCGCGCACGGCCGCGACGCCGGCCACGTGACCGGCCTCGCGCGGCAAGAGCCGCTTGCTCGCCCAGCGGCCATTGCCGTCCATGATGATGGCGACGTGTCGCGGCAGGATGGTGGTGGCCTCTTTCGACATCAGACCTGCATGATCTCCTGCTCCTTGGCATGGAGCGCGGTGTCGATGTCCTTAATGTGGCCGTCGGTGAGCTTCTGCAGCTCCTCGCCCTTGGTGCGGTGATCGTCTTCGCTGATCTTCTTGTCCTTCTCCAGCTTCTTGAGAAGGTCGTTGCCGTCGCGGCGGACATTGCGGACAGAGACGCGGGCGGCCTCGGCGTATTTGGCGGCTAGCTTGGTCAGTTCCTTGCGGCGCTCCTGGTTCAGCTCCGGCAGGGGGATGCGCAGAAGCTGGCCGTCCATCTGCGGGTTTAGGCCCAGCCCGGCGTCGCGGATCGCCTTGTCCACGGCCTTGGCCATGCTCTTGTCCCAGACCTGCACCGTAATCATGCGGGACTCGGGCGTTCCAATGCTGCCGACCTGGCTGATGGGGACCATGTTGCCATAGGCCACAACCTTGACCGGATCGAGCAGCGCGGCGCTGGCGCGGCCGGTGCGCAGGCCGCCCAGCTCGCTCTTGAAGGTGGTGATCGCCCCCTTCATGCGGCGATCCATGTCTTCCTTGCTGTAGGCGTCAGCCATTTCCTGCTCCAACCTTCCTGCGGTCTTTTGGCCTGCGGCCTGCTTTGGGTCGATCCTACCGCAAAACCTGACCCAAGGCCCCTTAAACTCTTACTTTTCTTCGATAATGGTTGCCCGGCCACGGCCCGCCAGCACCTGCGCCAGGGCGCCCCGGTCGCCCAGCGAAAAGACCAGGATCGGGATACCGTTTTCTCGGGAAACGGAAATCGCACTCGCATCCATAACCTTAAGATCGAGCGCTAAGACCTCGTGATAACTTAAGGAATCGTATCGGACTGCGTTGGGGTCTTTCTTGGGGTCAGCGCTGTAAACACCGTCCACCTGGGTCGCCTTCATCATCGCGTTGCAGTTCATTTCTGCGGCCCTCAGAGCGGCGGCGGTGTCCGTCGTGAAGAAGGGATTGCCGGTGCCCGCGCCGAAGATCACGACCCGGCCCTTTTCCATGTGCCGGATGGCCCGGCGGCGGATGTAGGGCTCGCACACATTGTTCATGGCGATGGCGGACTGGACGCGGCTGGGCACCCCTGCCCGCTCCAGACCGGCCTGTAGTGCCAGGGCGTTCATCACGGTCGCCAGCATGCCCATATAGTCGGCGGTGGCGCGGTCGATGCCCTTGGCCGACCCGGCCAGGCCCCGGAAGATATTCCCGCCGCCCACCACCATGCACAGCTGGATGCCGGTGGCGGCCGCCTCGGCCACATCGATGGCGATGCGGTCCACGGTGGCGACGTCGATGCCGAACTGGCCATCGCCCATCAACGCCTCGCCCGAGACCTTCACAAGCACCCGGCGGTATTTTGGCGTCAGGGACATAGGACGGCTCCGGTCTTGAGACGATTCTGCTTTCTTACTTGTACCCCGGCTTGGTGCCGGGGATTAGGCCTTGGTCCCGGCCATCTGGGCCACTTCGTCGGCAAAATCGCTTTCGACCTTCTCGATGCCCTCGCCAACCTGAAAGCGGACAAAGCCTTCGATCTCGACCGGAACGCCCAGATCCTTGGAAGCCTTCTCCAGCAGCTTGGCGATCTGGGTTTCTCCGTCGATCACGAAGGTTTGCTGCAGCAGGACGCTCTCCTCGTAGAATTTGCGCATGCGGCCTTCGAGCATCTTCTCGATGACATTGTCGGGACGACCGGACTGACGGGCGATCTCGATCTGCACATTCTTCTCGCGGGCGACCACTTCGGGGTCGAGATGCTCGATGGTCAGGGCCAGCGGATTGGCGGCCGCGACATGCATGGCGATCTGCTTGGCCAGCGGCATCAGCTTGTCGGCCGGGGCTGTGGATTTCAGCGCCACCAGCACGCCGATCTTGCCTAGATCGGGCGAAGCGGCGTTGTGGACATAAGGCGCGACCACGCCGGGATTGACTGACAGCGCCAGGGTGCGGCGGACGGACATGTTCTCGCCGATGCGGGCGACCAATTCCGTCAGGGTCTGCTGCACGCTGGAGCCGCCATGGGGCGCGGCCAGTAGCTTCTGCAGGTCGCCGCCTTCCTTCAGGCCGATCTCGGCAGCCGACTTCACGAACGCCTTGAAGTCGTCATTGCGGGCGACGAAGTCGGTTTCCGCATTCACTTCCACCAGCGCGCCGGTGTTGCCGGACACGGCGACGCCCACCAGACCGTCGGCGGCGGCGCGGCTGGCCTTCTTGGCCGCCTTCATGGCGCCGGATTTGCGCAGCCAGTCGATGGCGGCTTCCATGTCGCCACCCGTTTCGTTCAGCGCCTTCTTGCAGTCCATCATACCCGCGCCGGTCGTATCGCGCAGTTCCTTCACCATCTGGGCGGTGATGTTCGCCATGGGTCTTCTCCGGTCGGTAAGGGACGGCGCGCCGGGGTTGGCGCGCCGTCATGTCGTTGAAAATGCCTTAGGCGGTGGCTTCCGCCGGCTCGACGTGGCTCGAGACATCCTCGACTTCCGCAGCGGCGCCGACATCGACGCCCGCTTCGATCTGGCCCTGGCCCAGGCCGTCGATGACGGCGCGCGCGGCCAGGTCGCAATACAGCGCGATGGCGCGGGCGGCGTCGTCATTGCCGGGGATCGGGAAGGCGATGCCGTCCGGATCGGAGTTGGAGTCGAGAACCGCCATCACCGGAATGCCCAGCTTCTTGGCTTCCGAGATCGCGATTGCTTCCTTGTTGGTGTCGATGACGAAGATCAGGTTCGGGACGCCGCCTATTTCTTTGATGCCGCCCAGCGACTTTTCCAGCTTGTCCTGCTCGCGCAGCAGGCCCAGCAGTTCCTTCTTGGTCAGGCCGGATTCACCGGCGCTGCTCAGGGTCTGCTCGATGGTGCGCAGGCGCTTGATGGAGTGGGAGATGGTCTGCCAGTTAGTGAGAGTACCGCCCAGCCAGCGCTGGTTCATGTAGTACTGGGCGCAGCGCTTGGCGGCGGCGGCGATCGGCTCCTGCGCCTGGCGCTTGGTGCCGACGAACAGGATGCGGCCGCCGCTCGCGGCCGTCTCGCGCAGGGCGACGAGCGCCTGGTGCAGCAAGGGCACGGTCTGGGTCAGGTCGAGAATGTGGATGTCGTTGCGGGCGCCGTAGATGTAAGGGGCCATCTTCGGATTCCAGCGCTGCTGGCGGTGGCCGAAATGGGCGCCGCTCTCGAGCAGCTGACGCATGGAAAATTCAGGCAAAGCCATTGTTCAGTCTCCTTTACCGGTTGGCCAGATGCGCGGGCTAACTCCTTATCGGAGCCACCGGACGGCGACGACGGAACACCCACCGAAAGCCACCCGCGCATGCGAGATTGCGCGGCTTATAAGGGAAAAACCCCAGAAAGCAACCCTGGAACCTCAGCCCTGCGGCGGCTTACGGGGCTTGGCGTCAGGGCCATTGCCCCACTTCTTGAAGGGCTTGCCGGGCTTGCCGCCGCCTTTGCCGCCACCCTTGCCAAAAGCCGGCTTGCCGCCCTTGTAGCCCTCTTTGTGAAAAGGCTTCTTGGCGGGGCGGGGCGCCTCCTCCTGCGACGGGGCAGCATGAGCGGCCGCGGCGGTAGTATCCGCTGCGGGGTTGTACGGCGTGATGCGCACACCGCCCTTGGTCCGGGCCGCGACCTTTTCCGCGAAGGCCCCCGACGCACCGGCGGAGATCTGGAACAGGGTCTGCATCTCCTCGACCCGGATGGGGCCGACATCGGCCTTGGTGATGTCGCCCTGGCGGCAGATTTCCGGCAGCAGCCAATTGGGATCGGCCTTGCGTTCGCGCCCGACATTGAGACGGAACCAGACACCGCCGGTCATGTCGGCGCCACGGCTGGGGCCGCGCGGCGCGTCATCGCGCGCGGGCCGCTCAGAACGCGGGCCCTTGTGCGCGGGGCGCCCCTCTTGGTTTGACGGGCGCGGCGCATCGTTCGACCGCTCTTTCCATTCCGGCTTCGGGCCGCGCTCGCGCACCGGCTTGTCTTGGCGAGGACCGGAGGATTTATACGGGGCCTCCTCCTCGATCTCTTCGGGCAGCGGCAGCTTGGCGCGCATCACCTTGGCCAGCGCGGCGGCGATCTCGCGCACGCCATGCTTTTCCAGCAGCGTGTCGCCCAGCGCGTAATCCTCGTCGCCCGCCGCATCGCTCAGCAGCGGATCGTTCAGCAGGCGCTCGCGATCCAGCACGCGAATCTCGTCGGCGGTGGGCGGATTGCCCCACACGGCGTTGACGCGGGCGCGGGCCAGCATTTCCTCGGCGCGGCGCCGGCGCGACGGCGGCACCAGCAACACGCTGACGCCCTTCCTGCCGGCGCGGCCGGTGCGGCCGCTGCGATGCTGCAGCACTTCGGCGTCGTTGGGCAGGTCGGCATGGATCACCAGATTCAGGCTGGGAAGATCGATGCCGCGCGCCGCCACGTCGGTGGCGACGCAGACGCGGGCGCGGCCATCGCGCAAGGCTTGCAGCGCATGGTTGCGCTCATGCTGGGAAAGTTCGCCCGACAGCGAGACAGCTGCGAAACCGCGTTCCGACAGCAATGCCTCCATGTGGCGGACGCGCTCGCGGGTGCCGCAGAACACCAGCGCGGCGGGCGGATCAAGAAAGCGCAGGAAATTGACCACGGCGGCTTCCATCCGGTGGCCTGCGACGCGCACAGCGCGATATTCGATGTCGGCATGGCCCTTGGATTCGCCCAGCGCCTCGATGCGGAAAGCATCACGCTGATAGTGGCGCGCCAGTGTGACGATGGTCTTGGGCAAAGTCGCCGAGAACAGCAGCGTCTGGCGCTCCGGCGGTGTGGTTTCGAGAATGAATTCCAGATCCTCGCGGAAGCCCATGTCGAGCATCTCGTCCGCCTCGTCCAGCACCACGGCCTTGATCGATGAGACCTTGAGCGCGCCGCGTTCCAGATGATCGCGCAGGCGGCCCGGCGTGCCGACGATAATGTGCGCCCCCGCCGACAATTCACGGCGTTCGCGGCCCGGGTCCATGCCGCCGACACAGGAGACGATGCGCGCGCCGGTATGCTGATAAAGCCAGGCCAGCTCGCGCTGCACTTGCAAGGCCAATTCGCGCGTCGGCGCGATGATCAGCGCCTGTGGCGCGCCGACAGGGCCCATCCGGTCTGCGGCTTCGAGCAGGCGCTCTGCGATGGCCAGGCCAAAGGCGATGGTCTTGCCCGATCCTGTCTGGGCCGAAACCAGCAGATCGCGTTCCTTGGCATCCTCCTGCAACACCGAGCGCTGCACGGGCGTCGCCTCGCGGTATTCGCGTTCGTCAAGGGCGCGGGCAAGGGCTGGATGGGCGGCGGAAAAGTCCGTGGCGACGGTCAAGGGAACTCTGGAGATGGATTTTCCCGGCCTCTTTAGCCCCATCTGGGGGAAAAGATAGCGTTCAGCCCTTGTTACCTGTCATGCGCGCGAAAACCTGGCGGTCCTTGTTGTCCTGCATCAGCAGGGTCAGGCCGGCAATCGTGGCCAGGCCCAGCCCGTCGGGAATGCCAGTTTCTGGGCTGGGTTCGATCTTGGCATAGCTCTGGCTGGCCACCTTTTCCCACTTTCCGGCGGGCTTCTTGATCTCTAGGCTGGCGACGGTGACCTTCAGCACCAGCCGCACGATGGCGGGATGGGGCGCAGCAGGCTTGGTCAGGCTGGGCATGCCGTCGATCATCTGCCAGCCATTGGCCAGCGCCCAGGTCGTGAACTCATCCTTGGTCATGCGCCCGTTAGACCAGATCGGGGCCCATGCTAAAAGCCGCCATCATGAGCAGCCCCATCCGCCCGGACATTCTCGCCCTGGAGCCCTCCGGCCTCGCCCGCATCTTCGAGCTGGGGGGCCGCGTGCCGGGACAAGCCTTCGGTACCGACCCGCGCGAAGAGAGCTATGTCCGCATCTGCTTCGGCCGTGACGCTGACAATCTGGCGGAAGGCCTCGGTCGCATCGCGAAAGGTGTTGCGGCCACATGAAGTGGAAATCTCTCCTGAAATGGCGTGCAGCGCCGCCGCCGGATGTCGCCGAAACCATCTATGAAGCGTGGACTGGCAGGGTCTTATCGCGCTGGCGGGCCACCACGCTGAAACCCGCAGGCCGGCTGGGTCATATCGCGCGGCGTGTGCAGGTCCGCATCAACCGCATCATTCCCGATCAGATGCACGCGGTTGTGACCGCCGTGATAGAGGGGGTGACGCGGACCCTCCTGACTGGTGTCGATCTCACCACCACCGCACCGGTGACAAGCGCCACGCTTGCCCAGCGCGACCGCCACGCACTGGAGATCATCGAGCGCTACCGCACCATCAGCGCGGTGGAAGGCGGTGTTACCGGTGCCGGTGGCTTCTGGCTGGCGCTGGCCGACTTTCCGGCCCTGCTGGTGCTTAAGATAAAGCTGCTGTTCGACCTGTCAGCGGTCTATGGCCATGACGCCAGGAAGTTCGAGGAACGACTATTTATCCTTGGCCTGTTCCAGCTCGCCTTCTCGTCGGCCGAGCACCGGGCCGGCGTGTTTCACACGCTGGAGGACTGGGACACGCGCGAACATCCGAAAGATTTCACGCATTTCGACTGGCGCAAGTTCCAGCAGGAATATCGTGATTACATTGACCTAGCGAAGCTGGCCCAGCTGATCCCGCTGGTTGGTGCGCCGATTGGCGCCATCGTGAACTGGCGGCTGCTGGAAAGGCTGGGCGAAACCGCCATGAATGGCTACCGGATGCGATGGCTGGCGCGCCTAGACCGCCTCCACGGAGAGGACCCCAGATAGCGTGGCGACGCGGTTGCGCAGGATCGGCGTCACCTGCACCCGCTTGGGCAAGGCAATCTCGATTTCGGCGCCGCCTTCGCCCGGCACCACCAGGCTGACTAGCCCCTTGCCCGGCTGTGACAGTTCCTGCGCCAGCACTCCAAGGATTGCCACATCCGAAAGCCGCACCACCATGCCCTCGCCCGCAGCGGCGGCGGCGGCATCGAGATCGGCGATGGAGGCGGCGCGCAGCTTCAGTTCATCGCCGTCCCATTCCGCCGAGGCGGTAATCAGAAGCGACTTAC
>CANFDA010000051.1 GCA_947445215.1 Alphaproteobacteria bacterium | reverse complement strand
TGGGACTCGAGGATGGCCGCGCCAAGGGCGTGCCGCCGACCAGCGTCGATGACAGCTACAAAGGCGCGCTGAACACCACCGCCGCCAGCATCAAGAGCTATCAGCAAAGCGTATATTACGCCGGCACCTGGCGGCCCGAATATGACAAGTGGGTTGAGATGCAGGCGGGCATGTATCGCGGCGCGGGCAAGGAGATCATGGCCTGGAACAGCGCGCTCACCTCTGAAATGATCGCCACCCAGCCGGTGGTGCATGAACTGGAACGATTGAAGATGCCGGTGCTGCTGCTGATCGGCGATCGCGACACCACGGGCCGCAGCAACCGCGCCCCGCCGGGCGTGGTGACAGGCGATTTCCCCGCCATGAGCGAAGCGGCAGCGAAACGGATTCCCAATGCCAGGCTGGTGCGCTTCGCCGATATGGGGCATTCGCCGCAGATTCAGGACCCGGCACGTTTCCATGCCGCGCTGCTGGCAGGGCTGAAGATCAATTAAACGCGAAAGCCGTGGGTCGCGGCCCAGGCCAGGAACAATTCCGGCCAGGCGGCGCAGGGCTTGCCTTGCGCCCAATGCAGGCTGAAGCCATGACCGCCGATCTCGAAGACATGCATCTCGGTGGGAATCTTAGCCGCGCGCAGCGCCGCATAGAGCGCGACACTGTTCTGCGTGGGCGGAACCACCGTGTCATCGGCGGGTAAACAAAGGAATGTGGGCGGCGTATCCGCCGGGACGTTGCGGTCAACCGAATAGTCTTGCACCGCCTGCGACGTGGGCGACGGCCCCAGCATCATTTCGCGCGACGAGGGATGCGCGCCCTCGCCCATCGTCACCACCGGATACATCAGGCCCGCGATGATGGGTCTCGCATTCTGCGTGTCCGCACCATCCACTGCCCCATAGACCGGCGCGGAGGCCCGCGTCGCCAGCGAGGCTGCGACATGGCCGCCCGCCGAAAATCCGATAGTCGCCAGTTTCGCCGGATCGATGCCATAGCGCGCGGCATTGGCGCGGATCAGACGCATGGCGCGCTGCGCGTCCTGCAGGGGTACGTCGGAGCGGTTGGCCCAGCCTTCGCCCGGCAGGCGGTAACGCAGAATGAAACAGGTGATGCCGTCGCGGGTGAAACGCTCCGCGATCTCGCGCCCGCCCCGGTCCATGCCTTCAGAGGTATAGCCGCCGCCGGGAATGATGAGCAACGAAAGCCCGTTGGACCGCGCCGGGCGATAGGCAAATAAGCCCGGCGTCTGGATGCGGCTGACGCTGCGGACATGGAAGCCATCAGGCTCGATGGCTTCGGTGAACCGCAAGGTCAGCGCGACGCCTGCGCCCCCCGGCGGCGTGCCCGGCCACAGCGGCACGAATTCACGGGAATCGCCGGGCAGAAAACCGTCGGCGGCCATGGTCTGCGCCCGCGCCGGAAATGCCAGCGCCGCTGCGCCCAAAAGGCCAAGGCCAATCGCTTCACGCCGGTCCATGCCGCCCCTCCCCATTTGCGCCAGCTTACGCCAGGGCCGGGAACAGCGCAGCTATATCTTCTGGTCGTATTCGCCGACTTCGGGGAATTTGCTCAGGCGGCCATCAATCTCGGCGAACATGGCGCGCATTTTCTCTTCCGAGATCGGGCTTTCCACCACCACCACCAGCGACGGCTTGTTGGAAGACGCGCGCACCAGGCCCCAGGTGCCGTCTTCCAGCGTCACGCGCACACCGTTGACCGTCACAACGCTGACGATCTTCTGGCCCAGCAGCATCTCGCCCTTTTCGTGCAGCGCGGTGAAGTCCTTTACCAGCGCCTCGACCACAGCATATTTCTTCTCGTCGGGGCATTCCGGCGCCATGGTCGGCGAGCCATAGGTCTTGGGCAGGCCGTCATACAGCGCCGATAGTTTCTTGCCGCCGGCATGGTCCAGCATCTGCA
This sequence comes from Alphaproteobacteria bacterium, assembly GCA_947445215.1. Lineage (GTDB taxonomy): Bacteria > Pseudomonadota > Alphaproteobacteria > Micropepsales > Micropepsaceae > Rhizomicrobium. Next base: position 10,375 of record CANFDA010000051.1, on the reverse strand, counting down.
ACACGGCGATGCCCGCCACGAGGCCGTCGTCATAACCCTTGCCAATGGGCGCGTTGAAGAAGAAATGGCCTGACTTCTCGAAACCCGCCAATGCGTTCAACTCGCTGGTGCGGCGCTTGATGTAGGAGTGGCCGGTCTTCCAGTAATCGGTCTTGACCCCGCGCTCTTTCAGCACAGGGTCGGTGAGATAAAGGCTGGTGGATTTCACATCGACCACGAATTGCGAGTTGGAGAATTTCGCGGACAGATCGCGCGCCAGCAGCACGCCGATCTTGTCGGCAAAGATTTCGCGACCCTGGTCATCCACCACGCCGCAGCGATCGCCATCGCCGTCAAAGCCCAGGCAAAGATCCGCGCCATGCTCCTTCACCGCATCGCCCATGGCGTGCAGCATGTGCATGTCTTCTGGATTAGGGTTGTATTTCGGGAAGGTGAAATCCAGTTCGTTGTCCATCGGGATTACTTCGGCGCCGATGCGGCGCAGCGCTTCCGGCGCAAAGGCGCCTGCGGTGCCGTTGCCGGTGGCGGCCACCACCTTTATCGGACGCGACAGCTTGATGCCCTTGGTGACGTCCTGCAGATAGATCTCGCGCATGTCGGGCACGGCGATATAGGCGCCACCCGCGCGTTCCTTCCACAATCCGCCCAGTACGATTTCCTTCAGGCGGGTCATCTCATCGGGCCCGAAGGTCAGCGGGCGCTTGGCGCCCATCTTCACACCGGTCCAGCCATTCTCATTGTGACTGGCGGTAACCATCGCCACGGCAGGACAATCCAGTGCGAACTGCGCAAAGTAAGCGACCGGGGACAGCGCCAGGCCAATGTCATGCACTTCGCAACCGGCGCGTAGCAGACCCAGCGTCAGCGACTGCTTGATGGACAGCGAATAGGAGCGGAAATCGTGGCCGGTGACGATTTTCAGCGGCACGCCGATCTCGCCCAGATAGGTGCCCAGGCCCATTCCCAGCGCGGTGATGCCCAGCAGGTTGATATCCTTGCCGAACAGCCAGCGCGCGTCGTACTCGCGAAAACCATTGGCCGTGACCAGCGGTACATTCTCGTAATCCAGGGTGTTCGGCTTGAGGTCGGCGCGGGGCTTCTGCATGGCGGTCCTGCAAATGGGCTTTGGGGGCGGTTTAGGCGGGGTGGCGGCAAAGCGCAACCTTCTAACGGGAACGCTCCGTGCTAGGATCGGCACCATGACAAATGGCGCAATTCCCAAAGATTTCTGGGCCGCCTTGCCCGCGCTGGCGCCGGGCTGGGTCTGGCTGGTCGGCGGCGGACCGGGCGATCCCGGCCTGATCACGGCCCTGGGCCTGAAGGCCCTGGCCGAAGCCGATGTCATCCTGCACGACGCGCTGATCGACGAGCGGCTGCTGGCGCTGGCGCAGCCCGATGCGGAGCGCATCTATGCCGGCAAGCGCGCGGGCGTCAAAAGCTGCAAGCAGGACGAGATCAGCGATGAACTGATCCGCAACGCGCAAGCGGGCAAGCGCGTGTTGCGGCTGAAGGGCGGCGACCCCTTTGTGTTCGGGCGCGGCGGCGAGGAAGCTCAGTCGCTGGCTCGCGCGGGCGTGCCGTTCCGAATCGTGCCGGGCATCACGGCGGGGATCGGCGGTCTTGCTTACGCTGGCATTCCGGTGACGCACCGCGACACCAACCATGCCGTCACCTTCATCACCGGCCATGGCAGCGATGGCAAGCTGCCGCATCTGGACTGGGGCCGCGTGGCGAAAAGCGCCCCGACACTGGTCTTCTATATGGGCCGCCGTTTCGCGGGCGAGATCGCCAATGTGCTGATCGCAGGCGGGCGCGACGTCCATGAGCCCGCCGCCATCGTCGCCAACGCGGCACGGCCAGATCAGAGCGTGATCGTCACGACATTGGGCGGGCTTGCCGCGGCGGCGGAAACTAGCCCCGCCCTTTCCATCATCGTCATCGGCGAGAATGTGAAGCTGGCGAAGGAACTCAACTGGCTTGCGGCGGCTTCGGCCTGAGCCTGTCAGCAAGTTCCGCCATGATGGCGAGCTGTTCCGCCTCGTTCATCTCCGGCCAGCGTTCGATTTCCGTAAGCGTGCGGCCGCAGCCACGGCAGAGGTCGCGGGCCGCGTCATAGCCGCAAACTTTCACGCAGGGGCTGGGCATAGCCGGAATTATGGCCTTTTCGCTCGTAAACGTACAACGACCTTAACCGCGGCTTAACAGCGTGAGAGCGACAATCCCGGGCGATTTTCCGGAAGTCCCTCATGGCCAAGGCCGCGTTCCACAAGAACCAGCGTGTGTAAGTCAAGCCGGTCGGCACCTGGACGCTGATCGAGCATATCGTGCCGCACTGGGCCAAGGGCCTGGATGAGCCGATCCGCGTTCACTACGACGTCGGCCTGGGCCGCGAATTCACCGCCGACGAACTGGTGAGCGAAGAGCCGATGGGCGACAAGATCGCCGCCCATGACAGCTGGCGCGTGGTCCGAGCCCGCAACAAGTGGCAGCCCACCGAGGACTGCGCCCGTCATCCGGTGCCGGGCACCTATCCAGTGGTGATCACCGGACGGGAAGACTGGGGCGGCTGGCACGTGCCGGGCGCTGAATACGATCTCGATCCCGGCAAAGTGGAGGAACAGGCCCGCATAATCGCCAGCGCGCCCAAGCTGGCCGCCTTCGCCGGTGGATTGGTGGACTGGGTGCGCAAGTCTGGCGAGGACATGCCCGATTCGCTGGCCGACCTGGTGCATCAGGCGCAGGATATCCTCTCCCATGTGAAGGGCCAGGGTTAACAACCCCAGTCCGGTTAGCTAGGTTCGCGGCCTTCCAATCGAGGCCCTGATGCGTACCGACGAACCCCGCGCCATTCATCTTGCCGATTACAAGGCGCCCGATTTCCGCATCGAGACGGTGGCGCTGGATTTCGCGCTCGATCCGCAGGCGACCAAGGTCACATCGAAACTGGTGATCGTGCGCAAGGGCGCGGCCAAAGCACCGCTGCGGCTGGATGGCGAAAATCAGAAACTGCTGGCGGTGACGCTGGATGGCCGCGCATTGAGCGAGGGAGACTATCTGCTCGACGACAAGGGCCTGACCATCGCTTCCGTGCCCGATCAGTTCACGCTGGAGACCGTCAGCGAGATCGCACCTGCCGCCAACACGGCGCTGGAAGGGCTCTACCAATCGGGCGGCATGTTCTGCACCCAGTGCGAGCCGGAAGGTTTCCGCCGCATCACCTATTTCATCGACCGGCCCGACAATCTTTCCATCTTCACGGTGCGGATCGAAGCCGACCGCCAGCAATATCCGGTGCTGCTCTCCAACGGAAACCGCGTCCAGGCGGGACCTCTTGATGGCGGCCGCCATTTCGCGATCTGGCACGACCCCTTCCCCAAGCCCGCCTATCTCTTCGCCTTGGTGGCGGGTGACCTGGGCAGCATCCATGACAGCTTCACCACCATGACGGGCCGCACAATCGCGCTCGATATCTTCGTCGAGCATGGCAACGAACCCCGCGCCCATTACGCCATGGGTGCGCTAAAGCGGTCTATGAAATGGGATGAGGAAGCCTATGGCCGTGAGTATGACCTCGACATCTTCATGATCGTCGCGGTCAGCGCCTTCAACATGGGCGCGATGGAGAACAAAGGCCTCAACATCTTCAACGACAAGGTGCTGCTGGCCTCGCCCGAGACCGCCACCGATGACGACTATGCCCGCATCGAAAGCGTGGTGGCGCATGAGTATTTCCACAACTGGACCGGCAACCGCATCACCTGCCGCGACTGGTTCCAGTTGTCGCTGAAGGAAGGCCTCACCGTCTTTCGCGACCAGAGCTTTTCCGGCGATGTCCGCAGCCATGGCGTGCAGCGCATCCAGGATGTGCGGTCCCTGCGGGCACGCCAGTTCCCGGAAGATGCCGGACCGCTGGCGCATCCGGTGCAGCCCGCCAGCTATATCGAGATCAACAATTTCTACACGTCGACCATCTACGAGAAGGGCTCTGAAATCATTGGCATGCTCAAGACGCTGTTGGGGCCGGAAGGCTATCGCGCCGCAACCGATCTCTATTTCGAACGCCATGACGGCGAAGCCACTACCATCGAGAATTGGGTGAAGTGCTTCGAGGATGCCTGCGGCCGCGATCTGACCCAGTTCCGCCGCTGGTACCATCAGGCGGGCACGCCGGTGGTGGAAGCGCGCGGCGCCTATGACGCCGCCGCCAAGACCTACACGCTGGACCTGACGCAATCGCTCGCCCCAACACCGGGCCAGCTGGAGAAGCTGCCGCTGCACATTCCCGTGCGGCTGGGGCTTGTTGGCCAGAAGGGCGCGCATCTCCCGCTGACACTGGAAGGCGAGAACGAGACCGGCCCCGAAACCCGGGTGGTGGAACTGATCGACGCCTTCCAGCGCATCGTCTTCACCGGCGTGAAAGAAGAACCGCTGCTTTCGCTGGGACGCGGTTTCTCCGCCGCCGCCATTTTCAAGACCACCCACACGCGCCACGACCGCGCCGTGCTGATGGGCGGCGACAGCGACGCTTTCAATCGCTGGGAGGCAGGCCAGATTCTGGCCGCCGAGATCATGCTGGATGTCGCCGTGCCCGGCACCAGCGGCGACAGCGCGGCCTATGTCGCCGCCATCGGCGAAGTGCTGCGCCACGCGGAAGACGATCCCGCCTTCGCCGCCCAGATGCTGATGCCGCCGACCGAGAGCGAATTGGCGGCCAAGCGCAAGCCGGTCGATCCCGACGCCATCCATGGCGCGCGCATGGCGCTGGTGCGGGCCGTGGCCAAAGCCCATGGTAAGCGCTTTGCCGAACTCTATGAGGTATCGCAAGGAGAGGCCGGGCAATACAGCCCCGACGCCAAATCGGCGGGCCGCCGCGCCTTGCGCAATGCCTGCCTGCGCTATCTCACAGCGGAAGACGATGAAGCCTCGGCGGGACTGGCCGACGCCCATTACCGCACCGCCACCAACATGACCGACATGATGGTGGGCCTGGCCGCCCTGACGCGCATGGAAACGCCACGACGCGACGCCGCCTTCACGCACTTCCATGACCGCTTCAAGTCCGATCCGCTGGTGATGGACAAGTGGATGGGTCTGCAGGCGGGCTCGATCCTGCCGGAAACCCTGCTGGCGGTAGGCGAGCTGATGAAGCATCCCGCCTTCGACATCCGCAATCCCAACCGGGTCCGCGCCCTGATCGGCGCTTTCAGTGTCAATCACTTGCGTTTCCACGGGGCCGATGGCGGCGGCTATGCCCTGGTGGGCGGCGTGATCCGCAAGCTCGATCCCATCAACCCCCAGGTCTCGGCCCGGCTGGCCGGCAGCTTCGAAAGCTGGCGGCGCTATGACGAGAAGCGCCAGGGGCTGATGCGGGCCGAGCTGGAGGCGATCAAGGCGCCGCCTGGCATTTCGCCCAACCTGTTCGAAATCGTCTCGAAGATGCTCGGCTAGTCCCGGCAGGGATTCCCCCGTGTCCCGCCGAGGCTCATAATCCCGAAATGAATCAGGGCGTTGCCCTGGGGCGAAGCTGGGGTTTGCAATGCGGGGTTTGAAGCAGTTTGCGGCAGGTGCGCTTACCAGCGCAGCCCTTCTGTGCCCCCGGCTTCGCCCAGGCCCAGGGCCCGGGCTTTCAGGTCGTGGTCGATGGTCCGGCGCTGGAACTGCGCTTCCGCGGCATTCCGCTCAAAAGCGTGCGCGCCGACGACAACCAGAACGCCCTGTCGCTCGACTTCAACCAGCCGGTCGATCCCGCCATCTTCGACAATCTGGCCCGCCAGCTGCCGCAATGGGTCGGCATAGCCTACACCACCTATGACAATGGCGTGATCCGGGCGACGCGGCCCGTCACCTTCCTCACCCGCCAGGAAACCCGACTGTTTCTCGCTGCGGATGCAGCCGCGCAACGCCGCCGCGCCCGGGCCCATGGTGCCCGCGCCGGGTTCGCCGCAAGCCATGCCCGGCCCCATGGCCCAGGGACCGGTGATGGCGCCCTATCCGCAACCGCCCGCGCTGCCGCCCGGCTATCCGCCGCCGGGTTATCCGCCGCAGCCGCAGGCGAGACCGCCGCCGCCCGTTCCTTTCGCGCCCTATGAGACCTTTGGCGCAGCCTGCAACTATTACGGCCTGCGCCTCGCCAAGCGCCGCGCCGATCCGACCTAGACCAAGGCGCGTGGCCGCGCCGCGATGCAGGACGACTCCGAGGGTGGCTTCGGGGTGGAGATCAAGAGCTTCAAGAACAATTACCGCATCCTGGCCTCCAGAGCCCAAGTAAAGGTGGCGGTGGGCAGCGGCATCGCCCTACTGGGCAGCATCTATGACGTGGATACCGAAGCTGCCGTGGTGCGTACCGCCACCGGCACCTTCGCCGCCGATAAGCGCAACGTGCTGACGGGCTCCGCCGGTGTCTCGTTGGAAATGGGGCCTGACACCGAGCTAACGCTGGAAGGCCTGATCGGCAACGGCACCGCCGGCGGCAGGGTGGGCGTCTATGGCGGCAGCCTGGACGGCTTCCTCTCCGCCAACCTGATCTATCACCAGCCCCTGCTGACCACGGCGGAGGCCATTCTCAACAAGGGCCGCACCGCCCGCCGGCGCCAGCCGCCTGGGCTGGGGGCCTGTGGGGCAGCCTCCAGGGCCGCCACCTGAATTACGGCACCGCCACCGCTAAGAACCCGGTGCAGACCGCTGGCTGGGACGGCAATTTGCGCTGGGATTACGACATGGGCGGGCTGTCCGCCGGCCTGAGCTATGACGGCCGGGGCGAATACCGGCTGGATTACACCACCCTGACCGGCGCCGTGCCCTCGCCCTTTTTGCCGCTCTCGATCCGCAAAATGGAGACGCAGGCGCTGACCACTTCGCTCTCCTCGGGCGCGCTGTGGGACGGGCTCTGGTTCGATGTCTATGGCGGCTATGTCTATGACCGCCATGCCAAGACCGGCGGCGGTCTGTATGGCTTTTCCATCCGCTACAGCACTGTGCCGGGGCTGGACTTCGAGCTGGGCGCACGCCGCTCCAATGTCTCGCGCACACAAGGTCTGACCTGCGGCGAGACCAGCGCGGGCCTCAGCATGACGCTGGGCTTTGGCTGACCGGCCTGCGCCAGCCGCTTCTCCGTCTGGTAGTCCAGGCCGCTTGATCGCCTTCGCCTTGCGCCGTTAGCTTGGCGCGTGGCTTCTGGCGGACCAAGCATGCGCAAATCTCTTCTGGTGGGCGGTCTGGCCCTCGTCGCGGCGGCGACCGCGGGCGCGTATCTCCTGCACCGGCCGCAAGGCAATGGCGGCGGCGCGATCACCTTGTTCCAGTGGGAGGATTACACCAGCGCGCCCTTCCTAGCCGACTATCAGAAGGCGTATCCCGACAAGCCCCAGACCGCGATTTTCGCCGACGAGGACGAAGCCTTCGCCAAGATGCGCGCCGGTTTCAAGCCGGACGTGATGGGCCCCTGCTATTATGAATTCCCGCGCTGGCAGGAAGCGGGGCTGATCAAGCCCATCGACACATCCAGGCTGAAGAACTGGAGCAAGATCTCCGCCACCCTGCGCACCTTGCCGGGCATCGATGCCGGCGATGGACGGGTCTGGTTCGTGCCGCATTACTGGGGCAACACCTCTGTCACCATCCGCACCGACCTGGCGCCGGAATATGCCAAGTCGCAAAGCTGGGACATCCTGTTCGATCCCAAATACAAAGGCCGCGTCGCGGTGCTGGACGGCGTCGACGACGTCATTCCCTTCATCGGCCGCATGATCGGCGTCGATGCCTACAGCATGGATGAAGCGGGCTGGCAGAAGATCCAGGCCAAGCTGAAGCAGCTGATGCCGCAGCTGCGCTTCGTTTCCTCCGACGACACGGCGCTGGCGCAGGGACTGGCCTCGGGCGAACTGGTGGCCGCCATGAGCTGGCGTACCACCTTCGCGGGCCTCCACAAGGAAGGCAAACCGGTGGCCTATCTCGAACCAGAAGGCGGCATGTTCACCTATGTCTGCGGCTTGGTGATGCATGCCGACATGCAGAACGAGGATAAGGCGCTGGCGCTGATCGATTCCTCGCTCTCTGACGCGGCGGCGCGCTACAGTATCGAGGATATCGGCGACGAGCCTGCCAACGAGGCAGCTTTGAAGCAGGTGCCGGACGCGGTGTTCGAAAATCTGCGCCTGTCGCGTGACGTGGACAGCTTCCTCAAGAACGGCATCTTTCAGCGCCGTCTCAAGGACAAAGAAAAGCTCATCAACGCCTGGACAGAGCTGCGCGCCGGCGTGGCGGAAGCTCCGAAATAGTATCAGCGCGACTTGAGCGCGAAGTGTGCCGCGAAGCGGCCCGCCCGGCCTGACACGCACGGCACCGGCTCGGCGTCTTCACCGCAGAGATAAAGCCCCGGCACCCGCGTCACGGCGCGCTCGAAGGCGGGCGCCAGCAACTGTGCCAGCGAGGCGCGGGGCCGCAGCCGGGGCGATGTCACCGTCACCCCGGTCAGAACCCGCGCCAGGCCCGACACATGCCGCGACAGTGTCTTGACCAATGTCGCCGCCAGCGGCGCCTTGAGCGCGCCCCAGCCTTGCGGTGGCGATACCGGCATCAGCGGCAGATCCACCACCAGCGAACGCGGCGTTTCCGCGGTCACGGAAAACGGCACCAGCGGCGGCAGCCGGCCCGCGCGCGCCGCTTCATAGGCGTCGGCGCAATCGGCAGTCGGCAAGGCGGCGAAGCAGCGGCCCGCAGCCACCGCGGGCGGCAAGGCCACGCCGTCGCCCAGCGTGAAGACGATGCGGGCGTCGCCCGCCTCGCTGAATGTCTGCGGCCGGTCCAGCCCCGCCAATGCCTCGCTGGCGCTGCGCGTCCGGCTGGAGAGCACGGCGCGGGCACCGACCATATCGCCATCCTGAAGCCGCACACCCACCGCGCGACCGCGCGTGACCAGGATTTCGGCCACCATCCAATCCGTCTGCACTTCCGCATTCGATGCGCGCCGCAGCGCCGCCATCAGCGTGCCGGGCACCGCCAGCGCCAGGGCGCCGGACTGGCCGGCCATCTCCAGGCTGGCGCGCCAGATCAGGGCCAGCGCCGAGCCGGGCTCGGACGGCGCAAAACCGCCCGCCAGCGCGGCGCGCCAGTCATTCTGCCCGCTATGGGCCCGCAGTTCCGTGATGCTGCGGTCAGCCCAGTCGCTGCCCGGCCACGGGCGGTGCAGCTGCGGCAGCGCCGCCTTCAGCCGTTCCACCAGCCCGTGCGGCGGCAGCTTCACCGCCTCCGCCAGCACACGGGCTAAGGCGCGGGTGCGGCGTTGCACGATGTCGGCGCCCACCGGCGCGAAATCCTCGATCAGACCTTCGGGCAGGCCCAGCAACGGCAGCAGCATGGGCGGCGGCGCCGCCACCGTGTCGGCATAGGGCGAGGCGTGAAAACCCGGCGCGAATTCGGAGGTGACACAGCGGCCACCAGCATGAGCGGCGCGCTCCAGCACGACGACCTTGCGCCCGGCGCGCGCCAGAAGCGACGCGGCGGCCAAGCCGTCCGCGCCCGCGCCGATGATGGCCACGTCGTAACGCACGCTGTTAACGATCTCGCGGGTATCTCAAAGAAAATACGCACAGCAGAAATGGCGGAAACAAGGTTTCCGCGATTTAATTTAATTGCGCGCCTTTGGCGCGACTGCTTAACGCTTTAAAAGGTGACGCTTAGAGGACGCCGCGCTTGTGCTCGCCGATCACGACGCGGCCGGGATTGAAGGCGCGCTTGAAGACTTCGATCGCCTTGCGGGGTTCCGCGTCGCCGCACATGAACACGTCGAAGGCCGCGAAACCCTTTTCCGGCCAAGTGTGGACGGAGATGTGGCTTTCCGCCAGCACAGCCACGCCAGAGATGCCGCCGCCTTCCTCGAAGGTGTGGAGGTGGATGTGCAGCAGGGTGGCGCCGGCTTCGTTGATGGCGTCGATCAGGGCAGCCTCGATGCGGTCACGCTCGTTCAGGCCGGTGGCTTCCCACAGGTCGATGATGACGTGGCTGCCGGCATAGGAGATGCCGTTCTTGTTGATGAAGTGATCCTTTATGTCGTCATTGGACGGATTCACAACGACAGGACGCTGCGCCTTGGGCGTGCGGATCTTGATTTCTTTTTGCGGATTCGCCGCAACCAAATTCAGTCGAGCCATGAGACACCTACCCGTCTTAGAGTTGACACCCACGCCTTGGTCTTGCGGACTTCCGGACGCGCCTTAAAGAAGAAAGCGACGGACGGGGTCACCCATTCGTCGCTTCGTCCGGCTTTTTTTCTCGCCGGGTCGAAATGGCAAATAGGGCCTGCTGCCCCCCCATGCAAGAAAAAAATTCCCCCGCGGGCAATTTTTTTCTCCGGCGTGGCGCGCGCGTCTCTCCGGAG
>CANFDA010000050.1 GCA_947445215.1 Alphaproteobacteria bacterium | reverse complement strand
GCTGACCCTGCTCAGCCTTATGACGCTCGGACTGGGAAGCGCCCTGCACACGCTCTATGCAGCCATACTTGGCGCGCGGCTGGCGCTTCCCGGCGCTGAGTTGCCGCTGCTGGCGACTGGGACGCTGCTGGCGTGCTGGAGCGAATTGCTGGTGCTGGGACTTTTCGCGGCTCTTGTCGCCACGGTCACGCGGGCCATGATTGGGCCGCTGATTGCCGCCATCACTTTCGCCTTCGCGCAATCGATGGCGATGATGGTGCTGGGCCCGGCCGATGCCCCGCTGCGATGGTTCGCCGCCTTTCCCGGCATGTCGGCCTGGTATCTGCGCGCCTGGATCACGGGCGCGGAGATCGCGCCCGGCGTCTTTCCGGCAGCGTCACGGGCCCTGCCCGCTTCCTTGTTCCTGCTGGCCTGGATCGCGCTGCTGGGCGGGGCGACACTGGCCCGTCTCCAGCGCCAGGACCTGGAGCGGGAATAGCCCGTAAAATCTCTAGAAACAGGGGCGAAAAAGCCGGTTTTCTGGGCCGTTTTTCTGGCCTGAGCCTGTCGTTTCTGCTAGATATCATTCCTTGAGTCTGGGTGACGGGAAAGGCTCTCCCAAAACCAAGAAAATCGGGGTTTTCCGGCCTCATCCAAGGTGCCGGAAACGGGGTTCAGTTAGCAGGCGGACTGGAAATGAAAATCAACGTCGAACGTGGCGCTTTCCTCAAGGCTCTGAACCATGTCCAGAGCGTCGTCGAGCGCCGCAACACCATCCCGATCCTCTCCAACGTGCTGATCGATGCGGGCAAGGCCGGGCTGAAGCTCACCGCCACGGACCTGGACATCGAGATCGTGGAAAGCCTGCCCGCAGACATACTTCGCAACGGTGCCGCCACCGCCCCTGCCCACATGCTCTACGACATCGTGCGCAAGCTGCCTGATGGCGCGCAGGTGCAGGTGGAGCTGCTGTCGAGCGAAGGGGGCCGCCTGGCGGTCAGCGCCGGTTCGTCGCGCTTCGAACTGGCCTGCCTGCCGCGCGAGGATTTCCCACAGATGGCCGCCGGGGCACTGCCGTACAAATTCCGCCTCGCCGCTGACGACCTGAAGCGGCTGATCGACAAGACTCGCTTCGCCATCTCGACGGAAGAGACGCGCTATTACCTCAACGGCATCTATCTGCACGCCGCCAAGGAGGCCAAGCCGCCGGTGCTGCGCGCCGTCGCCACGGACGGTCACCGCCTGGCCCGCTTCGAGCTGGAGCTGCCGGACGGCAGCGCCGCCATGCCCGGCGTGATCGTGCCGCGCAAGACGATTGGCGAGTTGCGCAAGCTGCTGGACGATGCCGAAGGCGCCATCGAAATCTCGCTGTCCGACAACAAGATTCAGTTCGGGTGGGGCGGCGTCGAACTCACCTCCAAGCTGATCGACGGCAATTTCCCGCCCTATGAGCGCGTCATTCCTGCCGGCAACGACAAGTCGCTGGCGCTGGAAGCCAAGGAATTCGCCCAGTCGGTGGATCGCGTGTCCACCATCAGCGCGGACAAGACTCGCGCCGTGAAACTGGCTCTTTCGAAGGACAAGGTGACGCTGTCTGTGGTGAACCCGGAATCCGGCACCGCCACGGAAGATGTCGGCGCCACCTACAGCGCCGGTGCGCTGGAGATCGGCTTCAATGCCCGCTATCTGCTGGACATAACCAGCCAGATCGAAGGCAAGGAAGTCCGCTTCCTGCTGTCGGATGCGGGTTCGCCCGCCATCATCGAGGATGCGAGCGACACCCACACGCTTTACGTCCTCATGCCACTTCGGGTCTGAGATTGGCGTTCGCCACCGACATTGCCTCTGAACGCGGCGCCTTGGTGTCCGCGAAGCTGGCGGTGACGCAATTGCGGCTGACCAACTTCCGCTCCTATGCGACCGGCGCGCTGGCACTGTCGGGCGCGCCGGTGGTGCTGGCCGGGCCGAACGGCGCGGGCAAGACCAACATCCTGGACGCGATATCGCTGCTATCGCCCGGACGCGGCCTGCGCGGGGCGAAACTGGCCGAGCACACCCGCAAGGGGCCCGTGGTGTCCGATGCGGCGCTGTGGGCCGTGGCGGCGACCGTGGCGCGTGGCGAAACCGAATACGAGATCGGCACCGGGATGACCCTGGGCCCCAATGGCGGCGAAAAGCGCCATGTGCGGCTGAATGGCGTCGAGGCCAAGGGCAGCGCCGATCTGGGCGACATCGTGCAAGTGATCTGGCTGACGCCCGCGATGGATCGTTTGTTCATCGAAAGCTCGGGCGGGCGGCGGCGTTTCCTCGACCGGCTTGTGCTGGGCTTCGAGCCCGCCCATGCCCGCCATTCCACCCGCTATGAGACCGCGATACGCGAGCGAGCGCGGTTGCTGAAATACGGCCCGCGCGATCCGTCCTGGCTGGACGGGCTGGAGAATGAAATGGCCGAAACGGGAATCGCCATCGCGCAGGCGCGCGCCGCCACGGTGCAGAGGCTCTCCCGCGCCCTCACCGAGCATGTCGGCGAGTTTCCCGCAGCTGCCCTGTCGCTGAGTGACGATCTGCATTTGTCCAGCGCCGACGATCTGCGTACCGCTTTCGCCGCCAGCCGCATCCGCGACGCCGAAGCGGGGCGCACGGGTCACGGCCCCCACACCACCGACCTGCTGGTGCGCCATACCGCCAAGCGCGCCGACGCCCATGACTGTTCCACCGGCGAGCAGAAGGCGCTGCTGATCTCCATCATCCTGGCCGATGCCCGCGAACTGAGCCGCGCCCGCGACGGCCTGGCGCCACTGCTGCTGCTGGACGAGATCGCCGCCCATCTGGACGCACGCCGCCGCAGCGCCATGTTTGAGGAAATCCACGCCTTGTCCGCCCAGGCCTGGATGACCGGCACCGATCTGTCGCTTTTCGACGGTTGGGGCAGCAACGCCGAAATCTTCCTGGTCGAAAACGGCCAGTTCATGCGTCAGGAGTAAGCCATGGCAGAGCCCGCCGTGAACAACAACGAATATAGCGCCGACAGCATCAAGGTCCTGAAGGGCCTGGATGCCGTGCGCAAGCGCCCCGGCATGTATATCGGCGACACCGATGATGGTTCGGGCCTGCACCACATGGTCTATGAAGTCGTAGACAATGCGGTAGACGAAGCGCTGGCGGGCCATGCCAACCGCATCGACGTGATGCTGAACCCGGATGGCTCCTGCACCGTGCGCGACAATGGCCGCGGCATCCCGGTGGGCATCCACAAGGAAGAAGGCGTGTCGGCAGCCGAGGTCATCATGACCCAGCTCCATGCCGGGGGTAAGTTCGACGAGAACGCCTACAAGGTCTCCGGCGGCCTGCACGGCGTCGGCGTCTCGGTGGTCAACGCACTGTCGGAATTCCTCGACCTGCGCATCTGGCGCGACGAGAAGGAGCACTACATTCAGTTCCGCATGGGTGATCCGGTTGCGCCGCTGAAGGAAATCGGCCCCGCCCCAGGCAGGAAGGGCACCGAAGTCACCTTCCTGCCCTCGCCCGCCACCTTCACCAAGACCGAGTTCGATTTCGGCACGCTGGAACACCGGCTGCGCGAACTCGCCTTCCTCAATTCCGGCGTCGTCATCATCCTCAGCGACAAGCGCGGCGTCGAAGTCAAGAAAGTGACGCTGCAATATGAGGGCGGTCTGAAGGCGTTCGTAGAGTATCTCGACCGCGCCAAGCAGGCGCTAATCTCCGCTCCGGTGATGATCTTGAACGAGCGCGAAGGCGTCACCGTCGAAGTGGCGATGACCTGGAACGACTCCTATCACGAGAGCACGCTGGCCTTCACCAACAACATTCCGCAGAGCGATGGCGGCACCCATGTGGCGGGCTTCCGCGCCGCGCTCACCCGCGTAGTTACCAAATATTCCGAGAACATGGCGGGCAAGAAGGACAAGGTGGCGCTGACCGGCGATGATTGCCGCGAAGGCCTGACCTGTGTGCTGTCGGTGAAGGTACCGGACCCTAAATTCTCGTCTCAAACAAAGGACAAGCTGGTGTCGTCCGAAGTGCGCCCCATCGTGGAAGGCGCGGTCAACGACCAGCTCAGCGCCTGGTTCGAACAGCATCCCGCCGAAGCCAAGGCCATTGTAGGCAAGGTGGTGGAAGCCGCAACCGCGCGCGAAGCCGCCCGCAAGGCGCGTGAACTGACCCGCCGCAAGGGGGTGCTGGATGGCATGTCCCTGCCCGGCAAGCTGGCCGACTGCCAGGAACGCGACCCTGCCAAGAGCGAGATATTCATCGTCGAGGGTGACAGCGCCGGCGGCAGCGCCAAGCAGGGCCGAAACCGGTCCAATCAGGCAGTTCTGCCTCTGCGCGGTAAGATCCTAAACATCGAGCGCGCACGCTTCGACAAAATGCTGTCATCGGATTCCATCGTCTCGCTGATCACCGCGCTGGGCACCGGCATTGGCCGCGACGATTTCAACGCCGATAAGCTGCGCTATCACAAGATCATCATCATGACCGACGCCGACGTGGACGGCGCCCATATCCGGACCCTGCTGCTGACCTTTTTCTACCGGCAGATGCCGGAACTGATCGAACGCGGCCACATCTTCATCGCCCAGCCGCCGCTCTACAAGGCGACGCGCGGCAAGTCGGAGCGCTACCTCAAGGACGAAGAAGAGCTGCAGAACCACCTGATCGCGGAAGGCTCAAGTGGCGCCTCGCTGATGCTGCACACCGGCGAGATGATCGCGGGCGGAGACCTGGACACGCTGGTGGAACATGCCCGCACCGCGGCCTCGGCGCTGGAAAATTTCCCGCGCCATTATCCGCGCTTCGTTTTGGAGCAGGCGGCGATTTCTGGTGCGCTCAATCCCGACATCCTCAACGATGCCGAGAAGGCCAAGACGGCGGCGACCTATATCGCTTCGCGGCTGGATACGCTGTCGGAGGAGTTTGAGCGTGGCTGGCATGGCGAACCCACCACCGATGGCGGCCTGAAATTCTGGCGAGACGTGCGCGGCGTGCGCGAGACGGTGGCGATCGATGGCACCTTGATTGCGTCGGCCGATGCGCGGCGGCTGGACCGCATGGCCAGCGAATTGCAGAAGACCTACCTCAAGTCCGGCACGGTGCGCCGCAAAGATGAGAGCTTCGAGGTGCGATCGCCTTCGGAACTGCTGGAGGCGATCTTCGCCTGGGGCCGCAAGGGTCTGGCCCTGCAACGCTACAAAGGCCTAGGCGAGATGAACCCCGAGCAGCTGTGGGAAACGACGCTGGACGAGAATGCGCGTTCGCTGCTGGTGGTCAAGGTGCAGCATGCCGATGAAGCAGGCGAGCTCTTCTCCAAGCTGATGGGCGATGTGGTCGAGCCGCGCCGCGAGTTCATCCAGGACAACGCGCTCTCGGCTTCCGTGGACATCTGATGTTGAAAGGCCTGCGCTTCCAGAAACGGTTGCGTATGCTGCCCGGTCTGCGGGCGAACCTGTCCAAGAGCGGCGTCTCAGCCAGCCTTGGGCCGCGCGGCACTAATTTGAATGTGGGACCGAGCGGCGTTAGCACCAATGCCGGCATTCCGGGCACCGGTCTGTCCTATCGCTAGAAGATCAGCCCGAAGAACCGCAGCGCCTGGATCGGCGCGTTGGCGCTGCTGGCGGGCTTGGCCTTCGCCGGCTGGCAAAACCGCGAAAAAATCGCGGACTGGGTCGAGCCGGATGCGCCGCCAGTGGTAGAAGCCGCCGCAGCCCCTGCTCCAGTCGCGCCACCTGCCAAGGCAGCGGCACAGTCTACCACATCCAAAGCCGCCACGCTGACCATTGCCGCGCAGTGGACGAAACTGCTTGTGCTGGGTGGCACCATCTATTTACGGCGCGCGAGATCGGTGCTGCGGGCTACCCAGAAGACGTCGGGAGCTCCGCTGGCGAAGCTGGCGAAGCTGGCGAAGGACACGTCCGTTACTATGGTCGCGGCGGAAGGCCCATGGACGCAAGTAAAAAGCGGCGACGCCACAGGCTGGATGCGTACCAGCGCATTGGGACCTAAGCCTTAGCGCTCACTAACCAGCAGGCGAGGCGGCAGGTGATCTGGCCATCGGTGACGGGATACGAGCGGAACGCGTCAGTCACCGCTACCAGCACGCGGGCGCGGACCACATCATCGAACTTCGCCAGCGCGCGCGCCGTCGGCCCCAGGCTGGTCGCCTGGATGCCCGCCTGTTCGGCGGTGGCGCCCATCCGCATCACGCCGTCCAGCTTTCCGATGCCAATGGTAGAAAAGCCCGCGCCGCTCAGGATGCCGCGCAGGCGATCCGGGTCTGACAGGGCGAACGGCCCGGGCACATTCGGATCGGCAGGCGGCAGCGGCGGCATCAGCGGCTTGGCGATCCCGAACGGCATGGCGGCGTATTCATTCTCCGCCACGGCCCGCCAGCAGACGAAGGCCAGCCTGCCGCCTCGCGCAGCGGCGGTTCGGATATTGGCGAAGGCTGCCGCCGGATCGTCAAAGAACATCACGCCGAAGCGCGACAGCAGCAGATTATGTTCTTGTGCGAAGGCGTGATGCGCCGCGTCGGCCTCGACATAGCGGAGATGGGCGACGCCCTCGGCACGGTGCCGCGCAAGCGCCAGCAGCGGCTTGGAGATATCGACGCCCGTCACCTGCCCGGCGGTACGCGCCGCCAGCAGGCTGGTCTCGCCGGAGCCGCAGCCGATATCCAGCACCCGTTCTCCGGGCCGGATCGCCGCCAGGGCCAGCAGGCCCGCGGTGGCGTCAGCCAGGCTGGCGTCCATGATCGCCTGGTTGCGAACCCATTTCTCGCCGGACGGGCCGTTCCAGTATTCGATCTGGCCCGCGTTTGCGGTCATTTCGCGTTTTTCTTCCGCATTGCCAGGGTGCGAAGGCGAAGCGCGTTGAGCTTGATGAAGCCAGCTGCGTCCTTCTGGTCGTAGGCGCCCTGGTCGTCCTCGAAGGTCACCAGCTTCTCGCTGTAGAGCGAGTAAGACGACGTGCGGCCCACCACGGCAACATTGCCCTTGTAGAGCTTCAGCCGCACCGTGCCGGCGACATATTCCTGGGACTTGTCGATCAGCGCCTGCAGCATCTCGCGCTCCGGCGAGAACCAGAAGCCGTTATAGATCATCTCGGCATAGCGCGGCATGATCTCGTCCTTCAGATGCGCCGCGCCGCGATCCAGCGTGATGCTTTCGATGCCGCGATGGGCCGCCAGCAAAATCGTCCCGCCGGGGGTTTCATAGACGCCGCGCGACTTCATGCCGACGAAGCGGTTCTCCACCAGGTCGAGGCGGCCGATGCCATTGGCCTTGCCTAGCGCGTTCAGCTTCGCCAGCAGCGTGGCGGGCGACATTTTCTCGCCGTCTATGCTCACCGCGTCGCCACACTCGAAACCGACTTCGATATAGGTCACCTTGTCCGGCGCATCCTCGGGCGCGATGGTGCGCATATAGACGATGCTCTCGGCTTCCACCGACGGGTCTTCCAGCACCTTGCCCTCGGAAGATGAGTGCAGAAGGTTGGCGTCCACCGAGAAGGGCGCATCGCCGCGCTTGTCCTTGGCGATAGGAATCTGGTGCGCCTCGGCGAATTCCAGCAACTTCGTGCGGCTGGTCAGGTCCCATTCGCGCCATGGCGCGATCACTTTGATGCCGGGCTGCAGCGCATAATAGCCCAGCTCGAAACGCACCTGGTCGTTGCCCTTGCCGGTGGCGCCATGACAGACGGCGTCGGCGCCGACCTTCTGGGCGATCTCGATCTGCTTCTTGGCGATCAGCGGGCGGGCAATCGACGTACCCAGCAGATAGACGCCTTCATAGACCGCGTTGGCGCGGAACATGGGGAAGACGTAATCGCGGACAAATTCCTCGCGCACATCCTCGATGAAGATGTTCTCTGGCTTGATGCCCAGGGTGATGGCCTTCTGGCGGGCGGGCTCGATCTCCTCGCCCTGGCCCAGATCGGCGGTGAAGGTCACCACCTCGGCGCCATACTCGGTCTGCAGCCACTTCAGGATCACGGAGGTATCGAGGCCACCCGAATAGGCCAGCACCACCTTCTTCACGCCCGACTTCGCCACGCTATCCACTCCATTCCAGGCCGATTTCCCGGTTTTCCGGGGATGTTTCGGTACCAAATTCCTGCCCCCTCCCAGGTTATCCCCCGGCGGGAAACGGCCCCGGAAACGCCCGGCGGCGAGCCGAGTTGATAAAGCCCGGGCCGGAAAGGTCAAGGAGGACAGGCGGGTGGGCAGCTACTCGTCCAAGGCGCCGGGCCGCAGCTTTTCCATCGGGATGGTGAGGCAGAATTCCGCCCCGCTGGGCGGGAAGATCAGGCAGGAAAAGCCGCCCAGCTGGCGCGGCATGGCCTGTTCCACCAGGCGCGAGTCGAAACTCTTGTTTCCCGGCGTTGTGACCGGCGGGCCGCCCCGCTCCATCCAGTGCAGCACGAAAGAGCCGCTGACAGTGTCCTAGCGCCAAGTCAGCGCTACGCTGGCGCTGTCGCGCGACAGCACGCCATACTTGGTCGCGTTGGTGCAAAGCTAGTTCAGGATCAGGGGCAGGATCGCGGACGGTATCACCTGCAATTCCTCGCCGGTGACGATGGTGCAGCCGGCGGTGCTGCTGTGCTGCGCCACCGCATTCTGGATCACGCATTTCAGGCCGGCAGATTTCAGGTCGGCTTTCAGCAGAAGGTCATACGCCCGCGCCATGGCGATCAGGCGGGTGAAAATGGCGTGCTCGGCCCCGACCAGGCTGGTGGAGGAGCGCATGCTCTGGCGCACGATGGCGGTCACCATGGTCAGCATGTTCTTCATGCGGTGATGGATTTCGACGGTCAGCACGCTCTGGATGCGCTTCGCCACCTCGCGCGCTTCCGCGTCGAGCCCCGCCTGCTTCAGCATCTCGGTCAGATAGGCGTTGTGGCTGATCAGCGATATTACGTGCTGGCCTTGGCGGAAGCGCGCGCCCCCTTGGCCAGCGTGCCGACCAGGCGATCGCCCAACCGCACCGAGATCTTGTGCGAGACACACAGGGTCTGAGCGTGGGCCATGGCGTCGGCGTCACAGGCGGCCTCGAAATCCCGCACCGTGACGACGAAATCCAGCCTGTCACGAAAGTACATCTTGTAAGGCTTCAGCATGCGGATACCTCCCGAAATTGTGAGCGGGAGCGCGGACAAGGTTCTGTGGTTGTCCCGGATGTCTCTCAAGCACAGGCGCTCAAAAAAGGCTGCCCGCGATGGACCGAGCATAGCACGAAAATTACACCGGGCCAGACTGCGGCGTGAAAGCACGCATTGCGAGTTCCCGCTACAGATATTCTGCGACCCCTCCACCACTTCGTGGTCCCCCCTCCCCTGCCAT
Source organism: Alphaproteobacteria bacterium (assembly GCA_947445215.1). Lineage (GTDB taxonomy): Bacteria > Pseudomonadota > Alphaproteobacteria > Micropepsales > Micropepsaceae > Rhizomicrobium. Next base: position 3,136 of record CANFDA010000050.1, on the reverse strand, counting down.
GCGGGGGAGAGCCGCATCGCGGCGGAAGAGACAATTCAGAATTTTGCGGCAACCCAAAAGAGCAGCGACAGCACCGCACTGACGATGATGCAGGTCATGATCGGGAAGGAGAAGCCGCCGCTTTCGCCCTGGATGGCGATGTCGCCCGGCAGACGGCCCAGGCCAAGAAGCGACAGATAGGGCCAGGCAAGACCCGCGATCACCAGACAGATGCCGCCGATTATCAGAAGCCTTTGCATCTTGCCTGTTGCCCTGGATGGCCCGCGCACGGCGGGCCATTACAATCGAGTTAGTGCGGCATCCGCGAAAGCTGGTTGGACTGGACCTGCTCCAGCGCGGAAGCCTCCCGCGCCATGCGCTCCGAGGCGCGCTCTTTAACCGATTCCGACTTGAGCTGGCCGCAGGCGGCCATGATGTCGCGTCCGCGCGGCGTGCGCACCGGCGAGGCGTAACCCGCCTTGTTCACGACCTCGGCGAATTTCTCGATCTGGGCCCAGTCGGAGCATTGATACGGCGCGCCCGGCCAGGCGTTGAACGGGATCAGATTGATCTTGGCGGGAATGCCCTTCAGCAGCCGGACCAGCTCCTTGGCGTCGGCCAGGCTGTCATTGACGCCCTTCAGCATCACATATTCGAACGTGATGCGGCGGGCGTTCGACGCGCCGGGATAGTCGCGGCAGGCCTGCAGCAGTTCGGCAATCGGATATTTCTTGTTGATCGGCACGATGACGTCGCGCAGTTCGTCGCGCACGGCGTGCAGCGAAATCGCCAGGCCAGAGCCGATCTCGGCGCCCGCCTTGGGGATCATCGGCACCACGCCCGCCGTCGAGAGCGTGACGCGGCGCCTGGACAGCGCCAGCGCCCCGCCATCGGTGACGATGGCCAGCGCATCCTTCACGGACTCGAAATTGTAGAGCGGCTCGCCCATGCCCATCATCACAACGTTGGTGACGCTGCGGCCCGGCTGGGTGCTGGGCCAGTCGTCCAGCGCATCCTTGGCGATCATAACCTGCCCCAGTATTTCGGCGGGCGTCAGGTTGCGCACCAGCTTCTGGGTGCCGGTGTGGCAGAATTTGCAGGTGAGCGTGCAGCCGACCTGCGAGGAGACGCAGAGCGTGCCGCGATCCTCTTCCGGGATATAGACGGTCTCGAACTCGATACCCGCGCCGGTGCGCAACAGCCATTTGCGGGTGCCGTCTTCCGAGACCTGCGCCGTGACGATCTCGGGCCTGTCCAGGGTGAAGCGGTCTTCCAGCACGGCGCGGAAGTCCTTCGCCAGATTACTCATGCGCTCGAAGCTGGGCGCGCCATGGACATAGAGCCAGTTCCACACCTGGCCGGTGCGCATTGCGGCAGATTTTGCAGGGACTCCGGCCTCGATCAGCGCCGCCTTGAGCGCCACGTAGTCCAGACCGATGAGAGGCGTCTTGCTGGCCATCACATCTTGCAGGTGTCGTGCACCTTGGCCATGGCGTCGGCGAAGCCCGCCAGCGAATAGGTGTCGCTGGTGCGGGTGCCGCGCGCCGATGTGCCGGTGGCCACCGCCGAGACGCCCTTGCCAAGGGTGTCGATGACGCGGCTGTTGTCGCCAAGCGACTGCAACCAGGCGCTGGCGTTGGGATTGGCGCCGGGGCCGTTGGAGCGGACGAAAAAGGCGAACTTGGCGGCGCCGATGGCCAGCGCAGCGGGCGCATCCGGCTTCACCGGATAGCCCAGCACGATCTGCGGCTCGGCCTTCACCTTGCGCGACGGCCAGTCGCTGACCATTAGATAGATGTCGCCACGGCTGGCGCCGCGCGGCGTCGAAGCGCGGGGCTGCGACAGCGCATAGCAGGTCAGACTCGAGCCGGTGCCGGAGGAATAGGCGGACCAGTTCTGGAACACGCCCAAAGGCGTTGCGGGCTCGGCCATGGCGGGCGCGGCGGCGAGCAGGACGGCGGCGATACCCAGGGGGAGGGAACGAATCATGTGACGGAACTCCAGCGCCGAAGTGCGTGTTTCGTGGGCAAATCGGGGGTTTCTATAGTGCGTTGCGGGCAAGATACAGGGTACGCTCGCCCCGCTCAACTTATTCCCGGAGGCCGTAGCCTTTGGAGAACAGCCGCCACGTCACCGCGCCGAGGAACACCAGCAACGCCACAGTGAGACCGATGCCCAGCAGGCCGGGTGTTTCATCGACGTCGATCATCGAACCGCGCAGGCCGTTGATGAAATAGAAGAAGGGATTGCTCCAGGCCAGCCAGTGCAGCCAATCCGGCAGCATGTCCACCGTGTTGAAGACACCGCCCACCATCGAGAGCGGGGTGAGGAAGAACACAACCGGCATGTTGAGCTGCTCGAAGTTCTGCGACCACAGGCCGATGATGATGCCCGCCAGGCCGAACACCGCCGAAACGCTCACCACCCAGAAGAGGAACAGCGGTAGGGATTCGATGTGCGTGGCGCCGAAGAACAAGCCCATCACCATGATGCCGATGCCGGTGACGGTGGCGCGCAGCACCACCACCGAGAGATGACCGGCGATCATCTCGGCATAGGAGAGCGGCGCGACCAGCGTCTCCTCGATGAACTTGATAAAGCGGGAGAAATAGATCGCCGAGGAGGATTGCAGGAAGGCGGCGTTGACGATGTTCATCATCACGATGCCCGGCAGCACGAATTCCAGATAGGGCCGCCCGCCGATGCTATCGATGCGGCCGCCGACCACGAAACCGAAAATGAAGATGAAGAGCAGCGCCGATATCCACGGCGCGATGAAGGCCTGGATCGGCACGCGGGCCATGCGCGAAAGCTCGCGCCGGACCATGGTGTAGAGCCCGATCCAGTTGACGCCCATCTTTGCCAAGTAGGGGGGCGTCAGCGTTTCGCGGCTCACGCTGTAGTCAATGGGGAGCGACATGGTCAGCCTCTGCGCCGGTGGCATTGAGATAAGCCTGCTCCAGCCCGCCGGGACCGGCCACCATCTCGTCCTTGCTGCCTTCACGCACAATGCGCCCGCCCGCGATGATGGCGATGTCGCGGCACAGACGCTCGACCTCCTCGAGATAGTGGGAGGTGAGAAGGATGGTGCGGCCCTGGGCGTTGATGTCGGCCAGATAGCGCCATAGCACGCGGCGCAATTCAACATCCACGCCCG
>CANFDA010000049.1 GCA_947445215.1 Alphaproteobacteria bacterium | reverse complement strand
TAAATTTCAGTTTGCCCGAGAACATGATGCCGCTGAAGCCGGCGCTGACGCCTTATCACGCGCCCGGCGGGGCGGAAGCCGATGGTTCCTCTTGGTACATGCTGCCTATAATGAACAACAGTGTGCGTCCCGCCATTCGCGTGCTGCTCGCCGGACAGCCGCCGTCTTCGGCGCTAAAATTCTACCCGCGTTCCACGCGCCCGGCGATCCTTGCCGTCGCCAGTTCGGAATCCGGCGTCACGGTGGAAACCGCCACCGCCTATGGACGCCGCGCCTGGCGCATCATCATTCCGCCCGTCACCACTGCGGCGCTGGCCATCCGGGTCGGTTCCGCTGACGCACCGCCTGCGCTATCGGCCTGGACCGAACCTGCGCTGGCGTCGCACAACCGGCAGCTTGCCATCTTCATCACCGCCGTGTCGGCGCTGATCGCGGCGGCGATGCTGATCACCGGCGGCCTCGCGGTACTGATTGGTCATTCCGCGCCGCGCTGGGTGGCGATCAGCCTGTTCCTGCTGCTGCTGAGCTGGCTGTCCTCTTCGAGTGTCTTCGACGGCAATATCGTGCTGCGCGTTGGCGGACCTTACGGACTTACCGCCATGTTCACCCTGTGGGCACTTGTGGCGGGCGCGCGGCTGGCGAACGCCATCGTTCCGTTCCGCGATGTCTGGCCGAAATATCATAAGCATTTCATTCGCACGGTCTGGGGCCTGACCGGCCTTGGTGTGCTAGCCTATATCGGACTGCCGGGCGCGATGCTGCTCAGCAACATCGCCGTCGTGCTGGGCGGCGGCGCCATTACCGCCTATCTGATCTATTGCGGCCGCCGCGGCATCAAGGCGGCGCAGGTTGTGGCGCCTTCTGCCGCCGCCTTCGCGCTGGTGGCGATGGCGGGCGCCGTGGTCGCCATCGGCGGCTGGGGCGAGGGGCTGACTGGACCGGCCATCACCGGCGGTTTCGCGGCGGTGGGCGCCATCCTGCTGGCGCTGGCGGTGATCGCCAGCGAGGAAATCGCGGTGCTGCCCTTCCTGCACGGATCGGGCGCGGCCAAGCTGCTGGAATCGCGCATGCCTGAAGGCACGGTGCTGGATTCCTCCACGCCCTTCGCCAATCTGGCGCTGGCCGCCATCGGCGCGGCGCACCAGGGCGTTTTCAACCTGGATTTCCGCAGCCAGCTTCTCACTTTGTCGCCGGATGCGGCCCAGCTTCTGAGGCGCGGCCTGCACGAAGTGACGCTGTCCCATTCCGATTTCCTGGCCATGATCCAGTCGGACGATCGCGAGATCTATACCCAGGCGCTCGAAGAATATCAGGCGCGCTCGGGCGCTGCCTTCCGGCTCGAATTCCGCGTTGGCGCGGGGCAGGGACGCTGGCGCTGGCTGGAACTGCGCGCCACCATTGTCAGCGAGCAGGAGGATGTGCCGTCCGACTGCCTGGGCCTGTTGGCCGACATCACCCAGCGCAAGGAAAGCGAAGCGGTGGAATTCATCGCCCGGCACTACAACGCCGCCACGGCGCAGGAAAACACTTAACCAAACGGAGTGACGCATATGACGATCAAGGTCGGCGACAAAATTCCTTCCACCACGCTGATGGAAAAGCAGGTAGACGGGCCCGCGCCCGTCACCACGGATGATCTGTTCAAAGGCAAGAAAGTGGCGCTGTTCGCGCTGCCGGGCGCCTTCACGCCGACCTGCTCGGCCAAGCATGTGCCCGGCTTCGTGCAGAACCACGACGCCTTCAAGGCCAAGGGCGTGGACAGCATCGTGTGCCTGTCAGTCAACGACGCCTTCGTGATGGGTGCCTGGGGCAAGGACCAGGGCGCTGGCGACAAGGTGCGCATGCTGGCGGACGGCAATGGTGAGTTCACCCGCGCCGTGGGCCTGGAATTCGACGCCAGCAAGTTCGGCATGGGCAAGCGCAGCCAGCGCTATTCCATGATCGTGGATGACGGCGTGGTGAAGTCGCTTAACGTCGAAGAACCGGGCGCCTTCGAAGTTTCCAGCGCCGAATACACGCTGAAGCAGCTCTAACCGGCGGCTGGCGTCCGGGATGGAATGGCGGAGCGGGCCAGGTGGTCCGCTCTTTCATTTTCCGCATGTCCGGAATGGCCGCGTACCCAGTGCCATTCGATCTGGTGGCGCTTCATCTCGTCATCCAGCGCCCGCCACAGATCTTCGTTCTTCACCGGCTTCTTGTCGGCGGTCTTCCAGCCTGTCTTCTTCCAGCCGATGATCCACTTGGCGGCGCCGTCCATCACGTAACGCGAATCCGTGTAGATCGCGACGGAGACGCCGCGCTTGAGCTTTTTCAGGCCCTCGATCACCGCCATCAGTTCCATGCGGTTGTTGGTGGTGTTGCGGGCGCCGCCGGAGAGTTCGGTTTCATGGGCGACGCTGCGCAGGATCGCCCCCCAGCCGCCGGGCCCCGGATTGCCGGAGCAGGCGCCGTCGGTGAACAACTGAACTTCACTCACAGGCCATATTCCCGGGCGTCTTTCACCTTGAGGTGGAAGCGCAGTTTCTTGGAATATTCGCGCGGGTCTTTCGGGCTCGCCAGCGCGTTGGGATCGTGATGAACCCAGTCGAACAGGCGCGTCAGCAGGAAGCGTAGCGCCGCGCCCTGCATCAGGGTGGGCATGGTCGCGATCTCGGCATCGCCCAGCGGCCGCACGGCGCGATAGGCGGCGGTCAGCGCCTGGCCCTTGGTGATGTTGTAGCTGCCGTCGCTTTCGAAGCACCAGCTGTTCAGCATCACCGCTAAATCGTAGGCGAACATGTCGTTGCAGGCGAAATAGAAATCGATCACGCCCGAGACTTCGTCCTTCATGAACAGGACATTGTCGGGAAAGAGGTCCGCATGGATCACGCCACCAGGCAGGTCGGGCCAAGCGGCGTTGATGCTGGCAAAGGAACCCGCAATCAGCCCGCCCAGACCCGGTTCGACACCGTCGCCATGCAGCTGGCAAATTTCCACCAAGGGCTTCCACCCGGCCGGTCCCAGCGCATTTGCGCGCGACAGGGTGAAGCCTTCGCCCGCCTGGTGCAGCCGGGCCAGGGCCGCGCCGGCGGCGGCGCAATGCACGGCGGACGGGCGGCGCACCGACAACCCGTTCAGGAAGGTGACAATGGCGCATGCGCGGCGGTTCAACGTCGCCGACAGCGCGCCATCCCGCTGCGGCACGGGCAGGGGGCAGACGATGCCCGCCTTGGCCAGATGCTCCATCAGCCCAAGGTAAAAGGGCAGATCGTCCGGATTTACGCGCCTTTCATAGAGGGTGAGGATGTAGGCGCCGCGGTCGGTCTTGAGGTAGTAATTAGAGTTCTCCACCCCCTCCGCGATGCCCTTGAAAGCCAGCGGCGTGCCGATATCGTAGCTCTGGAGCAGCCGCTCCAGATCCTCGAAGGAGACCTCGGTATAGACCGCCATGACGCCCCGAAAACGGCTTAACAGGCCGGGCGGAAAATGCTCTAAGCTGCCACAGCCTCGCCCGACAAGTCGGCTGCGGGCCGCAGAAAGTCAAGCAAAAGAGCATATGCCGCGATGATGCCCCGTCTTTTCCGTTCCGTCCCCGTGCTTTTCGGTTCTGTCCTGCTGCTGTCCGGCTGCAACGGCCCCCGCCTGGTGCCCTGTCCGGCGGCCGCGATTCTGTCCGACACCGCCACCCGGCCGGTGCTGAAGCCTGACAGCACGGGCACCGATCCGTCGGCCCTGCTGTACACGATGGAAGTGACAGCGATTTCGCAAACCTGCAGCCTCAACATCCGCGATGGCGAGTCGACCTCCAATATCCGAATGTCCTTCCGCGCCATGCGCGCGCCGTCGGGCCAGGCCGCCCGCTATGTGGTGCCGTATTTCGTCGCCGTGAACCAGGCGGAGCGCATCATCAACAAGCGCGTCTACAACGCCACAGTGGATTTCGCGCCCGGCGTCGCCTCTGTGGTGTTCGAGACGCAGCTGACCAACACCGTGCTGCGGTTCGAGAATGGACGCCTGCCGACCGACTATCAGTATCTGGCCGGTTTGGAAGTGAGCGAGGTCGAACGCAGCTATCTCGCCGCGATGGGCCGCGTCGCCCCATGACGTCGCTCAGCGCCGAGCTCACGACTATCACGGGCGACGCTTTCGAGGCGGAAGGTTTGTCGCGGGCCTTCGGCCAGGTCCAGGGTTCGGACCGGTCCGACCTGGCGCAATTTCAGTGCAACGGTGCGCTGGCGGCAGCGAAGGCCGCGAAAACCAACCCCCGCGCGATTGCAGAGAAGATCGCGGCGCGGCTGAAGGCCAATTTGTTCTTTTCGAAAGTCGAGATCGCCGGGCCAGGCTTTCTCAACCTCGACGTTACTGACGCCATGCTGGCGGCGAGGCTGGATGTTCTGCGCGCCGATCCCCGCCAGGGCGCGCCGGATACCGGCGCGGGCCGCACGCTGGTGATAGACTTCGGCGGCCCCAACATCGCCAAGCCCATGGCGGTGCATCATCTGCGCTCGTCCATCATCGGTGACTGCCTGCAGCGGCTCTACCGCGCCAATGGCTGGGCGGTAATAAGCGATGTGCATCTGGGCGACTGGGGCCTGCAGATTGGCCAACTCATCACCGAGATCGAATTGGAGGGCAGCGCGCCGATCTATTTCGATTCCAATGTCGTTGGGCCCTATCCTGACGATGCGCCAGTGACGATGGAATCTCTGGTAACGCTTTATCCCCGCGCTTCCGCCGCCTGCAAGGCCGATCCGCCGCGGCTGGAAGCGGCGCGGCGCGCCACGGTTGATTTGCAGGCCGGGCGGCCCGGCTATCGCGCGCTGTGGAAGCATTTCGTCACGGTCACGGAAGCTGGCCTGACGCGCGAATTCGCCAGCCTGGGTGTGAAGTTCGATCTGTGGAAAGGCGAATCCGGCGTCGATGGCCTGATCGCGCCCATGATCGAAGATCTGAAGGCGCGCGGTCTTGCAGAGACAAGCGAAGGCGCACTGGTGGTGAGCGTCGCCCGCGACGACGACAAGAAACCGATGCCGCCGCTGATCCTGCTGAAGTCGGAAGGCGGCGTGCTCTATGGCACCACCGATCTCGCAACCATCATCGAGCGGGTGCGCGATCACGACCCGGCGCTGATCCTGTATGTGGTGGATCATCGCCAGCACAGCCATTTCGAACAGGTCTTCCGCGCCGCGCATTTGGCCGGGTTTGCGGGGAATGCTGTTCTGGAGCATGTCGGCTATGGCACCATGAACGGGCCGGACGGCAAGCCGTTCAAGACCCGCGCCGGTGGCGCGATGAAGCTTTACGACCTGATCGAGATGGGCAAGGCCGAAGCCGAGAAGCGCCTGGCCGAGCAGGGCATCGGCGCCGGCTATACCGCCGACGAGCGGGCCGAGATCGCGCGCAAGGTCGGCATCGCCACCATCAAGTTCGCCGACCTCTCCAATCATCGCACCACGGATTACATCTTCGACCTGGAGCGCTTCTCGAAATTCGAAGGCAAGACCGGGCCGTATCTGCAATATGCAGCGGTGCGCATCCAGTCGATCCTGCGCAAGGCCGGTGCTTGTGCTGCCGTGCCGTCATTCCTGACTTCACCGGAAGAGCGGGTGCTGGCGCTGCGGGTGCTGGCGCTGGGCGATATCATGGCGGCGGCGGAAGACAAGCGCGCACCGAACATGCTGTGCGAATACGCCTTCGAACTGGCGCAGGATTTCAGCCGCTTCTATGCCGCCCACCACATCCTGTCCGAAACGGACGCCAATCTCCGCGCCGCCCGACTGAGTCTTTGCGCGCAAGTGCTGGGCGTGCTCACCAAAGTATTGGATCTGTTGGGGATTGAGGTTCCCGAAAGGATGTGAGTAAGTTCCGCCGGGCCCGGCCCAGCGTTGACTCACCCACTTACCTCCTTAAGATGTACCCCAACAGGAACGTCCGCCGTGAGGCGCGCGCCCCTGGCTAGCACATGATCTCTCGCGGGAGAGAACCCTTTCATTAGGGGCGCCGAAGGAGCAACCGCCCCGGAAACTCTCAGGCAAAAGGACCGCGCGAAGAATGAACTTCTGGAAAGCGAATGGGTCCAACAGGCACCGTTCCACCGAAGGGGTAATCCTCGCTATATTGTCGAGGGGAAATCTCTCAGGTCCCGTGACAGAGGGGTAACGCGCCCGAGAAGGGCGTGATACCTCATACCTGTCGGGAATCTGATGACTGTCACGACCGAAATCCTGCGCCGCACACCGCTCCATGCTTTGCATGTCGAGCTTGGCGCCAAGCTCGTGCCGTTCGCCGGCTACGAAATGCCAGTGCAATATCCGGCGGGCATCCTGAAAGAACATCTTCACACCCGCGCCAAAGCCGGGTTGTTCGATGTCTCGCATATGGGGCAGGGTTTTCTTGCCGGCGACACTGCCGCGCTGGAGCGTCTCACCACCGCCGATGTCGCGGGCCTCAAGGAAGGCATGCAGCGCTATGGCCTGCTGCTGACCGATGCGGGCACCATCAAGGACGATTTCATGTTCTCCCGCCTGGCGGGCGAGGCCGACCTCTATCTGGTCGTCAACGCCGGGTGCAAGGAAGGCGATTTCGAATATATCTCGCAGAAGTTGCAAGGCGCGGCGACGTTGACGCCGCGTTTCGACCGTGCCCTGCTGGCGTTGCAGGGTCCGCTGGCGGCGCAGGTGCTTGAGCGGCATTCACTCGGCATTTCAAATCTCACCTTCATGAAGGTGGTGCGCACCACCGTCGCGGGCGCGCCCGCCATCATCAGCCGCAGCGGCTACACCGGCGAGGACGGCTTTGAGATCAGCATTGAAGGCGCCGATGCCGATCGCGTCGCCCGCACCCTTCTGGTCGAGGAAGAAGTGCTGCCCATCGGGCTGGGCGCGCGCGACAGCCTGCGGCTGGAAGCGGGGCTTTGCCTCTACGGGCATGATATGGATGAAAGCGTGGACCCGGTGGAGGCCAATCTCACATGGGCCATCGGCAAACGCCGCAAGCTGGAAAAGGGTTTTCCCGCCGCCGACATGATCATGGAGAAGCTGGTGCACGGCGCGGCGAAGAAGCGTGTCGGCATCAAGCCAGAAGGCCGCGCCCCTGCCCGTGAAGGTGCCGAGATCATGGCGGAAGGCCGCGTCATCGGCCGCGTTACCTCCGGCGGCTTCGGCCCGTCTGCCAATGGCCCTGTAGCTATGGGCTATGTCGAAAGCAAATTCGCCGCCGACGGCACCAAGATCGACCTGATGGTGCGTGGCCAGGCCCTTGCGGCCGCCGTCGCGCTACTGCCTTTTTTTCCCCACACCTATAAGCGCTGAGAGAAAACAGATGAGCGAGACACGATACACCGACCAGCATGAATGGGTTCGCCTGGAAGGCGACAACGCCACCGTCGGCATCACCAAGTTTGCCGCCGAGAAGTTGGGTGATGTGGTCTATGTCGAACTGCCGGCCAAGGGCAAGGCGGTGAAGGTGGGCGCGGAAGCGGCGGTGGTGGAAAGCGTCAAGGCCGCCAGCGAAGTCTATGCCCCTGTCGGCGGTGAAGTCACCGGCGCGAACGAGGCGCTGACCACCGAGCCGTCGAAGGTCAATGACGATCCGGAAGGTGCGGGCTGGTTCTTCCAGATCAAGCTCTCCGACACCGGTGAGTTCGCCAAGCTGATGGACGCCGCCGCCTACGCAGAATTCACGAAGAGCCCCTGATGCGCTACCTGCCGCTCACCACCGACGACCGCCGCGCCATGATGGCGAAGATCGGCGTCTCTGAGATCGACGCTTTGTTCCGCGATGTTCCCAAGGGCGCCATCGCGCCACTGTCGGCGTTCAATCTCCCCGACACGCAGGGCGAGCTGGAGGTGGACCGCGCCATGTCAAAGCTGGCTGCGAAGAACATCGCGGCGGGATCGGCCCCGACCTTCTGCGGCGCGGGCGCGTACAAGCACCATGTTCCCAGTGCGGTGGATCACCTGACCCAGCGTTCAGAATTCCTCACCAGCTACACGCCTTACCAGCCAGAAATCGCCCAAGGAACGTTGCAGTACCTGTTCGAATTTCAGACCCAGGTGGCGCTGCTGACCGGCATGGAAGTGGCGAACGCCTCGCTCTATGACGGCTCCACCGCTACCGCCGAAGCGGTGCTGATGGCGCAGCGCGTCACCAAGCGCAGCAAGGCGATCCTGTCGGGCGGCCTGCATCCGCACTATGCCGAGACGGTGGACACGGTGGCGGGCCTGTTCGGCGAGATGAAGCGCGCCCCGGTGACGCCGGGCAGCGCCGAAGACATCATCGCTTTGATAGATGAAGACACCGCCTGCGTCGTGGTGCAGTCGCCCGACGTTTATGGCCTGATCCGCAACCTGCGCCCTATCGCCGACGCCGCCCACGCCAAGGGCGCGCTGCTGATCGCAGTGGTGACCGAGATAGTCTCGCTTGGTCTGCTGGAATCGCCCGGCGCGCAGGGCGCAGACATCGTCGCGGCGGAAGGCCAGAGCATCGGCAATGGCCTGAATTTCGGCGGGCCCTATGTGGGCCTGTTCGCCACACGCGAGAAATTCCTGCGCCAGATGCCGGGCCGCTTGACGGGCGAAACGGTGGATGCGGAAGGCCGCCGCGGTTTCGTGCTGACGCTGTCCACCCGCGAGCAGCATATCCGCCGCGAAAATGCGACCAGCAACATTTGCACCAATTCCGGCCTCTGCACCCTGGCCTTCACCATCCACATGACGCTGCTGGGCGAGGAAGGTCTGTCGCGGTTGGCGCGGCTCAACCATGCCAAGGCGGTGGCGCTGGCCGACCGTCTGGGCAAGCTGAAGGGCGTGGAAGTTTTGACGCCCGCATTCTTCAACGAATTCACTGTCAAGCTTTCCAAGCCCGCTGCCGCCGTGGTGGATGCGTTGGCAGCAAAGGGCATCCTGGCGGGTGTGCCCGCTTCGCGGCTGGGCGGCGCGGCCGATCTTCTGATCGTTGCCGCCACCGAAACCGCGACCGATGACGATTTTGCTGCGCTCGAAGCCGCGCTGAACAGAGCGTTGGCGTGAGCCAGAGCGAGTAAAAAGGAGTTCTGTAAGATGGCCATGAACAATCAGGGCCGCCCCTCCGACGCGGGCGCGGGTGCGGGCCAGACCTCCGGCATCGTCACCATTTCCGGTGATCGCGGCCTCGACCATGAAGAGAAGCTGATCTTCGAACTGGGACATGGCGCGGTCGGCGTCGATCTGCCCGATGTGAAGATTGCCGATGACCGGCTGGGCGGCATGCGCCGCAAGGGTGCTGTGGGCCTGCCGGGCCTCAGTGAGCCGGAAACGATCCGCCACTATGTTCGCCTCAGCCGCAAGAATTATGCCATCGACAGCGGGCTGTATCCGCTGGGCTCCTGCACCATGAAGCACAATCCACGCCTGAACGAGAAGATGGCGCGGCTGCCCGGCTTCGGCGATCTGCATCCGCTGGCACCCGCGAGCGCCACGCAGGGCGCGCTGGCGATGATTAGTGAACTGATGAAATGGCTTACCGTACTGACTGGCATGCCCGCCGTCGCCATGTCGCCCAAGGCGGGCGCGCATGGCGAACTGTGCGGGTTGCTGGCGATCCGCGCGGCGCTGGAAGCGCGGGGCGAAGGCCATCGCAAGCGTATCCTGGTGCCGGAATCGGCCCATGGCACAAATCCCGCCACGGCGGCCTTTGCCGGTTTCACGGTCGATGAAGTCCCGGCCAAGCCCGATGGCCATGTCGATGCCGACGCGCTGGAAGCCAAGCTGGGCCCCGACGTCGCCGCCATCATGCTGACCAACCCTAACACCTGCGGGTTATTTGAACCGCGCGTGAAGGAGATGGCGGACGCGGTCCATGCCGCGGGCGGCTATTTCTATTGCGACGGTGCCAACTTCAACGCCATCGCCGGCAAGGTGCGGCCGGGCGATCTGGGCATCGACGCCATGCACATCAACCTGCACAAGACTTTCTCGACGCCGCATGGCGGCGGTGGCCCCGGCGCCGGTCCGGTAGTGCTGTCGGAGCGTCTGGCGGCCTTCGCGCCGCTGCCGCTGCTGGTGCATGACGCCAAGGGCTTCCGCCTGATCGAGACTCGTGCGGAAGCGCCGGAGGGCGCGCAGCCCTTCGGCCGCATGTGCGCCTTCCATGGCCAGATGGGCATGTTCACCCGTGCTCTCTCCTACATGCTGAGCCATGGCCGCGATGGCGTGCGCCAGGCGAGCGAGGATGCGGTGCTTTCGGCCAACTATATCCTGGCCTCGCTCAAGGACGTGATGAGCGCACCCTTCGGCGAAGGCCCCTGCATGCACGAGGCGCTGTTCGACGATAGCTTCCTGGAAGGCAGCGGCGTCACCACGCTCGATTTCGCCAAGGCGATGATCGACGAGGGTTATCATCCCATGACGATGTATTTCCCGCTGGTGGTGCACGGCGCCATGCTGATCGAGCCAACGGAAAGCGAGAGCAAGGAATCGCTTGACCGCTTCATCCATGTGTTGCGGACGCTGGCGCTGGAAGCGAAGACTGGCCAGACCGCGCGCTTCGAAGGCGCGCCGCATTTCGCGCCGCGCCGCCGCCTGGACGAGACGCTGGCCGCGCGCAAGCCAATCCTGCGCTGGAAACCGGCGCAGCTGCAGGAAGCGGCAGAATAGAAAAAGGCCCGGCAATCACCGGGCTTTTTTTCTTGGGAGGGGACGGTGCCATTCAACCTGCCGCGGGCCATGACGGCCGCTGGCGCGCTGCTATGCTGGGTGTTGCTGGGCCTGCAATTGTCGCTCACCGTCGGGCTGGTATCGTCGCAGGGCGGCACAGCGCTGGAGGGGCTGTGCCGCTATTTTGGCTACTTACCCATCATCGCCAACCTGTTTGCCGCCATCAGCTTGACCCTGGCGGCACTGGGGCGCGGCCATGCGCGGCGCGAGCTGGCGATGGTGTCGGCCATGATCCTTGTCGGCGTCACCTATTCGCTGCTGCTGCGCAATGTCTGGGACCCGCAGGGCAAGCAGAAGCTCGCTGATGTGCTGCTGCATGACGCCATGCCGTTCCTGACCGTGCTGTACTAGCTGGTGCAGCCGCATCGGATGCTGGGCTGGGATGATACCGGATATGCGCTGCTGCTGCCGGTTTGCTATACGGCCTATGCGATGACGCGCGACGTTGCCGACGGCTGGTACCCGTACCCGTTTATGGATGTGGCGCAGTTCGGCGCGGCGCAGGTGGCGATCAACTGTACGGTGATGGGATTGGCATTCCGGGCGCTGTCGCTGCTACTGGTCTGGCTCGACCGCAAGCTGCCGTAAATACTACTGGCAGGTGTGCGGCTTCAGCCCCACAGGCAGCAACCTCTTGGCGTCGCTGCACGCCATGTCGATCTGCTTCTGGGTTAGGCACTTGACGTTGCGCAAGTCCGTGCCCAGGAACGAGGTAACCGAAGTGATTGCCCTGGTCAGGTCTGCGCCGTCCATCTTGGCGCCGGCTATGTTCGCCGCCGACAATTCGGTGCCGCGAAAGCTGGCGCCGCGGAAATCGGCGAAGGACATGCACATCATCTGCGCATTGGCGCTATCCAAAAACGCGCTGCGCAGGTCGCGTTCCTTGCCTCAGGTGTTGAAGAGGTTGGCGCCCATCAGCTTGCAGCCGGGGCAATCTACGATGCCGCCATGAAGTCGCGCCACCGCAGCGGAATCAGCACCCCCTTTTTGAAGACGAACTTGGCAACATCCTGCGCCAGTGCGGGCGCGGACAGGGTCAGCAGACGGTAGAAAAGCAGGCGTCTCATTCCGGCACACTGTTACAACCGGAACGCGAAACTGGTTCCGGCGTTGCCTTCTTATGTACGCGGAAAATCCCGAACAAGCGGTGAATATACGCGGCCTGGAGCGCAGGCCGCCGCGAAGCGCGGGAAATCTCTGACTTATTTTATCGCCGCATGTTCCAGTATACCGCGCTCGATCTGGAAGGCGCAGCAGAACTGGCAGAACGGGCCAGTTGGCGCCCGCCGCTGCGCTGGGTCCATTAATCCAATTATCAGGTTTCGTGGAAGCGGAAACTGTCGCGGATATGTCGGTTGAAGAACGCCCCGACCGAATCCGCGAACAGCAGCGCGTCATACAGCTTTTGCGGCACGCCTTCATAAACGTAAGTTCGGCCGCTATCCCAGAAGGTTGCCTTCAGGGCGTGACTTTTTTCATCATAGGAAACGGCAGCTAGGGGATTGCAGATACGGCATACATAAAAAACGAAAAAGCGGCGCAGATGTTTCCCGCGCCGCCTCACGTTGGATACGGTTGAAAGCCTAGCTGCAGCCGGTGGTCGAGCCGCAGGTGTTGCACTTCATGCAGGTGCCGTTGCGCACCAGGGTGAAGTTTCCGCAAGCGCCACAATTGTCGCCTTCGAAGCCCTTCATTTTGGCTTCGGCAGCGCGGCGGGCGCGCCCGTCGCGGCCTCCCATGGCCGCTTCCAGCGTCGCGCCCAGCGCCGTCACGCCCAGTTCAACCTGGATGCTGGCGCCGATGGCGCTGATATCCAGCATTTTGGCGTCATTGTCGGGCTCATAGCCGCCGCCGCCGAATTGCGGATGGTCGTGATCGTGATCCAGCGCACGCCCGGCACCGCCATTCACCACCGTCATGGCGCGGCCGCGGATATAACCACGCGAGGCCAGCTTGGTGATGCTGGCTTCGACCACCGGCGTGACCGCACCGTTGCCGACGCCCAGATCCTCGTCCTGCGGCTGCACATGCGCCAGATCGCTGCGGCCCAAGTAGGAGACGCCCAACTCGCGGAAGATATAGTCTAGTACGCTGGTGGCGTTCTTGATGGAGTCGTTGCCGATTACCAGGCCCGCCGGTTCGAAGCGGGTAAAGGTGAAGGCATCGACGAACTCTTCCAGCGGCACGCCATATTGCAGGCCCACCGAGATGGCGATGGCAAAATTGTTCATCAGGCTGCGGAAGGCGGCGCCTTCCTTGTGCATATCGATGAAGATTTCGCCTAGGCGTCCATCTTCATACTCGCCGGTATGAAGATAGACCTTGTGCCCGCCGACAATGGCCTTTTGGGTATAGCTCTTGCGGCGATGCGGCAGCTTCTCGCGTTCGTGTACGCGGATCTTCTCGATCACCTTCTCGACGATGCGTTCGGTGACTAACGTCTGCTGCACCGGGGCATTGGTGCGCGGCGCCGGCGCCTCCGCGGCCTCGTCGTCCTCCTCGTCGATGATCGAGAAGACGCTGCTGGCCAGCGGCTGGCTGAGCTTGGAGCCGTCGCGGTAAAGCGCGTTGGCTTTCAAGCCCAACTTCCAGGACAGCATATAGGCTTCGCCGCAGGCGGTGACGGCGGCGCTGCCCG
>CANFDA010000048.1 GCA_947445215.1 Alphaproteobacteria bacterium | reverse complement strand
TGGCGAGGCTTTCGTCCATGTTTTCCAAACAAAAGAGCCGCCGGATCGCTCCGGCGGCTCTTCAAATTATCAGAACTGGATCAGATATGCATCGCCCCCCCCATGCAAAACAGCATGGGGATGGACAGCATGGTGTTGATGCGGCTGAAGACCATGGCGGTCTTGCCGGCGGCCAGCTTCTGCTCGGCGGCCAGGTCGGAAAATTTTCCGCCAATGTTCAGCGCCTTCTGCTGGTTCGGCCAGATCACGAACCAGACATTGAAGCCCATGATCAGACCCAACCACATGCCGATGCCGATGATCGAGGCGCTCATGTTGGGCTCGCCCATCAGGCCCAGCGTGAAGGCGTCATGCAGGGAATAGCTGGGGCTCTGCATCGCCAGCACCAAGCCAAGAACGATGGTCGCCAGCGCGCCATAGCGGAACCACCACAGGGCCTGCGGGGCGATAAAGCCGGTGACGCCGCCTTTCAGCTCGGCCGGGACCTTGGGCATGGTCGGGATCTGCACGAAGTTGAAATAATAGAGCAGGCCGATCCACATCACGCCGGCGATGACATGCAGCCAGCGGGTGACGAAGGACCAGAAGGTGGCGTCCAGGCTGCCATGCAGGCAGCCGACATAGATCGCCACCAGGGCAAGGGCGAGCACGAAGCCCGCGATCACGACATTGCGCAGATTGCCAAAGAAAACGGCCATGGGTTCTCCTCCCCAGATTCGAAACGAGAAGGTAGCTCAAAGTTCCGGGCTTGTCGCGTTTTTATGGGTCGCGCCACCTAACGCTGACGGCCTCGCATAAAATGCGAGGCCTGCTGGGCGGTCGCTCCCTAGATCTTCAGGACCTTGGGCCGCCAGATATTCAGCCAGGTGACCACGATCAGCCGCGTCACCGAGACCGAGGTGAAGAAGGAGGTGGCGATGCCGAAGCCCAGCGCCACGGCGAAGCCGCGCACCGGGCCCGAACCCAGCTCGAACAGGATCAGCGCCGCGATCAGATGGGTCATGTTGGCGTCGATGATGGTGTCGCGGGCGCGGCGGAAGCCCTGGTCGATCGATGCCAGCATGCCGCGGCCGTTGCGCTGCTCCTCGCGGATACGCTCGAAGATCAGCACGTTGGCATCGACCGCCATGCCCAGTGTCAGCACGATACCCGCGATGCCCGGCAGGGTGAGAGTCGCCAGCGGCGTCAGCGCCGCCAGCAGCAGGATCAGGTTCAGCGCCAAGGCGACGTTGGCGAATATACCGAACAGGCCGTAGCGCAGAACCATGAACAGCGCCACCAGGCCAAGGCCACCGATGGCCGCCCAGCGGCCGGAGCTGATGGAGTCGGCGCCCAGTTCAGCGCCCACGGTACTTTCCTGGATCACATGCAGCGGCGCGGGCAGCGCGCCCGCGCGCAACAGCACGGAAAGCTGGGTGGCGGTCTGGGTGGTAAAGCTGCCACTGATCTGGCCGGTGCCGCCCAGGATCGGCTCGTTGATGCGCGGATCGGACAGCACCTGCCCGTCCAGCACGATGGCGAAGCGGCGGCCGACATTGTCGCGCGTCATGTCGGCGAACTGGCGGGCGCCGACATTGTCGAAGCGAGTGGTGACGGCGGGCTGGCCGCTGCGCTGGTCGAAGCCAACGCCCGCATCCACCAGGCGTTCGCCGGTCACGATCACGCGGCGGCGGATCACGGTCTTGCGCGTGTCGGGCGGCATCAGCGGCAGGATTTCGGAGCCGATGGGCGCGCGCATATTGGGGTTGCTCATCAACTCCGCTTCCGCGGTCTCGTCCACCAGATGAATGGTCATCTTGGCGGTCTTGCCCAGTATTTCCTTCAGCTCGGCGGGGTTCTGCAGGCCGGGCACTTCGACCACGATGCGGTCGGGCAGCTGCGGTGCAATCGAAGGCTCGCGCGTGCCAAGTTCGTCGATGCGGCGACGGACGACTTCCACCGACTGCTGCAGAATCTGCTGCCGCGTCTGGTCGGCATAGGACTTGGTCTGGGTCAGAATGATGCGGCCATTACCCGGTTCGGCCACATCATTTTGCCGCGAGCCCGGCACCAGGGCCGTCGCCATGGTCGGGTTCAATTCCTGGATCAACCGCTTGGATTCATCATAGCGCGCCATGTCGTTGATGGTGACGCGCACCGTGTCGGCGGTGGATTCCAGGCCGCTGATGGCGATACCGGCCCGGCGCAGCGCGGCGCCGACATCGCCCATCAGGCTTTCGGCGCGGTCGCGCTGCACGGCGGGCAGATCGACTTCCAGCAAAAGATAAGAACCGCCCTGCAAATCCAGGCCCAGATTGACAGCCTGGTTCGGCATCCAGGACGGCAGGCGGGCGCGCAGATTTTCCGGCAGCACGTTGGGCAGCGCCACGATCAGGCCAGCGGCCACCAGCAGAAGGGTGAACCAGCGCAGCCAGGCAGGGACTTGCAGCACAGATCTAAGCCTTGGCGGCGGCACCCGCCTTAGAGCGGACGTCGGTGATGGCGGATTTCAGGACGCGGATTTCGACATTTTCGGCGATCTCGACCTGGATTTCCGTGTCAGCGTCACCGGCAGTCTTGGCGACCTTGCCCACCAGCCCGCCCGCCGTGATCACGGTGTCGCCCCGCTTCAGATTGTTTATCATCACCCGCAGTTGCTTCGTCCGCTGGCTTTGCGGACGCCAGACCAGGAAATAGAAGATCGCGAACATCGCCGCGAGCGGCAGGAGCATCTGCAAGGTGGGATCGTTCATGGCTGTTATTCTTTCGGCGCGACTGGCGCGGGGGACGATTGGCGGCGACTATACCGACGCGAGGTGGGTTTGCAACCGCGTGAGATCAAGGGGTTAGAATGAAATCTGGTGACAATTCGGGGCTGGGCGATTACGCCCCGGCGCTTCTGGCCCGCATCGCGGCAGCGCTGGAGCGGCTCTCGCCACCATCAGTTGCAGGAATGCCCGCCACGGCGGCTGCCGAGGCCTTCGTCTGGGAGCCTGCCGCAGGCGGCTTGATCGCGGTGCCCAGCGTGGCGCGGGTGCCGCTTTCGCTGCTAAAGGGCATCGAGCCACAGCGCGACACGCTGTTCGCCAACACCGTCCGCTTCGCCGACGGCCTGCCCGCCAACAACGCCTTGCTGTGGGGCGCGCGCGGCATGGGCAAGAGTTCGCTGATCAAAGCGGTGCAAGCGGAGGTCAACCACACACGCACCAACAAGCTGATCCTGGTGGAAGTGCATCGCGAGGATATTTCCACCCTGCCCCAGCTGCTGCGCCTGCTGCGCGCCAGCCCGCAACGCTTCCTGCTCTATTGCGATGATCTCAGCTTCGACAAGGACGACACCAGCTACAAATCGCTCAAGGCGGCGCTGGAAGGCGGGCTAGAAGGGCGGCCGGAAAATGTCCTGTTTTACGCCTCTTCCAACCGCCGCCACCTGATGCCGCGCGACCTGATCGACAATGAAAAAGGCAGCGCCATCAATCCCGGCGAGGCGGTGGAGGAGAAGGTTTCGCTCTCAGACCGTTTCGGCCTGTGGCTGGGCTTCCACAACTGCAACCAGGACGACTATCTGGCGATGGTGAGCGGCTATGCCGCCCATTACGGCCTGAAGATCGCACCGGAAGATTTGCGCGCTCGTGCGCTGACCTGGGCGATCACCCGCGGCGGCCGGTCCGGCCGCGTCGCCTGGCAGTTCATTCAAGACATTGCAGGCGAGTTAGGGTCGAAGCTCGACTAAGAACCTCCGCGCGCGACCAGTAAGTGCTCGGGATTCACCGGCGTAGAACCGTTGCGGATCTCGAAATATACCTGCGGCGAAGACACGTCGCCGGTCTGGCCGACATAGCCGATCACCTGGCCCTTGGCGACGAAATCGCCCTGCCCCACCAGCAGGCGGTCGGCGTGGGCATACGCCGTGACATAGCCGTTGGAATGCTTGATCAGCGTCAGGTTGCCATAGCCGTTGAGTGTGCCGGCATAGCTGACCGTGCCGCTGGCCGAGGCGCGAATAGGTGTGTTGGTGCGAGCTGCGATATTGATTCCGTCATTGCGCTCGCCGCTGCGGGAGACGCCAAAGCCGGAAATCACCTGCCCGGCGACGGGCCAGGCGAAAGCGACATTACCGGGGATTATAGAGGGGCGCTCGCCCGCAGGCTCACGATATTCATAGACCGGTGTGGAACGCTGCGCGACGGAGGCGTAATAGGCCGGGCGCGGCGTCGGCACCGGCGGCGCGGCGATGGCTTCGCCCGCATCCTGATAGACATAGACCCGCGGGCTGCCATTGGCGGTCGCGGCAGCGCTGCAGACCGGCGCGCGCTTGCTCAGGCGATCATTGACGCCCCAGGAGAGATGCGTTTCCGGCGTGTCGTCACCCGCGCAGGCCGTCAACAGCGGGAACAGTGTCAGCACCAGCAGCGCGATCATCTTGTAAGTGCGGCGGTTCATCGTCTCATGCCTTCCGCACAAATGTATCAAAACGGATCATCGTGCGGAAAGATGAAAAGCTGCTTAACCAAGATCGCGCGCGGAAAAAATCGCGTTAAGATTTCAGTGAGATTTTACCCAGCTTTTCCTGCATCTTTTTCAGCACCGCATGTTCGGTGAGATTGAGATGCAGGGGGGTTACCGAAATCCTACCGGCATGGACCGCGCCCAGATCGCTGTCTTCGGGCGGCACTGTCTCGTGACGGCGCAGGCCGATCCAGTAATAGTTGCGCTCGCGCAGATCCAGGCGCTGATGGATTTCGGTGGATTGCAGGTCGTAGCGGCCTTGCGGCACCAGCGCGGCGCCTGTGACTTCGGAAGCGGGCACGCCGGGGAAATTCACATTCATCAGGATGCCCTGCGGCCAGCCCGCGTCCAGCAGCTTGCGCACCACGGCGGGGCCATGCGTTTCGCCCGCGCTCCAGTCCAGCCCGGTGCGGCCACCTTCGCCATATTCCTGGCTGAGCGCGATGGACGGGATGCCCAGCGCGCAACCCTCCATGGCGCCCGCCACGGTGCCCGAGTAAGTGACGTCATCGGCCAGGTTGGAGCCGCTGTTGACGCCCGACAGCACCAGCGTCGGCGGCTCATGCTCCAGGAGGGAAAGCGCGGCCATCATCACGCAATCGGTCGGCGTTCCCGTAACAGCAAAACGGCGCTCGCCGATCTTGCGCAGGCGCAAGGGGCTGGCAAGCGTCAGAGAATGCGACGCGCCGGACTGTTCATTCTCCGGCGCCACCACCCAGACATCGTCTGACAGTGCGCGGGCGATGCTTTCAGCCACGGCCAGGCCAGGCGCATGGATGCCGTCATCATTGGTGACCAGAATGCGCAGGGGCTTTCTCATGTCCCGATAACGCGCTTGCCGCCCATATAGGGCTGTAGGACATCGGGAATGGCGACGCTGCCATCGGCCTGTTGATAATTCTCCAGGATCGCCACCATGGTGCGGCCCACCGCCAGGCCGGAGCCGTTCAGCGTGTGCACGGGGCCCTTCACCTTACCGTCGGCCCCTTTGAAGCGCGTGTTCATGCGCCGGGCCTGGAAATCGCCGCAGTTGGAGCAGGAGGAAATCTCGCGGAAGGCGTTCTGGCCGGGCAGCCACACCTCGATGTCATAGGTCTTGCGCGCGCCGAAGCCCATATCGCCGGTGCAGAGCGTCACCACGCGATGGGCTAGATCGAGTTTCTTCAGGATTTCCTGCGCCGCATCGGTCATGCGCTCATGTTCGGCGTTGGACTGGTCCGGTGTGGTGATCGAGACCAGCTCCACCTTGCTGAACTGGTGCATGCGGATCATGCCACGGGTGTCCTTGCCCGCCGCCCCGGCTTCGGCGCGGAAGCAGGGGGTGAAGGCAGTGAAACGGATAGGCAGTTCGGCTTCGGCGAGGATTTCTTCGCTCACATAATTGGTTAGCGGCACTTCGGCGGTGGGAACGAGGGCAAGCCGGCGGGGTAACCTCACCTGCCAGTCAAAAGTTGCCTCAAGATTCTGAAGCCCGAAAATTGACGCAGCATTCTCTGCAGTAGTTCTCACATAATTTAGAACTTGCTCTTTGGTGTAGGAATCTACTTTGCCACCAAATGAACTACTTGCATTTCTAATCCACCTGCGTACCTCATCTTCCCATTCCGAGGTTCGTGGATCAGTAAAGAAAAGATCGTCCCCAAACTTAGGAAGCTGACCCGTTGCAAATA
The DNA here is from genome assembly GCA_947445215.1 of Alphaproteobacteria bacterium. GTDB lineage: Bacteria > Pseudomonadota > Alphaproteobacteria > Micropepsales > Micropepsaceae > Rhizomicrobium. Next base: position 7,226 of record CANFDA010000048.1, on the reverse strand, counting down.
ACGCTTCATCTCGCACCAGCACTGGCGGGCTGACTTCGGTGTAACCGAACTTTTCCGTATGCGTATCCAGCATGAAGGCACCGATTGCGCGTTCCAGCTTGGCAAGATCGCCCTTCAGATAAACAAAGCGCGCACCGCTGACCTTGGCAGCGCGTTCGAAATCCATCAGGCCCAGGGTTTCGCCGATCTCGAAATGCTGTTTCGCATTGTTGATGCAGCGCGGCGTGCCGAAGGCGCGCTTCGGCATCGCGACATTGTCGCCCTCCTCCGAGCCGTCCGGCACATCGGCGGCGGGCAGGTTGGGAAGAACCGCGAGCAGATAGCGCATTTCGCTTTCCAGCGTGCGCTGCTGCGCTTCGCCATTCTGGATGGCGTCCTTCAGCCCCGCCACTTCGGCCATCAGCGCGGCGGCCTGTGTTTCGTCCTTCTTGGCTTTCGCCTGGCCGATCAGCTTGGAGGCTTCGTTGCGCCGCGCCTGGTCGGTTTGCAGCCGCACCAGCAATTCGCGCAGCGTCTTGTCCTTGGCCAGCAGCTTGTCCGCCTCGGCCACGGCGCTGTCGCGATAGGCGGGACGGCGCGCCAGCGCGCTTGCAAATGCATCGCGTCCGTCGCGAATGGCCTTGATGTCGTGCATTGATTCACCTGTGTGATGCAGCCTTATGCCACGGGCTCCGACCCCGTCAAAATCGGCTTTTCCGCTGATTCCCATGCCCCGCATGGTGAAAAAACACTTAAAAATGCCCCTCACATTTTACGAAAAGGAGAAACGGGGCTGCAACAGGAACCGGCATAAGCTTATCACGCTGAGAAGCGGGAACCCCTTGCTGGGGCGTTTGTCACCGAGAACCTTGCTGGAAGTGCTGGACGGGCAGATGTCCCGCCTCGCCCTGCTGGGTTCGACGCTGGCCCTCACCGGCTTCGCGCTGCTGACGGTGATGGCGACGCACTTCCTGCTGCGCAACCTGATGGGCTTTCCCACCCAGCCTGCCTCGATCATCCTGCTGCTCTTCCTCGAAATGACGGTCATCATCCTGCAGATAATGCTCCATGCCCGCCGCGTCATCACCGAACTTAAGAAATCCAAGAGCGAACTGGCGGAAATGTCCCGCCAGCTGGAGATCGCCGCCGAACAGGCGCACCAGGCCAATCTCGCCAAATCCTCCTTCCTCACCAATATGAGCCATGAGCTGCGCACGCCGCTCAAAGCCATCATGGGCTTCTCAGAGGTGATGAAGGACCAGCATATGGGTCTGGTGAACAACCCGCGCTACCTGTCCTATGCCAAGGACATTCACACTTCGGGCCGCTACCTGCTGGGCATCATCAACAACACTCTCGACCTCTCCAAGATCGAGGCGGGAAAGATGTCGCTGGAAAGCGCCGAGGAATTCGAATTCGCCCCCACCGTTACCGCCTCGCTGGGGATTATCGAAAACCTGGGAAGCCGGTTCGATGTCGAAGTGATTTATAGCCTACCCCGCGATAAGGTGCGCCTGGTGGCGGTGGAACGTATGATGCGCCAGATCCTGATCAACCTGGTGGGCAACGCCATCAAGTTCACGCTCGCCGGGGGCAGGGTCTGCGTCACCGGCCGCATGCTGCCCGAAGGCGGCTACGAGATGACGGTGCACGACAGCGGCGTGGGCATGAGCGCGGAAGACATCCAGGTGGCGCTGACGCCGTTCAGCCAGATCGCCAACATGATGGGCGCCAAGCATACCGGCACCGGGCTGGGCCTGCCGTTGGCCAAGGCGATGATGGAGCTACATGGCGGCAGCCTCGCCATCCTCAGCGCGCCCCACAAGGGCACCGCGGTGGTGCTGACCTTCCCGGCGCAGCGGGTGCGGCCGGGCGCTGACCGCACGCAGCAGGTCGCGAAGTCTTCTATTGCTTGGTGACGTCCGTGCCGGCTGATTCCGTAGATGCGGCAGCTGCTTCGGTGGCTTCGCGCGCCGCGGCATCGCGGGCCCGGTTGCGCTCAATCCACACCACCAGCCAGACGGAAATCTCGTAGAGGCCCCACATCGGCACGGCCAGGGCCAGCATCGATACCGGATCGGGCGGCGTGATTACCGCCGCCACCGCCGTCATGCCGACAATGGCGAAGCGCCGCGCCGAGCGCAGTTGAGCCGAGGTGATGATGCCGACCTTGCCCAGCAGCGACAGCAGCACGGGCAACTGAAAGGCGAAGCCGAAGGCGAAGAGCAGCTTCATCACCAGGTCGAGATATTCGCTGACCTTGGCCTGCAACTGGATGCCCAGCGCGCCATTCACCACGCCCGGGGTCTGGAAGCCGATGAAGAAGTGGATGGCGTAGGGCAGCAGCACGTAATAGGCGAAGCCCGCGCCGACGATAAAGCAGAAGGGTGTGGCCAGCAGGAACGGCAGGAACGCGTTGCGCTCATGCTTGTAGAGACCCGGCGCGATGAACATCCAGATTTGCCCGGCAATGAAGGGGAAGGCCAGGCAAAGGCCGCCGAACATGCCGATCTTCACATAAGCGAAAAAAACCTCGCCCAGGGCGGTGAAGATCAGGTGCGCATCGGGCGTGCCCGCCAGCGCATTGGCCAGCGGAATGGTGAGGAAGGCATAGATGTATTTGGCGGACGAAAAGGCGATGGCGAAAGCGACGGCGAAGGACAGCACCGAATAGATCAGCCGCTTGCGCAGCTCGATCAGGTGCTCCATCAGCGGCGCCTTGGTGGCGTCCAGCGCCGCCTCGTCTTCGGGAGAGGGCGAAATCACGATGCCGCGCGCTCGCTGTCGGTGGGGGCGGCATCGGGCGCCAGCGCCTCGGGCACCGGCGTATCGGTGACCATGAACTCGCCCGCGCGCGGCGTGGCGTCTTCCACCGGAGATGTAGCGGTGTCGTGATACGGCTCGTTCAGCGACTTCTCGATGTCGGCCAGCGGGTTCTTCGCCTTCAGCGCTTCGACTTCCTTGCGCAGCTCGTCCAGCTCGCTCTGGCGCGCCATCTCGTCGAAGCTGCGCTTGAAGTCGTTGGCCATGGCGCGCGCCTTGCCGACCCAGCGCCCCATCATGTGCATGAATTTGGGCAGGTCTTTCGGACCCACCACCACCAGCGCGACGCCGAGCAGGATCAGCAGCTTCCAGCTGAAGAAATCAAACATACGCGGCGCCCCGGCGAGACCGTCAGGCGGCGGTCTTGTCCTTGTTGACCGTATCGGCGTTGCGGGCTTCGCCGTTGATCACCTTGGGATCTTCCTTGCCGCCCTCGCCCAGCCCCTTCTTGAAGCTGTTCACGCCCTTGCCGAAATCGCCCATCAGGTCCGAAATCTTGCCCTTGCCGCCGAACAGGACGAGCACGACCACGCCCAGGATAACCAAGTGCCAGATGCTGAAAGAACCCATGACGCTCTCCTTAAACACTTGTAATAACACGCCTAGTTCAAGGCGTGCCCGGCCACGGCCGGAGCTTTGACCCTGTTAAAGCGCGCGGGCGCGCCGGGCGCAAGTCTGACCTGAAAATGGGGTTTCCAAAGGGCGACACAAGCCGCCGCCGGCGCGAAACCGCCTCGCGAACGATTGGGCATGCTGGACCGGGCGGAACGCGCCCCTGCGGGGCGGCGCCCGCCCGTCCGGCATTGCGGTCTATCCGGTCAGGCGCGGGCCGCTAGGCCCACATTCCCGAACCGAAAACGATGTAGCCGGCGAGCGCGAGTATGGCGGCGCCGACAACCACTGCTGCGATGATTTTGCTGGTAAGTCCGCCACGATCAACGTCTTCGGACAGGTGCACATCATGTTCCATGCAAGAATCTCCTGCGAAATGACATGAAAACACCGTCATCAGCGCCTATGCAGAGCGCTTGTTGAGGGGTGAAAGCGGTCATGCCGCTGAAAAACGCGCGTTCCTGAACTTTCCTCAAGGGGAAAGTAGACAGCGGCGGCGGCACGGCGGTCCCCGGGCCCCGCAAATCAATCTGTATACGGATCATATCGCTCCCGGACCGTGCGCCGCGCAAGGCGGTTTGCCGCTTGCACGCCCCCGAGAGCCACAGCATGCTCCGGCCAACGCACAACAACATCCGAGGAAATCACCATGAATACTCTGTCGCGGCGCGGCATGCTGGAAAGCGGCATCTCGCTGGCGGGCCTTGCCGCCTTCGCGCAAACCGCCCTTGCCCAGGCGCCTGCCGCCCAGGCCGGAGGCCGTGGCGCGGCCCCCGCCGGTCCGCCCCAGCCCCCGGTGATCGAACGCTTCGACCCTGCCTTCGACGCGCTTGTGGATTCGAGCGCCAAGATCGAACGCATCGTCGATACCGGGTTTGAATGGTGCGAAGGTCCGGTCTGGATCGGCGGCGCCGATGGCTATCTCCTCGCCTCCGACCCGCGCGCCAACGCCATTCTGCAATGGTCCACCAAGGGCGGACTTCAGACCTGGCTCAAGCCGTCAGGCCTGCAGACACCGACCAATCCGGCGGTCCATCGCGAGGCCGGCGTTAACGGCATGACCCTGGGCCGCGGCGGCATCCTGGCGGCCGACAGCGGCACGCCCGGCATTGTCCGCATCGACATCACCACCAAGCACCGCACCGTGCTGGCCAGCCGTTTCGAGGGCAAGCGTTTCAACAGCCCCAACGATCTGTGCGTTTCGCCCACCACGGGCGCGATCTATTTCACCGATCCGCCCTATGGCCTGGTCAACCAGGCCACGCCGGAACAGCGCGGAGAATACATCTCGCCGTTGCGCGAGCTGCCGTTTATGGGCGTCTTCAAGATGGCGCCCGACAACAGCGTGACGCTGATCGGCCGTTACCAGATGCCCAACGGCGTCGGCGTTTCGCCCGACGGCAGCACGCTCTATCACACCGACGGCAATTTCGGCTGGGTGCGGCACGATCTGGACGAGCAGGGCAATTCCGTGTCGCAGCGTTCCTTGTTCGACCGCGTGGCACAGAAATTCGCCAATCCCCGCGGCGCCGGCGATGGCATGAAGATCGATGCGGCGGGCAATATCTGGACTTCGGGCGATAGCGGCATCGGTGTCTTCAACAGCCAAGGCCAGCGCCTGGGCCGCTTCCGCATTTCCGGTTCGGCCCCGAATTGCGAAATCGGCGCCGACGGAAATCTCTATATCGCGGGCGGTACCGGCCTTTATCGCGTGCCGGTCAAGGCGAAGAAACTGATGCACAAGTTCTTCTAAAGGCGCCGTTCTAGCCGACCAAAATTTGGCTTAGCTTTTCTTGGTGGACGTTAGCGAGCTTAGAAAAGCTAGCCCCGCTTCGAGACCGCGTAAGCGGTCGAGGGCGGCGCCCATGGTCAACCAACCAGGATTTCTCCCAGTCGCCCCATCGCATCGGCGAGCTCACCCAGTCTCTTCTGGACGGGCTCGCTAGCGATGGCCTCGCGCTTCTTCGGCACTTCCAGGATCACCTTGGCCGGGGTGACACGCAGCTTGTAGTTGGCGAACTCGCCCGCCGCGCTGGCCGACAGCGAAAAGCCGAAGCGCCAGGTCAGGCCCAGCAGCCGGGCGCGCTTCACGTCATCCTTATCCAGCAACCCCGCCAGCGCCAAGTCCCGGGGAAAATCCTCGTCGCCGGAATAGCGGTGGAAGAGCGAGGCGGCGATCAGGGCGCGGGCGCGGTGGTCGGCGCCGGCGAAGGGCGCGGTCAGCACCTGCGCGAAGGCGCCGGTGGCGCGGTCGTCAGGATGGCGGCGCCAGCCAATATCTGAGAACAGCGCCGAAGCCTCGCGGATGCGCGCCAGCTCGGCACTTTCACCTTCGAACAGCACGCGCGTCCAGTCGAACATTTCCTGCGCATGCAGCGGCACTCGCGCCATACGGGCATTGCTGGCATGGGCGAATTCCACAAGCGGGTCCTTGATGCGCTCGGAGGACGGCAGCAGCGCATAGTGCAAACCCTCGCGCAGGCCATAGGCCGAGATCACCACATCCTTGATGCTGCCCGCTTCGATCAGGCGTTCCAGCACCACCGCGCCATAGGGCAGCGCCTCGGCGCGGCGCTTGGAGACAACCTTGATCTTGCGGATGGAATCCTTGGACAGGCCCGCCAGCAGCTTGCACAGGCGTATGGCCCGTCCGCGCGGAATCACATATTGCTGCAGCACATGGAGCGGATAGTTCTGCTCCTCCATGTCGACGCGGGCGAAACTGCGCCAGATGCCGCCGACCGCATAGAGCGCATTGGCGTCGATATCGGAGAGGCCCTTAAGCCCCTTGTCGACAATATCTCGCGCCTTGTCGGGATCGCCTTTCGACTGATCCATCAGCCGCAGTGGCCCGAAGGGCAGCGAATGGGCCTTGCCCGTCTTGCCGCCCTTGACGCCGACCATGTCCAGGCTGCCGCCGCCCAGATCGGCGGCGATGCCATCGGCTTCGGGAATGCCCGCGATCACGCCTTCGGCGGCGATGCGCGCCTCGTCCTCGCCGGCCAGCACCTTGATGGGCGAGCCCCAGGCTTTTTCGGCGCGGGCGATGAATTCCAGACCGTTGGAGGCATCACGCGCCGCCGCCGTCGCCACCGCCTTACGGGTGGGCACGCCCAGACCGTCGGCGATCAGGCGGAAACGCGCCAGCGCCTCCAGCGCCTCGGCGCAGCCTTCGGCATGCAGGCGGCCGGTGGAAACCATGTCGCGGCCGATGCCGCAGATGGATTTTTCGTTCTGGTGCGTGGCGGCGGTGCGGCACTCGCCTTCATAAACGACCAGGCGCACCGAATTGGAGCCGATGTCCACGATGGCCACGGGCATGCCCGCGCGATCGGGCGCAGGAGAGGAAGCCCCGCGAGGTTCGCTGACCGCCGACAAAGTCAGGTCCGCGGCTTCTGGATCTTGAGGGCCCGGCCACGGCCGGAAAGGGAAGGATTGGTCATGAAATAAGTATGCGCCGAAAAAGCGTCCACGTCCTCTGAATCGCAATCGCGGAGATAGGTTCCATCGGGCTGCATATACCAGCTTTGGGCTTGATCCTTCAGCTGCGCCACCATGATCTGGTCAAGGACCTGTTGATGGACGGTGGGATTCTCAATCGGAACAAGGGTCTCCACCCGGCGATCCAGATTGCGGGGCATCCAGTCGGCAGAGGAAATGAAGATCTGGGCGCTTTTGTGCGGCAGGCCATGGCCGTTGCCGAAGGCGATGATGCGGCCATGTTCCAAGAAGCGGCCGACGATGGATTTGACCCGGATATTCTCCGACAGGCCCGGCACGCCGGGGCGAAGGCAGCAGATCCCGCGTACCAC
>CANFDA010000047.1 GCA_947445215.1 Alphaproteobacteria bacterium | reverse complement strand
CGGCTGATCTACAGCCGCTTCTGGGCCCCGCTGAATCTCAACACCGCTACCCAGCAGGAGATCATGCTGATCCCCGGCATGAGCGCGCGCATGGCGTCCGAGTTCCGCGAGTACAAGCCGTACAAGTCGATCAACCAGTTCCGCTTTGAGATCGGCAAGTACGTCTCCAAGCGGGAAGTGGCGCGCTATGAAATGTACGTTTTCGTCCCGGCGCGCTGAAACCCTTCACTTTCGCGGTAATTTTGCGCAAGCCAGTGCTGCACTGCCGTATCCGGTTTGCGTCTGCATACGCGACTGACTATTAATAACGCCAGAACGCGGGAGCATTCTCCCGGCAAGTCTGCAGACCGATGCGTATGACATATCCTGACTGGAATTCTGGTCCCGACGCCGATGCGCCGCGCACCGGCATGGGCGCGATGCTGGAAGCGCGTCTTCGGCCGCACCAGTGGACGCTGCGCGAGCGGCTTCCTTCCATCGCGGTTTCCATTCTCGCGCATGGCGCCATCGCCTATGTGATTGTCTTCGCCGGGCTGACGGTGATCAAGCCCAAGGAAGAAGTGCAGACGATAAACGTCTCGATCGCGCCCGAAATCGTCCAGCCCACACCGCCGCCCCAGTTGGAGCGCATGCCCGAAGTGGTCCAGCCGAAAGTGCCGCAGATTGTGCCGCCGATGCTGGAAATCACTCCGCTGCCATCGCAGATGACTATTCAGGCTGCGCCGCCTTCGCCGCTCTCGCCTCCGCCAGAGAAGGCGTCGGAAGAAGTGTCGCCCACGACGCCGCGTTTCGACGTCGCCTACCTAAACAATCCCGGCCCGGCCTATCCCAACATGTCGCGCCGCCTGCGCGAGATCGGCACCGTGCAGCTGCGCGTTCGCGTCGACGTCACCGGCCAGCCTCTGGAAATCCAGATGGCAAAATCTTCCGGCTATGCCCGTCTCGATGAGACGGCCCTGGCCGCGGTCAAGAAGTGGAAATTCCAGCCCGCCATGCGCAGCGGCAGCGCTGTCGAGGCCTGGGTTCTGATCCCCATCGAGTTCAGCCTTAGCCGCAGCTAGGCGTGCCTTCCAAGCCTCCCTGCGGCTAGTTTTAACATTCCTTGAGACTAACTATGATTTTCATTGTATTTGCGAATAAGTTGCAATAGATAATCATCTGCTGGGAGAGAAGATCGCAAATCCATATTCAAATTATTGTTATTGCAGCGTTTTCTTCCGCCTGGAGAAGGGACTTCTAATGAAGTCGATCAACAACATGCGGGGTCTGCAGGTGCTGGCTACCTCCAGCGTTGGTCTGGCTGCCGCCATGATGGCACCCGCGTTCGCCCAGGACACCCAGCTTGGCGCCGTGCGTGTGCAGAGCGAAGCGATCGACCCCAACCCCAACGCCACCCCCGGCGTGCCCTACAAGGCCAAGACTTCGGGTGTCGAGCGTCGCACCCGTCCCATCGCCGAGACCCCAGCCACTATCCAGATCATCACCGGCGAGCAAATCAAGGATTCCGGCCGCACGGACCTCAGGGCAGTCCTGTTGCAGCAGCCCGGCATTACCATCGGCACCGGTGAAAGCGGCAACATGTTCGGCGACCGCTACATCATCCGTGGCCAGGAAGCGAAGAGTGATACCTTCGTGGATGGCCTGCGCGATCCGGGCATGAGCATCCGCGAGAGCTTCGCCATCGAGCAGCTCGAAATCACCAAGGGCCCGAACTCCAGCTTCGCAGGCCGCGGCACAGCGGGCGGCGCGATCAACGCCATAACCAAGCGCGCCACCACCGACTATGACTTCATCAAAGGCGATGCGCTGGGCGGCACCGACAACTATTCCCGCTTCACCATCGACGCCAATCAGGCGCTGAGCGACGATTTCGCCGTGCGGGCCAACCTGATGTACAGCTACGGCCAGGTTCCGGGCCGCGGCCCTGCCGATCGTTTCCGCTCCGGTGCCGCCGTGTCCGCCACCTGGCTGGCGACGCCGGATACCGAGCTGACGGCCGATTATTACGGCCTGCACGCCAAGGACGGCGCGGATCTAGGCAGCTATCTGATCGGCGCGGGCGCGACGCGCATGCCGATGGCGCCCCTGCCGCCCGTCGTGACGCAGGAACAGGATTTCCAGCGTACCGACAACAACACCGGCACGCTGCGCCTGAGCCATCGCTTCGACGGGATGTTCCGCTTCAGCAATATCCTGCGCGTGGGCCGCACCACCAACGGCTATGTCAACACGGCTGCGCGTGAGGGCACCACGGGCACCAACAATCCTGGCGGTTCCTATGCCACCACCACCACCTCGACGCGCCAGAGCTGGCAGGATGTGCGCTATTTCGCAAACCAGGCCAGCCTCTTCGCCAACATTACGATTGCTGGGCTGATGAACGAGTTCATAATCACCCATGAATACAGTGATCATAGTGTCCTAAACGGCGACTATACCGCCACCAGCACGGGACACTCCAACTGCATTACAGGTAACGGCACGTTACTGAACGCCTACTGCTTCACCAATGCCGCCATGCAGGACATCGGCAGTCCGAACCTGCTGGGCCGCGTCGTCACCAAGGCTGGTCTCAAGCATGACTGGCAAGTTTCGACCCACGGCCTTTCGCTGATGGACACGGTGAACATCACCGAAAATCTCACCCTCTTCGCGGGCGTCCGCGCCGACTGGTTTGATTTCAAGCTCGACACCATCACCGGGGCGGGGGTGCGCACGCCCTATGACTATTCGGACACCTTGACCAACTATCATGCTGGCCTGGTGTGGCAGATCACGCCGGAGATCAATGTCAATGCCAGCTATGGCACGTCGCAGGACATTAATGGCGGCGAATCCGACGCCGGCACCAGCTCCGCGTATGGCGGCGCCATCTTTTTCGCTGGTTCCATCGCCGGTGCCCGCCCGGAAACCTCGGAGACTTTCGAAATCGGTACCAAGTGGAACCTGTTCGACGATCGTTTCCTGGCGACCGCCGCGGTGTTCCAGAGCACCAAGCGCGATATCATGGAAGGCGATGCCGGCTATGCCGCCACCGGTACCTTCAACACCGGCGCGAACCGCGTCTCCGGCGTCGAGCTGGAGGTGGTGGGCATGCTGACCAACGACCTCACTATCCAGGGCGGTCTCAGCTATATGAGCGCCGAAGTGATCAAGTCGGCGACCCTAGCCAGTTTGGGCCGCACTCTGTCCAACTTCGCCAACTTCTCCGCCGGCGCGCAGGCCAAGTATCGCATCACCGAAGAATTGTCGGTGGGTGTGATCGGCCAGTACGTCTCCAAGCGTTATGGTGGGCAGCCCGACAGAGCGGCGGCCTTTGGCGGCGGTCTCTATTCCCAGCCAAGTCCGGCCTATGCGGTGATGGACCTGTTTGCCACCTACAAGTATGACCCGAACCTGGGCCTCCGCCTCAATGTCGTTAATCTGTTTGATCGCAATTACTATCTGGCGGCGTATCAGGGTGGCTACTTCCTCTACAAGGGTGATGGCCGAAACGTCCGCATCGGTATCGACTACGACCTGTAAGCCGGACCTCCGGTTGACAGTGATGGGAAGCGCTTTTGGGGGCGTGGCCTTTTCACTTTTTAAGGCGTCGCTTTGACGGGGGTGGGGCAGAAAGCGATACTGTCCGCCCAAGGGAGCAGTGTATGACGGCCGTCATTGAAGGGGTTTTGTCCAAGGACGAGGTGCGAGAATTTCGCGGCTTGCTGGACAAGACCGCCTGGCCGGATGCGAAAGCCGTCGGCACCGCCGGATCGCTGGCGAAGCTGGTGAAGAAGAACCAGCAACTGGACGAGGCGTCGCCCTTGGCCATTGAGTTGGGCAACCGCATCCTGCGCAAGCTCGCGAAGCACGACCCATTCACCGCCTACGCCTTGCCGCACCGCATCTACCCGCCGCGCTTCAATCGCTATGCAGATGGCGGTTCCTATGGCGCCCATTCGGATTCGGCGCTGCTGCATGTCGCCAATTCCAGCGTTGTGGTGCGCAGCGACCTCTCGGCCACGCTGTTTCTGTCCGAGCCAGACGAGTATGACGGCGGCGAGCTGGAGATCGAGAACCCTTCCGATACCCAGGCGATCAAGCTGGGGGCGGGCGACATGATCCTCTATCCGTCCGGCGCGCTGCACCGGGTGTTGCCGGTGACGCGCGGCGCTCGCATCGCCTCCTTCTTCTGGGTGCAGAGCACGGTGCGTGACGGGGCAGCGCGCGCGCTGCTCTATGAACTGGATCAGGGCGTGAAGCAGGCCACCGCGGCCATGGGCGGCGACAATCAAACGGTGCAACGGCTGGCTGCGGTGTATCACAATTTGCTGCGCCGCTGGGCAGAGACATAAGGAATAAAAGGAATTCCGTGCGTTTGAGCGTGTTGGAAATAGGTGGAAAAGGCATTGTCTGTGGGCTGGATGTTTCCGGTCATGGCGGCGACGTGGAAGAGGCCGAGCTGGAACGCCGCCTGCTGGAAATGGGGTTCGTCGAAGGCGCTGCGGTGCAAGTGCTGCATGAAGGCCTGTTCGGGCGCGATCCCATCGCCGTGAAGCTGGATGACATGCGGGTGGCGCTTCGCCGCCGCGAGGCCGACGCCATCCTGCTGGAAACCGCGCCATGAGCGACGTGATGAATACGGCCCGCGTCGCGCTGGTCGGAAATCCCAATTCCGGCAAGACGGCACTGTTCAACGCCCTGACGGGTTCGCGCCAGAAGGTCGCAAACTATCCTGGCGTCACGGTGGAGCGGAAAGAAGGCTCGGTCACGACACCTGCCGGATGCCGTGCCCTGATACTCGATCTGCCGGGCACATATTCCCTGCGCGCCCGCAGCCCCGACGAAATGGTGACGCGCGATGTGGTGCTGGGCCAGCTGGAAGGCGAAGCGCCGCCGGATGTGCTGGTCTGCGTCGCCGACGCCACCAATTTGCGGCTGGTGCTGCGGTTAGTGATGGAGCTGAAGCAGGTTGGCCGCCCGCTGGTGCTGGTGCTCAACATGTTCGACATCGCCGAACGGCAAGGCATCCGCATCGACCTGGAAGGCCTGGGCCAGGCGCTGGACGTTCCCGTGGTCACCACCGTCGCGGTGCGCAAGCGCGGCCTTGACGCGCTGCTGCATGAAGTGGATCGTTTTGCGGGGCAGACCGCCGGGTCGATCACCTGGCATCAGCCTTCAGCAGGCGAAATCCGCGCGGCGCATCTCGCCGCCGAGCGCATCCTGAAGACCCATGTGAAGCCGCCGCTGCGCCCCGATACCTTCACCGGCAAGCTGGATGGTCTGCTTCTGCATCCGGTGGCGGGCACGCTGATCCTCTTCGCCATCCTGTTTCTCATGTTCCAGGCGGTGTTCACCTGGGCGGGCCCGGCGATGGACCTGATCGACGCCAGCTTCTCCCAGATCGGCGAATGGGTGGGCGCGGCGCTGCCCGAAGGACTGCTGTACAGCTTCATCGTGGACGGCATCATCGCCGGCGTCGGCAGTGTGGTGATCTTCCTGCCGCAGATCCTGATCCTGTTCTTCTTCATTATCCTGCTGGAAGATTTCGGCTACATGGCACGGGCCGCCTTCCTGATGGACAAGATGATGGGCGTGGCGGGCCTGCATGGGCGCGCTTTCATCCCGCTGCTTTCCAGCTTCGCCTGCGCCATTCCCGGCATCATGTCGGCGCGGGTGATCGACAACAAGCGCGACCGCCTCACCACCATACTGGTGGCGCCGCTCACGACCTGCTCGGCGCGCATCCCCGTCTATACCCTGATCATCGCCGCCTTCATTCCGCCGCGCGAAGTCTACGGCATGAGTTTGCAGGGGCTGGTGATGCTCGGCCTCTATGGGGCGGGCATTTCCAGCGCGTTGATCGTGGCCTTCATCATCCGCCGCATTCTCTGGCGCAGTGCGTCGGAACCTTTCCTTATCGAATTACCCGCCTACAAGACGCCCGACGCGTGGAACGTGCTGCGCGGCGTCTGGCAGCGCGGCCAGATATTCCTGCAGCGCGCGGGCACCACCATCTTCGCCATGATGGTGCTGATCTGGGTGCTGGCGACGTTTCCCTATGCGCCCGTGGCGGCGACGGAGCCGGCTATCAACTACAGCTTCGCGGGCATGATCGGGCACGCCATGCTGCCCATCTTCGCGCCCATCGGCTTCAACTGGGAAATGTCGGTGGCGTTAATCCCCGGCATGGCGGCGCGCGAGGTGGCGGTGGGTGCGCTGGGCACGGTCTATTCCATCGCGGGCGAGAACGAGGCGGGCCTGGCGGCGACGTTGGCGGCCAAGTGGAGCCTGGCGTCGGCCCTGGCCTTCCTCGCCTGGTATGTCTTCGCGCCGCAATGCATGGCCACGCTGGGCGTGGTGAAGCGCGAGACCGGCAGCTGGTTCTGGATGTGGGTGATGTTCTTCTACATGACTGGGCTGGCCTATATTGCAGCCCTGATTACCTACCGCACCGCACTGGCATTCGGCGCGGGCTGACGCCTTAGCGCGCCAATGCACCCGTATCTGCCAGCAGGGCGCGCAGCGAAGCGACAGAGGCGGGCCCGAAATTCGGCAGCGACAGCAGATCGCGATCGGTCCATTCGGCCACTTCCGCCAGCGTGCGGACGCTGCCACGCACCAGGGTGTTCACAGCCTCTTTAGGAAGATTGATGTGGGTTAAGGGGCATTCGGTGCGTGCGTGAGACATGGGGACGCTCCGACAGGCAGGACGTGTCTCAGTATATACAGTTAAGACTTAATCGCAATTAAATTTGAACCTGGGCTTAGAAAAAGCCGGCAGGAGCATTAATCTTGTGATCTCTGCAAACGTCACGCATTTGCCATGATCGGGGAACCAACTCGGTCCCTTCCTAGGGGGTATTTCACATGTCCTTTCGCGCCATCCTGCTGGCCGCTGCCGCCAGCCTTTCGCTGGTCACCGCTGCTGCCGCGCAGCCGATCCCGTCCACCGCCGATGTCGCCAAGCAAAGGGTGTTCGCCAATATCGGACTGCTGAATTCCGAATGCATCCGCTATGACGCCGCCAACGACCGCTACCTGATCAGCAATCTTGGCGCGCGCGGGCTGGAGAATAACGGCTACATAGCCGTCATGTCGCCTGACGGCGTGATCGTGAACCAGAAGTTCATCGAGGGCGGACGCAACGGCGCGACACTGATAGATCCTCTGGGCATCTTCATCGAGAACGGCCTGATCTACGTCGCCGACAGCACCCACCTGCGCAAGTTCGATTTGTTGACCGGCGCGCCGCGCGGCGAGGTGGCGCTGCCGGGTGCCGGGCGGCCCAACGATCTCTTCGCCACCAAGGATGGCACCGTCTATCTCAGCGACAATGGTGGCCTCTCAGGCACCATCATCAAGGTGTCCCCCACGAACCAGGTCTCGCTGCTGCAGCCGCGCGACGACATCATGGAAAAGCCCAATGGCGTGGCGGTGCTGGCCGACGGCACTATCGTCCATGGCGGGCGGGGCGTGAACATCAGCTATCGTGACGCCAGCGGAAATTTGTTGCGGGAAAAAACCATGCCGAGCGGCATGTTCGACGCCATCGTTCCCCTGGCCGATAGCAGCCTGCTGATCGCCAGCCAAGGCGGGCGCAACGTCTACAAGATGACGGCCAAGGGCGATGTGTCCGAAGTGGCGAAGGAGATCACTGTTCCTGGTGCCATCGGCTATGATAGTAAGCGAAACCGGCTTCTGATCCCTCAGACCACCGCCGCCAGCATTACCTTCGTCGATCTGCCGTAACATCCATCGTGCTTTCTGGAGATTTCTGATGTCCGCACGCATGACGTTCGCCGTTACCCTTGGCGCGCTGGCGCTGGCCGGGTCCGCCCTGGCGCAGACGCCGCCGCCCGCCCTAGCGCCCAACGCGCCGCTGCCCCCGGGACAAACGGGCGAGCCCTTCAAACAGCCCATTATCGCCAATGAAGGTGTCATCACTGTGCGGCTGAGCGAATTCGCTGCGCTGCCTGACATCGACAATATCGCCGCCCGCGCCATGACACTGGATGAGGAGCCGGTGAGCCGCCGCCTCTTCGTCAGCGACATGCGCGGACCGCTCTACACCGTCAGCGCAGACGGCAAGGTGGTGACGCCCTATCTCGACACGCGCGAGGCACGTTGGGGCCATCCGGTGCAGTCGGTCGGCCGCGAGCGCGGCCTGCAGAGCTTCGTGCTGCATCCCCAGTTTGCCCGGGCGGGCACGCCGGGCTATGGCAAGTTCTATACCTATGTCGATACCACCAACGCCGCCCTGGTGCCGGATTTTGATACGCCCAACAAGCCCACCGCTAATACTCCTGCCAGCACGCACGATTTGGTGTTGCTGGAATGGGCCGCCAAGAATCCGAGTGCGGCCAGTTATGACGGCGCGGCGCCGCGTGAATTGCTACGCTGGCGTCAGCCCTTCGCCAACCACAATGGCGGCGCGATGGCGTTCAACCCCACCGCCAAGCCGGGGACGCCGGAATTCGGCTTGCTCTATTTCGGCGTCGGCGACGGCGGCAGCGGCGGCGATCCCATGAACCTGGCACAGAATATGGGTTCGGGCTTCGGCAAGTTCTTCCGCATCGATCCGCTGGGCCGCAATTCCCGCAACGGAAAATATGGCATCCCTGCCTCTAATCCCTTTGTTGGGACGGCGGGCGCGCTGCCGGAAATCTATGCCTATGGCGTACGCAACAGCCAGGGCATCGGCTGGGACCCGCGCAGCGGCGCCATGTACATGACCGATATCGGCCAGAACATTGTCGAGGAGCTGAGCCCGGTGACGGCCGGCGCCAATCTGGGCTGGAATATCTGGGAAGGCAGCTATCGCTTTGTCAGCCGCGCGGCGGTGGTGGCTGACAATCCCCGGAGCGATTCGAAAGTGACCTATCCCATCGCCGAATGGGACCAGTTCGATCCGGTGATGCTGCCCAACAATTCCGCCGCCGCCACCGGGGCGCTAGTCTATCGCGCCACCACAGTGCCGCAGCTCAATGGACGCCTGCTGTTCGGCGACATGCCCAGCGGCGAGCTATTCCATGTCAGCGCCGACAATCTGCCCCGCGGCGGGCAGGACGCCGTCCGCCGGGTGCTCTTCACCACGGACGGCAATACCACGCCTCGCACGCTGCTGGCGATCGTCCAGGAGAAGAACAAGGCACAGGGCAAGACCGTGGCGGCGCGCGCCGACATGCGCTTCTACGGCGCTGCGGCTGGCAGGCTCTTCGTGCTGAACAAGGCTGACGGCGTGATCCGCCTGATCGAGCGCTAAGGCAGGGCCTGAAGTCAGGTCATGATGTTGATTTGATGGCGCGGCGGCGCGGGCGGCGGTCTGCCGCTCCCGCCTCCGGCCATCATCACGGCCTGACGCTCCAGAAGTTCCGCCACGCCCAGGAATATGGCCGAACAGTCGCGAAAGGCGGCGCGCCCCGCCGCGCCTTTCAGCAGCGCCATATATGCAGCAATTCGCGAAGATCCTGGACGGGCTGATCTATGTCGTTGCCATAGGGCAGCGCAGGCCTGATGCCGATACCGGCCTATATGGCTAGTGAGTGGAAGCTTATAATCCGGCCGCTTTTATCTGGGTAAAATGCAAAACGCCCGCCATCCCAAGATGTCGGGCGTTTTGTGATCGTCAGGCGATGTTACCAGCCGAGGCGGTAGTTGATGCCGACGCGGGCGACATAACCCTGGTTTTCAGAGCGGACATTGTAGCCGGTACCCGCGCCGCCGCTTCTGGCGATCACGTTGGCGGTGACGTCGCTGGTGCCGAGATTGTAATAGAGAAACTCGGTCTTGAGCGACAGGTTGGGGCCGATATCGTGCTCATAGCCGGCGCTAGCGGCATAACCCGTCTTCATGCCGTCACGCGCGCCGGTGAACTGAGTGAAGCCGGCGGGTAGCGGTCCGCTGAAGCTCACAGCCTTGTTGACGCTGCCATAGGCGAAGCCGCCGGTGAGGTATAACACCGAGCTGTCCAGGCATTGCCCATGCGGCCGCGCACGGTACCGAGATTTTCCAGCTCATAGATGTAGGTGTTGTTGCGTCCGCCGGGGAAGGCGGTGCCGGTGGTGACGACGTTGCGGGTGTCGCTCAGCTCGGCATATTGCATATCGGCTTCCAGGCCGCAGAACTGGTTGCCGAAGACCCAGTTGTAGCCAATCTGGCCGCCGCCGGTGAAACCGTTCAGCTCATTCCGAACCAGGAAGCGGCGCGCGCCGTCCGACACGGTTTTGTTATTGGCGGCCGCCAGGCCCGTCGTCTGGGTGGTGGTGCCCGAGAAGCCGTAGCCTGCGTTCAGGCCGGCATACCAGCCGTCCCAGTCCGTCATTTCCTGGGCGAAGGCGGGCGTGGCAAGCAACAGGATCGCCGCAGCCGGCACGAATGAGAAACGCATATTGAATCTCCCTCAGCCGGCGCAGAGTGCGCCAAGCTATGGAGGGTTTACGGGCCAACGCCGCTCCGGGTTCCTGCAAGTGGCTGTTTGTGCTGAGCTTTGATGGTTGCTGTGGCGAATGCACCACATTCTCGCGCGCGAAACCGGGCTCACGCTGGCCTGCGTATTTGGATCACAAAAAACGGCGCGGCCGGTTGCATACGATGCAACCATGCCATCGCTATATTCGGACGCGATTACTGCCCGGTCCATACCTGATCAGACTGCGGCGCCTGCAGCTTAGCGCCCAGCATCTGCATGGTCTGATGTGTGCCGTTGAAGTAGGGCACTGGCAGTTTTCGCATCGCCAGGATCTTGCGGTAGAGCGGATCGGCCATGTTGGCATGGATCGCCCAGCCCGCGACATACTGAAGACGCATGTTGCGGTCGGTGTTGAGTTGCGCGCCCTTCAGCCACTCCGCCATGCTGGCCTGGTCGCCCAGATAGGTGGCGTACATGTCGCTTGCGCTCTGGAAGCCGATGAACTGCATCGACCGGGCCAGCGTCGCATAGTTGGGCTGGCGCAGGCGCTGCTCCATCTGGTCGATGTCGATCTTCAGCGGGCCGGGGTCCTTCTGGCCCATCAGCACCAGGTCATAGCCATAGCCATTGGCGAGGTTGGCCCACACCGTGGCGTTGGGGAACACCTCGAAGAAGGTGGCGAACTCGGTGCGGATGGTTTCCTCGCTGCTCTCATAGAGCGGCACATAGAGGGTGAAGTAGCCGCCGGGATTGAGCCGCTCCTTCACCTTGCGGAAGTAATCCGTCGAATAGATGCCCGCTGTGCCCTTCACCCAGACGTCGATGGGATCGGCGGCGATGATGTCGAAAGTTTCCTTCGTCGTCATCATGAAGTGGCGACCGTCGTCAAAGACGATGCGGGTGCGCGGATCGGTGCGGACGTTGTTATTGAACTGGCCGAAATACTTGGCCGAGATCGGCGGCACCTTAGGCTCCAGCTCCACGATAGTGATGCTCTTCACCAGCGGATGGAAAGTGTAGCTGCCCGCCGTGACACCGGCGCCGAAGCCCACATTCAGCACCTTCTTCGGATTGGGATGCAGCAGCGAGGGGATGTGGGTGATCATGCGCTGCAGGCTCATATCGAAGGGAATCGAGGTGGCTTCGACATGGCCGCCGACGCTGATCTGGATGTTGCCGTCCTGCACGCGGGTGATGGCGACCGACGAAGTACGGCCCTCCACCGTCTCGATCACGGAGGCATAAGGCGACAGCGAGGGAATCTGGTGCCCAAAGGCGATCAGCTCGCCTGGCTGTTCCGGCAGCGTCCAGGCCAATGTGCCGACGCCCGCGATAGCGGCGGCCAACGCCGCGCCCGCGATGGCGCCCTGGCGCTTCAGCATGGGCAGCAGCAGAACCAATCCGCCCAGCGCCACCAGCACCAGCATCACCCGCTGGGTGTCGCGGGTGCCGATCCACGAGATCAGCGCCAAGCTGGTGATGATCGCGCCCAGGATGGCGCCGAAGGTGTTGGCGGCATAGACCCGCGCCACCGGCTTGGCGGAATCGCGGCTGCCGCTTCCGGCGGCGGCCAGTGCGAAGGGAAAGCTGGCGCCCCACAGCAGTGCGCCCGGCAGGATTGCCATGCCGGCGCGGCGCAGATCGGTGAAGGCCATTTCCCATCCATTGATCGTGCGGATTTCCGGCATGAAGGGCAGCACCTGGGTGATCATGTAGGCGGCATAAGCGATGGCGCCCGCAAGCAGCAGCTGCGACCAGGCCAATGCGGTACGCGGATTGATCCAGCGTAGCAGCAGCGAGCCGATGGCCCCACCCACGGCCAGGCCCATCAGGAAGACCGCAAGAATGGCCGAGAAGGCATAGACCGTTTGCCCGAACAGCATGGCGAGGAAGCGCGTCCACACAACTTGCATGCCGAGCGCGGCGGCGCCGGAAATGCCGATGGCCCAATAGACCAGCGCGGCGCCTCCTTGTTCGTCGGCATCATTCGCGGCGATGGGCGCGACGGCGCTCTGCCCTTCGTCCACATTCAGGCTGACGGCGGGCGAGGCCTGCGACAGCGCATAGCTGGCGAGAGCGGTGACGAAATTGATCGACACGGCGACATAGGTTGCCACGGCCTGGTCGTGCAGGCGCAGCAGCACAAAACCGGCCAGAACGCAGCCGCCTACCGCGCCGATGGTGTTGCCGGCATAGAGCCAGCCCCACCAGGAGACGCCGCGCGGCGTGGCGGCGATGAAGCGCGAGATGGCGGGCAGCGAGGCGCCCATCAGGAAGGTCGGGGGCAGTAGCATCGCCGAGGCCAGGACTCCGCGCATCGGCAGTCCTGGCAAGCCCAGCTGCACCGCGGCGACATAGACGCCATCGATCAGCGGCAGGCCCCAGAGCACAGCAAGGCCGAAGATGCCGATGCCCAGTTCGATCAGGGCATAGACCTTAAGGGGATGCTGGCTGGGACGGGTCAGCTTGGGCAGGAAATAGCTGCCCAAGCAGAGGCCGCCCATGAAGGTCGCCAGCAGGATGCCCAGCGAGATCGCGCTGGAGCCGATCACCAGCGCCAGCAGCTGGTACCACACCACTTCATAGATAAGCGCGGCGCAGCCGCTGGCCACGAACAACAGCAGCACGAGCGGCAACAGCAAGGCGGCCGGCAGGCTTGCCGGTGATGAAGCGGAACTGGACATGGCGTGATCCCCGGAAACGGTTCTTATGACCTTCGACGAGGCTATCCGACCATAATGGGGCGGGGCTGCCAAGCGATTGCCGCGGCTTGAGTTTTGTAAAACTGTGTCCGCAGGACTGGGTTTCAGCCCTTGAGAGGCAGCGATGCTGCTGTCGCTTCCAGATTGGCGGCGGTGGCCGCCAGCATCTCGGCCAGCGGGCGCCGCTCCCGGTTGATGCAATAGGCCGCCACCAGCCCCACGGCGCGTATATCCTCGGGCGATGCCGACAGCTTGCCGCACAGCGCAACCACCGGCGTCTTGCCCGCGCGTCTGCTGACGCCTTGGATCAGCTTGCCTTGCAGCGACTGGCCGTCGATGCAGCCTTCGCCTGTG
>CANFDA010000046.1 GCA_947445215.1 Alphaproteobacteria bacterium | reverse complement strand
CATCAGGCCCTGCGCGCCCGCATGGCTGACGATGGGGACATTGCCCGACATCACGGTGCGGCCGCCGGTTTCGTTGCGCATCACCGCGCGCAGCCACATGGCGGGAACGTCGTATTTTTCGGCCGCCTCGCGCACCACCGGGTTCCAGCGGTCGAGCAGGCTGCGCGGGCCCATCTTGCTTTCAATATCGTGGGTGGTGGGGCGGTGGGGTACCGCGTCCTCGATGATATGCGACAGGCGCATCGCAACCGAAGGCGATTCCGCGCGTTGATGTTGCAGCCAGAGCATGCCCGCCTGGGCGAGCAACGCCGCAAACAGCAGGGCGCTGGAATATTCGAAAAACAGCCGCGAAGCGGGAATGATGGTCGGGGGCAAACTGATGTCTCCGGCGCAAAAGGGTTTGTGCATCCCGCTTGCGCGCGAAGCCGTTCAGTTCAAACTTCATCCCCTGCAGCAATCGGAACCAGCGCGCGCATGGCGTGCCGTCTTACTGTTCCCATGGCGATTGCTCGCCCCTTCGACGCGGACTTTGTCCGTCGCCCTCTCGTTATGAAATCACTTATCCCGCGTCAACACGGAACCGTGCGGAACCGGATGGAACCAAAGTTCCGGCAACAAATCCGTGTACGGAATTATTCGACGGCGAACGAAGTTGGCGCAGCATTCGCGCGGCTTTTTTCGACCATGACGCGATAGGCGCTTTCCAGATCGCGGGTGAAGCGCGAGGTGTCGAACAACGGCGCGGTGTCGCGTGCCGTCGCAAGCTTGGTCCGCAGCGCCGTCAAGCGGCCTGCGTCCTGCGCCAGCGCGAGGGCCAGCGATTCATAGGCGTCGAGATTTTCCGTGATCAGTTCGGGCAAGCCCATAGCCTTGAGCAGGCTGGCGGCGACGCGGCCCGCAAAGGCGGCGCCGCGGCAGGTCAGCAGTGGCACGCCCGCCCATAGCGCATCGCTGGCGGTGGTGTGGGCATTGTAGGGTATTGTGTCGAGAAACAGATCGGCCAGCGCCAGCCGCGCCAGATGTTGATCGAGTTCCAGCGGCTCGGCGAAGATCAGACGCTCCGCCGTGATGCCTTGTGCTTCCGCCCGCCGCCGCAGGCTGGCCATGGCGATGTCGTTGTCGCGCAGCAGCCACAGCACGCTGCCGTCGCGGTTTTGCAGCAGTCGCAGCCAGACCGCGAAGATTTCCGGCGTCAGCTTGTAGAGCTGGTTGAAATTGCAGAAGACGAAACCCTGGG
The DNA here is from genome assembly GCA_947445215.1 of Alphaproteobacteria bacterium. Taxonomy (GTDB): domain Bacteria; phylum Pseudomonadota; class Alphaproteobacteria; order Micropepsales; family Micropepsaceae; genus Rhizomicrobium. The sequence continues at coordinate 12,668 of CANFDA010000046.1, read as the reverse complement.
TGGGCAGGCCCGCCGCTTCGCGCGTGGGCGGTGCGGGCCGGGCGCGGCGGGAATCATTGGCCTGGTAGCTGTGCGGCAGCCACACCACCGCCTCGTCATAGAAGCGGCGCTCGTCTTGTGGGATCACGGTGCGGTCGGCGATGATGTAATCTATCCACGGCGCGCCCAGCGTGGCCGGGAAGCCAAGATAATTCACCTGCACTGGGGCGGCGCGCAGCGCGAAGACGCCATTGCGCGGCCTGCCGAAATAGCCGTTGAGATTGACCAGGATATCGATGCCCGCCGCCTGCACGGCTTGCGCCGCGTGCTCGTCGTTCAGCGGGGCGATATCGGTGAAGCCGCCAAAAGCGGCGCGCAGCCGTGCCCGCATCGGGCTGTCTTCGTCGAAGCCATTGTCGAAGGCGGTGATTTCGAATTGCGACCGGTCATGCGCTTCATAGACGCCTGCCATCAGATAGGCAGTGGCCTGTTCGCGGAAATCGGCCGAGACATAGCCGATACGAATGCGCTCGCGCCGGGGCGCGGCACGGCGGGGCGGCGCAGCAACCGGAAACTCAGCCGCCGCATGGATGCGCGCGCATTGCTGCAAAGAGGCGGGATCGGCGCTGATCGCCTGCCAGGCGAAGGGCCGCACCGCCGGCTTGCCCGCCGCGATGGAAGCCGCCAGGGCCGCATGCTCCGCCGCGCGCCCGTCCCATTCCGCACCTTGCATTTTCAGATAGGCCAGTTCGCCCGCCAGCCAGGGCATCTGCGGCTCCAGCGCGACGGCGCGTTCCAGGTCGGCCTTGGCCTCCTCGTAGCGCCGCTCCTCCGTCCAGCGCAGATGGCCGCGATTGCTGCGCGCCAGCGCCAGATCGGGGTTCAGCCGCAGGGCGGTGTTGAAACTCGCCAGCGCTTCGCGGGAGCGCCCCAGCGCCCGCAGCGTGGCGCCATGCCGGTTCCAGATCTCCGCATCGTCGGGCATCAGCGCCAGCAGGCGTTCATAATCCGCCAGGGCCTCGGCAGGGCGGCCCATCCCGCCCAGCGCCAGAGCTCGGTTGATCAGTGTCGGGCGATGGCGCGGGTCCGCCGCCAACGCCCAGCCCCAGTCCGCCAGTGCGGCGTCGGGGCCGCGCCGCGTCCATGCCAGCAGCGCGCGGTTGCTCAAGGCTTCGACATGGCGGGGCTGTTGCGTCAGCAACGCGTCATAACCGGCCAGCGCCGCATCGGGGCGGTCCATATCGGTGAGCAGCAGGGCGCGATGAAACAGGGCCTGCGCCTGGTGCGGCTGCAACGCCAGCGCATTATCATACGCGGCCAGCGCCTCTTCCGCCCGCCCCGAATCGCCCAGCGCCAGGCCGCGCTGGACATGCGCTTCCGCCAGGCCGGGCTGGAGGCTCACGGCGCGATCGAGACTGGCCACGGCCTCGCCGGCGCAGCCCAGCAGGCGCAGCGTCATGCCGTGATTGATCAGCAGCGAGACTTCGCCGGGATTGAGGCGCAGGGCGGTGTCCAGCAGCGGCAACGCCTCGGTCAGGCGGCCCTGCTGCATGCAAATGACGCCCAGATAGTAATGCGGTGCGAAATCCTCCGGCACCTGCGCCAGCCATTGCCGGTAAAGCGTCTCTGCGTCCGCCAGGCGGCCCTGCTGATGCAGGGCGATGGCTTGCTGCGCCAGTTGTGACACTGTCTCTCCGAATTTCTGACTTAAGCCTTTTGCGCCTTTTGCGCCTTTTGCGCCTGTTCGGCCTGCGCCACTGCCAGCGCCGTCATGTTGACGATGCCGCGCGCCGTGACCGACGGCACCATGACATGGATCGGCTGGGCCACGCCCAGCAGCAGCGGCCCCACCAGCAGCGCCTCGGTCGCCGCCGACAGCAGCGTGAGGGCGATATTGGCCGCGTCCAGGCTGGGCATCACCAGCAAATTTGCCGAACCGGAAAGTGGACTGGAGGAAACATAACGCCCGCGCAGCACATCGCTGAGCGCCGCGTCGGCATGCATTTCACCATCGATCTCGAAATCCGCACCAGCGGCGCGGATCAGCTTCAGCGCCTTGCGCATCTTGCGGGCGCTTTCGGAATCCGAGGTGCCAAAGCTGGAATGCGACAGCAGCGCGACCTTGGGCGCCAGGCCAAAGCGGCGCACGCTTTTGGCCGCCAGCAATGTCATTTCTGCGACCTGCTCGGCGGACGGGTTCATGTTGAGATGGGTGTCGCAGAAGAACAGCGCGCCCTTCGGCAAAATGAGCGCTGACAGCGAATAGAGACGGCTGACGGCGGGATCGCGCGAAATGATGGGCAGGATGTTGGCGAACTGGCGCGTCCAGTCGCCCAGGCCACCGCACAGCGCCGCATCCGCTTCGCCGGTCTCCAGCAGCATGGCGGCGGCGATGCCTTGGCGGCTCTTGATCCAGCGCGCTGCGGACTCCGGCTGGATGCCCTTGCGCTCGACCAGGCGCTGGTAACGCTCGGCCAGCGGCAGGAAGATCTCCTTGTCCACTTGCGGATCGAGCACCCGCACCTGTTTGTCCAGGTCCAGCCGCAGGCCCAGTTTCTTGCTCTTCTGCGCGATGACATCGCGCCGCCCGATCAGGGTGGGATGGGCCAGGCCTTCATCCACCACGGTCTGCACCGCGCGCAGCACGCGGTCTTCCTCGCCTTCGGCATAGACGACGCGGCGCGGATTGGCGCGCGCCACTTCGAACACAGGCCGCATCAATTGGCCAGAGCGATAGACGAACTTTTCCAGCTCGATCTCATAGGCATGGAAATCGGTGATGGGACGGCGGGCCACGCCGCTGTCCATCGCAGCCTTCGCCACTGCGGGGGCGATGTGCAGGATCAGGCGCGGGTCGAACGGCTTGGGAATGATATAGTCGGGACCGAAGCCGGTCAGCGCCCCGCCATAGGCCTGGGCCACCACATCGCTGCCTTCGGCGCGGGCCAGGGCGGCGATGGCTTCCACCGCCGCCACCTTCATCGCTTCGTTGATGGTGGTCGCATCTACGTCCAGCGCGCCGCGGAAGATGAAGGGAAAGCAAAGGACGTTGTTGACCTGGTTTGCATAGTCGCTGCGGCCGGTGGCGATGATGGCGTCGGGCCGCGCCGCCTTGGCCGCTTCCGGTGTGATCTCGGGATCGGGATTTGCCAGCGTCATGATGATGGGCTTGGCCGCCATCTGCGCCAGCCATTCGGGCTTCAGCACATTGGGAGCGGAAAGGCCGAGAAAGACATCCGCGCCCACCAGCACATCGCCCAGGGTGCGGGCGTCGGTGGCCCGCGCATAGCGCGACATGTTGGGCGGCATCTCGTCGCCACGGGCCTTGTGCACCACGCCCTTAATGTCGGTGAGGGTGATGTTGGCCACCGGCAGGCCCATCTCGACTAGCAGATCGACACAGGCCAGTGCCGCGGCGCCCGCGCCGCTGGTGACCAGCTTGACGTCGGCCAGGGTCTTGCCCTGCAGCACCAGGCCGTTGCGGATCGCGGCGGCGCAGACGATGGCGGTGCCGTGCTGGTCGTCATGGAAGACCGGAATCTTCATGCGCTCGCGCAGCTTCTTCTCGATGATGAAGCATTCCGGCGCCTTGATGTCTTCCAGGTTGATGCCACCGAAGGTGGGCTCCAGCGACGCCACGATGTCGACGAAGCGATCCACTTCCAGGGCGTCGATTTCCAGGTCGAACACGTCAATGCCGGCGAATTTCTTGAAAAGGACGGCCTTGCCTTCCATCACCGGCTTGGAGGCGAGCGGGCCGATATTGCCCAGGCCCAGTACGGCGGTGCCGTTGGTGATCACCGCCACCAGGTTGGCGCGGGCGGTGTAGTCGCGGGCCAGCGCGGGGTCGCGGGCGATCTCGAGGCAGGGGGCGGCGACGCCGGGGGAATAGGCCAGGGCCAAATCGCGCTGGTTGGCCATGCGCTTGGTGGGTTCGACAGACAGTTTTCCGGGCCGTGGGCTGCGGTGATATTCCAGCGCACTCTTGCGAAAACTCTCATCCATTGGCGCGCATTGTCCTTATTGCCGCTACTTGTTTTTTTGGAACTTGGCCGTGGCGGGGGTCGAAAGCAAGCCTTTTGCCCACCGTTCCGCAAATCGTTTGCGCAGAGCATACTGCGCTGGTATCGGCGGAGTTTTACCCACCGCAATAAGCATCGGGAGCGCAAATGCAGATCGGGATTGTCGGCCTGGGCCGGATGGGGGCCAACATCGCACGCCGCCTGATGCGGGATGGTCATAGGGTGGTGGGCTATGACGCCGTGCCGGAGACGCGGGTGGACTGCGCGGCATCCGCCGCCGACCTCGCCGCGCTGGTAAAGGCGCTGGCGCCGCCCCGGGTGGTCTGGGTGATGGTGCCGGCGGGCAAGATCACCGAAGCGGTGATCGAGACGCTGGGCGGGCTGCTGCAGAGCGGCGACACCATCATCGATGGCGGCAATGCCTACTACAAGGACGATGTTCGCCGCGCCAAGACACTGGCGCCCAAGGGAATCGCCTATGTCGATGTCGGCACCTCGGGCGGCGTCTGGGGGCTGGAGCGCGGCTATTGCATGATGATCGGCGGCGACAAGGCAGTGGTAGAACGGCTGGACCCGATCTTCGCCACCTTGGCGCCGGGCGCGGGCGATATCGTCAAGACTCCCAAGCGTGAAAAGCGCGATCCCCGCGTCGAGCGTGGTTACATGCATTGCGGCCCGGCGGGCTCGGGACATTTCGTCAAGATGGTGCATAACGGCATCGAATACGGCTTGATGCAGGCCTATGCCGAAGGCTTCGACATCATGCGCGGCCGCAATTCCAAGGACCTGCCCGAAGACGAGCGTTTCGACATCAATGGGGCCGATGTCGCAGAAGTGTGGCGGCGCGGCAGCGTGGTGGCGTCCTGGCTGCTCGATCTCACCGCCATCGCCCTGTCGGAATCCGAAACGCTGGAGGAGTTCAGCGGCAAGGTGGGCGATTCCGGCGAAGGCCGCTGGACCATCCAGGCGGCGGTGGACGAAGCGGTGGCGGCACCGGTGATCACGGCGGCGGTGTTCGCCCGTTTCCGCAGCCGCAGCGACAACACCTTTGGCGAGAAGATGCTCTCGGCGATGCGCAAGCAGTTTGGCGGCCATCTGGAAAGCATCGTGCCGTCGCACAAGGCGAAAGATCCTGACAAGTGAAAGACGTGGGCAAATGAGCATCGCGGGCGAGATGATCGTGGTGAAGGACGCCGATGCGCTATCGCAGGCGGCGGCGGAGCTGATCGCGGCGCGCATGACGGGCTGCAAGACGCCCTTCCGCATGGTACTGTCGGGTGGGACCACGCCGGTCGCCGCCTATCGCAAGCTGTCGCGGTTGTCCGGCCTGCCCTGGGGCTGCGTCGAACTCTTTCTCAGCGACGAGCGCTTCGTGCCGCCGGACCATCACCACAGCAATTACCGCATGGTGCGCGAGACGCTGCTGGCCGATGGCACGGTGCAGCCGCGCAAGCTCTTCGCCATTCCCACCGACGAGACGCCGGGCAGCGCCGCCGCCCGGTATGACGAGATCCTACGCCAGCAATATGGTTCGAGCGAACTGGAAGCGGGCGCGCCGCTGTTCCATCTGACATTGCTGGGGCTGGGCGATGACGGCCACACCGCCTCGCTGCTGCCGGGCCAGCCGGTGCTGGAGGAGCGCACGCTGTGGGCCGCCGCCGTGCCCAAGGGCCGCGACGAGCCGCGCATCACGCTCACCTATCCGGCGCTGGAAGCCAGCGTGCTGACCCTGTTCCTGGTTTCCGGCATCGCCAAGCGCGATGCGCTGGTGCAGGCGCGGGGCGGCGGGCTGCCCGCGGGCCGCTTGCAGCCGCAGGGCGAAGTGATCTGGCTGGTGGACGCCGCGGCGGCGGGCGTCTGAATGGCGCGATACCGGCGCATTCTGGCGTTCGACATTGGCGGCACCGGGCTGAAGGCCGCCATTGTCGGGCCCACGGGAAAATTCCTCAGCGAGAAGCTGCGGTTGGAGACCCCGCATCCCTGTCCGCCCAAGCTGATGGTCAAGCTGCTTTCCGGCATGGTGAAGCCGTTGGGCACGTTCGACGCCATCACCATCGGCTTTCCCGGCTATGTGAAGAATGGCGTAGTCCACACCGCGCCCAATCTGGGCACCAGGGATTGGGCCGGCTTCGTGCTGGAAGAGGCGCTGGCCATGGCGCTGGGAAAACCGGCGCGCCTGCGCAACGACGCCGATGTGCAGGGGCTTGGCGCCATCAAAGGCAAGGGGCTGGAGATGGTGGTGACGCTGGGCACCGGCTTCGGCACGGCCTGGTTCGAAGATGGCGGCCTGCTGCCGCATCTGGAATTCGCCCATGTGCCGATGCACCACAAACACGATTTCGATGCTTATATCGGCGAGGAACAGCGCAAGGCGATCAGCGTCACGAAGTGGAACAAGCGGGTGAAGCGGGCGCTGGAAATCCTGCGCGTGGTCTTCAACTATGACCATCTTTATATCGGCGGCGGCAATGCCCGGCGCATCACGTTCAAGCTGCCCGCGAATGCCAGCATCATTTCCAATGATGACGGCATGATCGGCGCCGCGTTTGTGTGGAATTCCAGAAGCCTTCCTTCCTCGCGTGCGCGTAGCGCACGGACGGGGGAGTTGCCCGTAGCAGCGCTTGCGATGCGAAGGGCGGAGGGGGCTAAGAAAAAGACTTCCGCAAAGCGAAAGCCGCCAGGTAAACCCACCCGGCCAAAAACAGCACGCCGCCGATCGGCGTGATCGCACCCAGCCATGTGATGCCGCTCAGCGCCAGAAGATAGAGCGAGCCGGAAAACAGCACGATCCCGCCCAGGAACAAGGCCGGGGCGAAGCGCGCCCCCGCTAGCGCCGCAATCGCCATCGCGAGCGCATGGTACATATGATAGCGCGCGCTGGTCTCGAACACCGCCAGCATGTTGGGCGACAGCAGGGCCTTCAGCCCATGCGCGCCGAACGCCCCCGCCGCGACGGCAAGGGCCCCATTGACCGCGGCGATGCCAAGCCATAAGCGCATGGTCGGAGCATAAGCAGCAGGCCCTTGGTGGCAACCGAATTCCTCACCACATCCGATGGGATAACGCTCGCCTGGGAAAGGCTGGGCGCGCGGGGTGTCTCGCCCATGGCGGTGCTGGTGCATGGCTTCGGCTCCAGCCGCGGCCAGAACTGGAAATCCACCGGCTGGTATGGGGCCCTGACCGAGGCGGGCTTCGCCATCTTGTCGATGGATTTGCGCGGCCATGGGATGAGCGACAAGCCGCGCGATGCCGCATCCTACGGCCATGAGCGTATGGCGCAGGACGTCATCGCGGTGATGGACGATGCCGGCGTCGAACGCGGTTTTCTCTGCGGCTATTCCATGGGCGGCTTCATCTCGCTGCGTCTCACCGCGGCCTGGCCGCATCGCGTACACAAGCTGGCGCTGGCGGGCGTGGGCGCGCATTACCTGCACGGGCCGCGTATCGCGGACCCTGCCTCGCGCGACCTGCTGGCCGAAGCGCTGGAGACCGGCGATCCATCCACACTCACCGACAGGCGCGCCATCCTCTTCCGCAATTTCGCCGAGCAGCCGGGTAAGGATCGCTTCGCGCTGGCGGCCTGCATGCGAGCAATGTCGCCCCGCTTGGCGGATGAGACGCTGGCGCAATTTGCGCAAGAGGTACTGGTGGTGTGCGGCGAGCGCGACGACATCTCCGGCCCGCCGGATGAGCTGGCGGCGCAATTCCGCCATGGTTCGGCCGTGATCGTGCCCGATCGCGATCACATGAGCGCCGTGGGCGACCGCCGCACCCGCGCTGCCGTAGCGGATTTTTTCCGCCGCTAGACGGAAGCCAAGTTCCGGTGGCCTGCTCCCTTTGAAGTAGTCCGACCAAAACCATACTTCAGGTCGGACCACTTCAAAGGGGGGGCGGCCAGTGCCCGTAGCACACAGGTCGCTCGCGACCGTCGTGTGCGAAGGGCGGAGGGGGTCAGTTCGACGGTCCGCGCATCGGCAGCGCCGAGGCCGGTGGTTTGGGCGGCGGTGCGTCGCGGGCTTCGGCGGGGCTGTCGAAATGGGCCGCGGTGCCCGCGCCGCTCGGGCCGGGCAGCCGCGTATCCCGGGTCGTGGTGGAGAAGAGCAGCGCGACATAGACGGTGTCGGCATTGACCGCTGCGCCCACGCCGACCCGGTCATAGTCGGCGAAGGCCAGATTTTCGCGATGAGGCTGGCTGTTCAGCCAGGTTTCCAGGAAGCGTTCGGCGAAGGCCTTGGGATCGACCCCGCTCTGCGCCACATAGTATTGCGCGGCGGCGTTTTCGCCCAATAAACCCTGATATTGAACGTCCGCATCCATCAGCAGCGTAGCGGAGGTCTTGCCGTCGGGCGCGGCGCTGGAGAGGTATTTCTTCGCCGCCATGTCGGCGGCGCGGGCTCGCGCGATGCTCACCAGCCGCTCGTCCAGGCGCAGGATCTTGGTGTTGGGATCGAGCGTGCGGCGCGCTTCTTCCACCAGAACGCCGAGCCACGTTTCCAGCTCCGCCATCTGGGTCTTGGGATCGGGCGGTGGGGGCGGCGGCACATAGACCGATCCTTGCGGAGCGGGCGCGGCCAGGCCGGCCCGCTGCTTGACGCCTTCAACGGTGGAGCAGCCGGCCAAAAGGAGGCCCGCCAAGGCAATTGCGGCAAACTTGTTCATGGGTTCAGAGTATCTCGAACAGACCCGCCGCGCCCATGCCGCCGCCGATGCACATGGTAACCACCCCCAGCTTTGCGCCGCGGTGCTTTCCCTCGATCAGCAGATGGCCGGTCAGCCGCGCCCCGGTCATGCCATAGGGATGGCCGATGGCGATGGCGCCGCCATTGACGTTTGTTTTGGCCGGGTCGAGGCCGAGCTTGTCCATGCAGTAGAGCGTCTGGCTGGCGAAGGCCTCGTTGAGTTCCCACAGGTCGATGTCGGCCACTGTCAGGCCATGGCGCGCCAGCAGCTTCGGCACCGCCAGCACAGGTCCGATGCCCATTTCGTCGGGCTCGACGCCCGCCACGGCGAAGCCGCGGAAAAGGCCCAGCGGCTTGAGGTTCTGCTTTGCCGCCGTCTGCGCGCTCATCACCACACAGGCGGATGCGCCATCGGCGAATTGCGAGGCGTTTCCCGCGGTGATGTATTGGCCTTGCGCGATCCTCTGGCCGCCCGCATGCACCGGCTTGAGTGCTGCGAGCCCTTCCAGCGTCGTATCGGGACGATTGCATTCGTCGCGATCGACGATGACCTCGACCATGCTTTCGGCGCCGGTGGCCTTGTCCAGTTTCTTCATCTTCGTGGCCAGCGGCACGATCTCGTCCTGGTACTTTCCTGCGGCCTGCGCCGCCGCTGTGCGCTGCTGGCTTTGCAGCGCGTAGGCATCCTGGCGCTCGCGCGAAATGCCGTAACGCTGCGCCACGATCTCGGCGGTCTCGACCATGGTCATCCACAGCGCGGGTCGGGTCCCCAGCAGATGCTCTTCGGTGAAATGATTCAGGTTCACTCCGCCCATCTGCACCAGCGAAATAGATTCCACGCCCGCGCCCACCAGGATGTCAGCGCCACCGGTCATGATCTGCTGCGCCACAAAGGCGATGGCGTTGAGGCCGCTGGAGCAATAGCGGTTGACGGTAATGCCGCTGGTGGAAACAGGGCAGCCCGCCCAGAGAGCGCTTTCGCGGGCGATGTTGTTGCCGGTGGCGCCTTCGGGAAAGCCGCAGCCCATAACGACATCTTCGACCGCGCCCGCCTCGATCCCGGCGCGGGCGATGGCATGCTTCACGGTATGGCCACCCATCACCGCGCCATGGGTGTGGTTGAAGCCGCCGCGCACCGACTTAGCGAGGCCGGTGCGAGCGGTGGAAACGATGACGGCGTCTTTCATCGTGTGTGTTCCTTGAATCTAGAGCCAGTGCCGGGTGGCGTAAGCCGGATAGTGTAGGGTGAAGGTTATGGCGGCGCCGAAGCCCAGCACCGTGACGGCGATGGCGGGCCATTGCGGCAGGGTGGAGATGAAGACCAGCAGCAGATCTACCGCCGCCATGGCGAGGAAGGCCGCGGCCCAGGCGGCGGACACCGCCATGTTGACCCGCAGAAAGAGCGGTGTGGCGCGCTCCTGCGGCGTGACATGGGCATATTCGATGGAGAAGGGCTTGCGCCACAGCAACGATGCGGCCAGTAGCAGGAACAGTGCCAGCTCGGCCAGCGCCCGCACTGTCACCAGCGACAGGTCCGGCGCCAGGAAGCCGCGCGCCAGCGCCAACAGGCCGAACACCGCCAGATTGCCGACATCCAGCAGCCGCAAGCTGGGGCTTTCGACAAAGTCGCGGATGGTGACGACGAAGGCGGCGGCGAAAGCGGCCCACAGCGCCAAATCGGCGGACAGCCGCGACAGCACCGCGAAAAGGATGAATGGGGAGAAACCGAGATTGAGGGTCATGCCGCGCCGGTTTTAGCATGCGGGCGCGATGGTGCAGACAAAAAGAAACCGGGGCGCGCCGTCTCGGCGCACCCCGGTTCTCAGGCGATGAAAGACCTTACGGCGTGGCCGGCGCGGGGGCCGGGGCCGCCGCGGTCTTGGTCTTGGTGAAGGTGCCCCACAGGCGCGCCACGCGCGGGGTGGCGGGACCGCCGCCCGTCACCTGCTCGAAAGCCTGCGCGGCTTCCGGCAGCTTGCCCTGCTGGAACAGCGACATGCCGATCAGCATCTGCGCTTCGGAATTGTCGATGCCGCCCTTGGTGAGGGCGAGGCGCGCCGCGGACTCGGCCTGCAGATACATGGCATAGCCATAAAGCGCTTCGGACAGCTTGACGTTGTAGATGCCGTTCTGGGTCGCGCCCAGCTTGATCTGTTCCGGCATCGAGGCCTTGTCGCCATTGATGCGGGCGGCATCCAGGGTCAGCGTCGCGCCCTTCTGCTGCGCAGTCTGGGAGTCGCCATACATCGCCATCTTCTGCGAGATCTCGCCGATCAGCTGCGCATTGTCCTTCGACACTGGAAAGCCGGTGACGAACATCAGGCGGCCCATCATCACCGCGTCAATGTCGCGGATGCCGGGGGTGGTGATGGCGACGTTGAACATCTGGTCCCAGTCCTTGACGTCGTTGAACAGGAGCAGAGCCTGCTCAAGCGTGCGCTCGGCGCCGGGATTGTCGTTGGCCTTGATGTGGGCGTTGATCTTCATGTCCACTAGGGTGCGCGGTGGCCTCTGGCCGGCCGCAGCGGCGGCGTCCATGCGCTGCTGAAAATAGGCGATGCTTTCAGCCGGCGGAGCGGTGGAATACATCGCGGTGGTTATGATCTGCTGCGCGCGCGCGTCGGTCAGGTTCAGCGCGATCATCTTGCGGACATAGACGATGGCCTTGTCGTTATGCTTGGCGTTCAGGGCGAGCGCCGCGGCGTTGGTGTAAACGTCCTTCTTGTCTTCGTCCGGGATCGAGGCGTCTGGCAGGTCGGCGGCGGCTTCCGCGGCGGCGGCGGCGCCTGCTTCGTCGGCCATGTTGATGGAGACGACGGTGAGGAACTGGTTGATTTTCAGCTTGTCATAATCGGTGGTGGCGACGATCTGCGCTTCCTTCAGGCCCTTCATCGCTTCCGGGAAATTCTTGGTCCCGACCAGCTTCTGGACGTTGCCGAGCGCGCGGCCTACTGCGGCGCTGAGCTGCGGACCGGCGGCAGGCTTGGCGGTGGCCTGGGCCGGGCGGCCGCCGCGGGTGGTGGGGCCGTCTGCGGTTTCGCGCTGGGCGAAGGCGGTGCTAGAGAGCGCGAGGCTCGAAACGGCAAGCATCAGGGCCGCCATCGCGGCGCGGGTGGTCATTGGCGTCATGTAAGTTCGTCCTTTGGTGGCGAGCATTGGGACTGCCATTGTCCTAATTTTCCAATCATTGCAACTTTTGTATGGCGAAGTCGTGGTTCCGACATGAGCAAAGCGTTATGCTGCGGCGCAGCATATCCTGCAGCATCGCGGCTAATGCTCTGTAAACAGCTTGTTTACCATCGCCTGCCAGCTTGGCTTGGAGCGCTCCCAACATGGCGCCGATGTTCCGTCTGGACGGCAAGACCGCCTTCATCTCCGCCGCCCGGGGTCATCTCGGGCAGGCGATGACGCGCGCGCTGGCGGGCGCGGGCGCCCATGTCATCGTCAATGGCCGCGATGCCGCGCTGTTGTCGCGCTACGCCGATGCGCTGCGCGGTGAAGGCTTCTCCGCCGAGGCCGCCGCCTTCGATGTCCTCGACATTCCGGCGCTGACCGCCTTCATGGCGTCGCGCCCGCGCCTTGATGTTCTGGTGAACAACGCCGTGGCGATGCAGGTGAAGAGCTTCGACGTCCTCACGGCCGAAGACTTTTCCCGCACATATGAGAGCAGCGTCGTCGCCGCTTTTGAAGCGGCCCGCGCCGCCTTGCCCGCGTTGAAGCAAGCCGTCGCCGCATCCGGCGATGCCAGCATTATCAACATCGCCTCCATGTATGGAACGGTCGCGCCGGATGGACGCTCGCCTGCCGATCGCGCGCAGCAGAGACCGTTTCACTCCGGCCCCGCCAAGGCGGGCCTGATCCAGCTCACCCGCCATCTCGCCGCCGAGTTCGGTCCGCACGGCATCCGCGTCAACGCCATCGCGCCGGGGCCTTTTCCGGCGGCGATCAGCAATCCGGCGTTCGGCGAACGCCTGGCGGGCAAGACCAT
>CANFDA010000045.1 GCA_947445215.1 Alphaproteobacteria bacterium | reverse complement strand
TCTTCATCGGGGGGTCGGTTCGCCGGCCCCTTTTTCGTATCGGCGCGGTGCGCCTGTGCATAGCTTGATCGCGTGTCATTTTTTGTTCGCGAATCGGCGCGTAAAGGAATAGGTCTCAAACCCCATGGCGCGGTATGTATTCATCACCGGTGGCGTGGTGTCTTCGCTCGGGAAAGGGCTTGCGTCTGCGGCCCTTGGAGCGCTCTTGCAGGCTCGTGGTTACACGGTTCGCCTGCGTAAACTCGACCCCTATCTGAATGTCGATCCGGGCACGATGAGCCCGTTCCAGCATGGCGAGGTTTATGTCACCGATGACGGGGCGGAGACCGATCTCGATCTCGGCCATTACGAACGCTTCACCGGCGTTTCGGCGCGCAAGTCCGACAACGTCACCTCGGGCCGCATCTATTCCCAGGTGATCGAAAAGGAACGCAAGGGCGGCTATCTGGGCCGCACTGTGCAGGTGATCCCGCATGTCACCGACATGATCAAGGAATTCGTTCTGGCCGATATCGACGGGCTGGATTTCCTGCTGGTCGAGATCGGCGGCACGGTGGGCGATATCGAAGGTCTGCCGTTCTTCGAAGCCATTCGCCAATTACACAATGACCTGGGCCGCGGGCAGAGCGCCTTCATCCATCTGACGCTGGTGCCCTTCCTGGAAGCGGCGGGCGAACTCAAGACCAAGCCGACCCAGCACAGCGTCAAGGAATTGCGCGCCATCGGCATCCAGCCCGATATCCTGCTGTGCCGTTCTAGCCATCCCATTCCGGACGATGAGCGCCGCAAGATCGGCCTGTTCTGCAATCTGCCGGCGGAGCGGGTGATCCCGGCGCTGGATCTCGACACCATCTATCGCGTGCCGCTCGCCTATCATGAGGTCGGTCTGGACACGCAGCTGCTGCGGGTCTTCGGGCTGGACAATGCCCCGCCGCCCGACCTGTCGCGCTGGGAAGACGTCGTGCACCGGGTGAAGAACCCGGAAGGCGAAGTGCGTATCGCCGTGGTCGGCAAGTACATGCAGGTCAAGGACAGCTACAAGTCGCTGTCCGAGGCGCTGACGCATGGCGGCCTGGCCAACAATGTGAAGGTCCATCTCGAATGGTTCGACAGCGAGATTTTCGAGCGTGACGACGCCGCGTCCTTCCTGGAGAAGGTGGACGGCATTCTCGTTCCGGGCGGCTTTGGCGAGCGCGGCACCGAAGGCAAGATCGGCGCGGTGAAGTTCGCGCGCGAGCGCAAGGTGCCGTTCTTCGGCATCTGCTATGGCCTGCACATGGCGGTGATCGAGGCGGCGCGCGACCTGGCGGGCCTGGACGGCGCGGGCACCACCGAGATCGGCAATCCCAAGCATCCCGTCATCGGCCTGATGACCGAATGGGTGAAGGGCAACAGCATCGAAAGCCGCGCCGCCGATGGCGACATGGGCGGCACCATGCGGCTTGGCGCTTACGATGCGATGCTGACCCCGGGTTCGAAGGTGGCGGAAGTCTATGGCACCACCACCATCAGCGAGCGCCATCGCCACCGCTATGAAGTGAACACCAATTACGCGATGGACCTGAAGAAGTACGGCATGGAAGTGTCGGGTTGGTCGCCGGACGGACGCCTGCCGGAGATCATGGAGATTCCGGACCATCCCTGGTTCATCGGCGTCCAGTTCCATCCCGAGTTGAAATCGCGCCCGCTTGAGCCGCATCCGCTCTTCACCAGCTTCGTCGCCGCGGCGATGAAGCGGAGCCGTCTGGTCTGATGACGCAGGAATCCGCCCCGATCCTGGGGCACATGTTTCAGGCGGCGGTGGAGTTCGTGATCACCGGCATCAGGACGCTGGTGCTGCTCAATGGCGCGGCGGTGATCTCGCTGCTCCCTTTTGTCGGACAGGTCTGGGCGAACGACCAGCGCAACGGCTCGGCCATGGCGCATATCCTGTTCTGGCCGCTGCTGCTGTTCCTCACCGGCCTCGTGCTGGCAGTGACGACGACGCTGTTGGCCTAGTCACCCAGATGATCACCACCGAAACGGGCGCCGCCACGATCCCGCTGGCGGCGTGGCGGGTGCGGATAGCCGCCATCATGTGCAGCGTTCTCAGCCTGGTCGCGTTCACCGTCGGCGCCGTGATGACGGCCCTGGGCATCGCGGATTAGCGCCGCGCCAGCCAGGCCGCGATCACCGGCTTCGGGATCGCGTGATAGCCATTGTTGGGCGTCAGGTCCGACACGGCGTTGGTCCGCGTCAGCGTCACATGCAGACCGTTCGCGCCTGCGATGGCGAGGCAATCATCGATGTCGAGCAGGTCGTCCTTGTGCCGCTCGGTGAAGCCGGTTTTCAGCAATCCGGCCAGCGCCCGCTTCTTGGCTTCCATCGCGTCGGCGGCGACGTAAAAGCCTGTCGCATGTGCCTCGGTGAATTCACCGGCGCGGTACGCACCCAGATTGACGAAGAACAGCTTCGGTCCCCGCGCGGACGGTTTCTCCGACAGGCCAACTCGCCAGCCATCGACTGCGTCCAGTTCGATCCAGCTATCGATATGGACGTCGCCCGGCGTGCCGAACCACAGGTCGAGAATTTGCTCGTAACAATCCTCGATCCGCTTTCCGGCGGCGAAGATCATATCGTGGAGTTCGATGTTGGCGCGCGGCCGCCGGCATACACGGCGAAAAGCTTTTGCGTCATCGCCTTTTATAACGCGCCTATTCGCCTTGCGGCGGCGGCGGGGCAGGGATCCTGGGCGGCGGCGCGGGCGGCTGCGGCGTCAGGCCCGGCGGCTGGGGCTGGAAAATCGTGGTCGCGCCATAGGGCTGTTGCGGCAGGAACAGGTCTAGCTCGCGGATGCGGTCCTGGTTCAGGTTCTGTTGCAGCCGCAGATTGTTCAGCAGGGTGCCGAAACTCTGCTGCTGGATGACGCTGTTGTACTGGCTCTGGATCCCCGGCACGTCGAGGGGCTGGATCGGCAACTGCGCCAGCGCCGGACCGGCCGCCGTCACCAACGCCAACACAAGAAATTTCCGCTGTCTGGTCATGCGCATACCCAAGATATGGGCCTGAAACCGGGTTCCCACAAGGTGCGCGCGCCCCGTCCTGGCAGGGATTTGTTAAGCATCGGGTAAGGGCTGGAGCCTTACTCTGCCGAGCATGTCCCGGTTTTCTGTCCCGTGCTGGCGGTCCGGCGCGCTTGCGCTTGCGGGCGTGGCGCTGTTCTCTGCCGCCGCCCTGGCCCAAGGGGCAGGCGCGGGCTTCGAAACCGCGCCAGGTTCGCAGCCGGTCATCACCTCCAACGGCATGCCCGTGGTCAACACGGCGCCCGCCGCGCCCGCCAGCGGCGTCGCGGCCCAACAGGATTACAGCGCGTTCGGCGAGAGCGCGCCGCCGGGCATGTATGTCACGCCCATGGGCTATGGCGCCGCCACGGCGCAGGCCGCGCCCGCCTATGGCGCGCAGAATAGCGGCGCACCGCTGACACCGACGCCGGGCTACAGCATCCAGGCCGCGCCGACCTCCGGCCCCTATGCCGCCGCACCGCAGCCTTCGATGTATCCGGCGCAACCGTATCTGCCGCCGCCGCCCCAGGCCTATGGCGCGCCGACACACGACTACACGCTGCAGGGCAATGGCTCGCCCTATGCTCAACATTACAATCCCTATGGCCCGCAGCCTTACGCGGCGCAGCCCCAGCCCATGCCCCAGCAGGATCCGGTCTATGCCGCGCAACCCGCGCAGGCTTCGCCCTACACGGCAGCGCAGCGCATGGTGCAGGGACTGCCGCCCGGCCCGCAGCCCTATCTGCAACCCGTGCCCTACGCGCAGCCTGCGCCACAACAATATGCACAACCTGCGCCGCAGCAGCAGCCGATGCAGCCGGCGCCAAACCAGAATCCGATGATGGCGCGGCCCTATTCCTCCGGCGCCACCGCGTATGGCGCGCCGTTGCCCAGCAGCATCGGCGCACCGCAGCAGGCCGGCGCCGTGCCTGTCGAGGGCGGCTATACGCTGGGACCGGGCGACAAGGTGCGCGTCACCATCTATGGCGAGGCCGACCTGTCGGGCGAGTACCAGCTCGACGGCAATGGCAACATCCGTTTGCCGCTGATCGGCATGATGCGCGCCTTGGGCTACACCCAGGCCGGATTGGAAGGGTGGATCCGCGCGGCGCTGGTGCCCAACTATCTGCGCAATCCACGCATCAATGTGGAGATCATCAGCTACCGCCCCATCTATGTGGTGGGCGCGGTGCAGAAGCCCGGCCAGTATGGCTACATCAACAACATGACGCTGCTGAATGCGGTGGCGCTGGCGGGGGGCTTCACCTCCCAGTCCAAGGAAACCAACGTTTATGTCCGCGCTGAGGGCCAGAGCGTCGAACAGCCGGTCGATACCCGCATGCCGCTATTGATCCGCCCCGGCGACACGGTGCGGGTGGATACGACGCTGTTCTGGGATGCGATGAACCTGTTCGCGCCGCTGTCGTCGCCCATCGGCCTGGCGGCCGCCGTGCGCTAAGGCAGGGCGGCGACAAATCCCGACAATTCCCCATTCCCCAGCGCGCAGGCGCCATGATAGCGTTCGCGGATAAATCCTTGGGAGAGAGATTCATGAAGCGTATCCTTGTTTCGGCGCTGCTGCTTGGCGCGATTGCTGTCGCGCCCGTGCTGGCGCAGCCCGCCGCGCCGCAGCAGCCTAAGGGCCCGGCCGGTCCCGCTGCCGCCGCCGCGATTCCGCCGGAGAAGCAGATTCCGCTGGCGATGGCGCTGGACGCCGCGCAGACCGCCATCGACCATTGCCTGAAGCTGACGCCGCGCGCCTCGCAGGCCGTGGTCATGGTTCTGGACCTTAATGGCAACATCAGGGTGCAGCTCGCCGCCGATGGCGTCGGCCTGCCATTCTTCGATTACGCCCGCCGCAAGGCCTATACGGTGCTGAAGAAGAAGATGACGTCCGAGGCGTTCGGCGCGCTGCCGGAAGTGAAGGCCGCGGGCCGCGGCGCGGTGCTGGAAGGCGATCCCGAACTCATCACCTTCCCCGGCGCGGTGCCGATCATGAAGGGCGGCGAGATGATTGGCGTCTTCTCGGTCTCGGGCCCCACCGGCGGCGGCGAAGACATGAAGTGCACCAATGCGGGCATGGCCAAATTCAAGCTCTAAGCCGTTTCGCATCCATCAACAGCGCGCCGGGGATCAGTTCTCCGGCGCGCTTTTTTTGCGCTGGGCTTGGATAGGCTCCGCGCAAAACCGTGAGGAAGGCCATGACCGACGAAATCAAGAAGGAAGGCCTGTCGCGTCGCAAGCTGATGTCGCGCATCGCCGCGGCCGGCGCCGCCGCGCCATTGCTTGGCGCCACGCTGGCGCAGGCGCAACCCGCCCCCCCCGCTGCCGGTCCGCCCCAGGCGGGACGTGGCGGCGGCAGTGGTCCAGCCCAGGGACGCGGCCCCATCCGGGTGCTGTTCATCACGGGCGATCATGGCTTCAACCATGACCAGCTCTTCGCGATGTTCAACCTGTTCGGCGAGGACATTCACTGGAACCATGTCTCCCAGCCTGCCGCCGAAGCGTTCTTCACGCCGGAAATGTCGGCCAACTATGACGTCTTCGTGCTGTATGACCGCGCGGGCCGCAGCCCCCGCAGCGCGGCGGAAGGCAATGCGATGTCCCCGGGCAACCGTTCGTCCAACGGCCGCAATGTCAATTTCCGCCAGCCGTCGGAAGCCCTGAAACGCGGCATCAAGGCGATGCTGACGCAGGGCAAGGGCATGGTGCTGTTCCATCACGCCATCGCGTCGTGGGTGCATACCTGGCCGGAATATGTCGAGATGATGGGCGGCGCCTGCGACTGGGATCATCCCCAGACCATTCGCGGCGTGACCTATCCTTACTCCGGCTTCCGCGGCGGCGTGCAGCAGCACATCACCGTCATCGACAAGAACCATCCGGTCACGCAGGGCCTGGGCGACGGCTTCGACATCGTGGACGAGACTTATCTCTGCCCCATGTTCCCGGAAACATTCACGCCCTTGCTGCGCACCGACTTCAATCCCATCGCCGCCAACTTTCCGGCGCAGGTGGCGTCGTCGGGCGGCAATTACGCTCACCCTCCGGGCCATCCCTTCACCGCCTGGATCAAGCCGGTCGAGAACAGCCCCCTGGTCTATATCCAGCACGGTCACGACCAGGTCGCCTGGACCAATGAAAGCTTCCAGCGCCTGGTGCTGAATGCGATCAAGTGGACCGCATCTCGCGAAGCCCATGCCTGGGCGCGGTCCAGCCGCAAAACTATTTTCACCTGAGCTTGACCTCAAGCGATATGGGTTTATTTCTGTGCCGGGGCCCGCAAGGCCTCCGGCACTTTTCTTTGGATGCGCCATGACCCAGCCCAACGCCGTCGTCACCGCCTGTAATGTCCAGATCGGTAACGGCAAGAAGCTTTCCATTATCGCCGGCCCCTGCCAGCTCGAAAGCCGCGCGCACGCTTTCGACATGGCGGGCGCGCTGAAGGAAACCTGCGCCAAGCTAGGCGTCGGGCTAATCTACAAGACCAGTTTCGACAAGGCCAACCGTTCCAGCGCCGCCACGGCGCGCGGCATGGGGCTTGAGAACGCGCTGCCGATCTTCGCCGATATCCGCAAGGAATTCGGACTGCCGGTGCTGACCGATGTGCATGAGCGCGACCAGTGCGCCGCGGTGGCGCAAGCGGTGGACATTTTGCAGATCCCGGCTTTTCTGTCGCGTCAGACCGATCTGCTGATCGCCGCCGCGCACACCGGCAAGATCATCAATGTGAAGAAGGGCCAGTTCCTCGCACCCTGGGACATGAAGAATGTCATCGCCAAGATCACCGGCGCGGGCAATCCCAATGTGCTGGTGACCGAGCGCGGCGTTTCCTTCGGCTACAACACGCTGGTGAGCGACATGCGGGCGCTGCCGATCATGGCCGGGTTCGGCGCGCCGGTGGTGTTCGACGCCACACACAGCGTGCAGCAGCCGGGCGGCCAGGGCGACAAATCGGGCGGCGATCGCACCATGGTGCCGTACCTGGCCCGCGCCGCGGTGGCGGCGGGCGTCGCCACCGTCTTCATGGAAGTGCATCAGGACCCGGACAACGCGCCCAGCGATGGCCCCAACATGGTCAAGCTGAAGGACTTCCCGTCATTGCTCACGCAATTGGTCGAGATCGACGCGATTGTGAAGCGCTAGACGCTCGACGCTGTCCAGGCGTTGAAGATGCCGACAGTCGCCAGCACCATCAGGATCACGGTCGGCAGCGCGGTGAGGGCAAAACCGGGGAAGCGGGCGCGGTAGTCGCCATAGGTGAAGGCATAGAGCACCCGGCCCAGGCACCAGATCAGGCCAAGGATGGGCGCCCACCAACCCTGGAAGTAAAGCGCTGCAAGCCACAGCGCCGGCAGGAAGACCACCAGCTGCTCCACCGTATTGCCCTGGATGCGCAGGGCGCGTTCCAGCTCGGGGTGGCCGCTCATGGCGGGGGCGTCGATACGGAGGCGGCTGCGGGTGCGGCCCGCGCCGAAGCCGAACAGAAGGCCTAGAATGGCGGCCAGCAGGCTGACGGCGGCAGTGAGGATGATGGCGGGGGACGATAAAAGCATCGCGTTTCCTTCAAATGTAACCGTTAACATCTTGCCGGGCGTGGGTATGCCCTTTAGAACCCGGCCAGCCCAATGGGAGTTCCATAAATGACCGCCATCATTGATATCACTGGCCGCGAGATTCTCGATAGCCGCGGCAACCCCACCGTCGAAGTCGATGTCACGCTGGAAGACGGCTCGTTCGGCCGCGCCGGCGTCCCCTCTGGCGCCTCGACCGGCGCCCATGAGGCGGTGGAGCTGCGCGATGGCGGCGACCGCTACAAGGGCAAGGGCGTGAGCAAGGCCGTGGCGGCCGTGAATGGCGAACTGTTCGACACGCTGTGCGGCCTGGAAGCCGAAGACCAGATCCGCATCGACAACGCGATGATCGCGCTGGACGGCACACCCAACAAGGCGCGCCTGGGCGCCAACGCCATTCTGGGCATATCGCTGGCCGTGGCCAAGGCGGCGGCGAATGCCTCGGGCCTGCCGCTCTACCGCTATGTCGGCGGCGCGAAAGCACAAGTGCTGCCGGTGCCGATGATGAACGTCATCAATGGCGGCGCGCATGCCGACAATCCCATCGACTTCCAGGAATTCATGATCGCGCCGGTTGGCGCGTCCAGCTTCAAGGAAGGCCTGCGCATGGGCGCGGAAATCTTCCACACGCTTAAGAAGGCGCTGTCGGATGCGGGCCACAACACCAATGTCGGCGACGAGGGCGGCTTCGCTCCCAACCTCAAGAATCCCGACGAAGCCCTGACCTATATCTCAAAGGCCGTGGAAAAGGCCGGTTACAAGCTGGGTTCGGACGTGTTCTTCGCGCTCGATCCGGCGTCGACCGAGTTCTTCAAGAACGGCAAGTATGAACTGGAAGGCGAAGGCAAGTCGCTGTCGCCCGATGAGATGGTCAAGGTCTATGCCGATCTCTGCAAGCGCTATCCGATCTTCTCGATCGAAGACGGCATGGCGGAAGACGATTGGGCTGGCTGGAAGGCGATCACCGACGAAGTCGGCAAGACCGTGAACCTGGTGGGCGACGATCTCTTTGTCACCAACGTCAAGCGCCTGGCCATGGGCATCGAGAAGAAGACCGCCAACGCCATCCTGATCAAAGTCAACCAGATCGGCTCGCTGACCGAAACGCTGGCCACTGTCGATATGGCCTATCGCGCCGGTTACAAGGCGGTGATGAGCCATCGTTCGGGCGAAACCGAGGACAGCACCATCGCCGACCTCGCTGTGGCGACCAATTGCGGGCAGATCAAGACCGGCTCACTGGCCCGTTCGGACCGTCTGGCCAAGTACAACCAGCTGCTGCGCATCGAAGAGCAACTGGGCGACACCGCCATCTATGCGGGCAAGTCCGTCCTGCGCGGCTAATCTCCAGCCCGACATTTCGCTGGGTGACCTCCAGCATTCGACAGCTTCCTTCCCCCTTCGGCGCAAAGCGCCATGAAGGGTGAAGGTGTCGCACCGAGGTGTCGCCGCAGGCGACCCGAGTTGCGACGGTTGAGGGTTCAAAGATTAACGGCCAGCTCTCCAAGTTTCTAAAATCCTTAACTCAATTTCTGTTGACTGGCCGAATCTGTGTGTGATTCGGTAGGGTCATGCGAATCAAGCGTTCCGTCGCCCGGTTCTTTGCCCTGATGGTGCTTCCCGCCGTCACGGTGACGGTGGTCGGCTATTTCGGCAGCCATGCCATCTGGGGCGAGCGCGGCATTCTCGTTCTGGAAGACGCCCAGGGGAAGCTGGCGCTGCGGCAGCAGGAATTGGCTGGCCTGGGCCAGACCCGTGCCCGTCTTGAGCATCGCATCGCCCTGATGGGGCAGGCGACGCCCGACTCCGATCTGGTGGAAGAACTGGCGCGCACCAAATTGATGGACGGCGCGCCCAATCAGGTCGCTGTTTCCCGCCAAGCTCGCTAATCGCCAATCTTCGCGTCTGTTGCGACACCGCGCGCGTCATGCGCACGTCAAAGTCGTCTTTCACATTGCGGGATGACTTTCAGCCTCTTGTGGCAATTCCCTGTGGCTCGGCACATCCTTCGCGCACGAAAAAAACCAACCGCAAATGTTCTTGCGCAAGTTCGTTGCGAGAGCGCGTTTTACGCTGCACTGCACACTGATTGGTTTACTGAACGCTGTTCGCGCAATAATATAACTTGCGCTTGCCAAGGCCTGTGAGCCTTGCCACAAACCCCTGCCGCGCCGCCGTTTTCCGGCGCGCTGATCCAATAACAGAACCCCAGGCGCAATGAGCACAAACGCAAAATCCCCCGCTTCGCCGCCGCGCAACTCTGAATCGCTGAAAAAGCTCTATTCCGATATGCTGATGATCCGCCGCTTTGAAGAGCGCGCGGGCCAGCTTTACGGCATGGGCCTGATCGGCGGTTTCTGCCACCTCTATATCGGCCAGGAGGCCGTGGTGGTGGGCATGCAGGCGCATGTCGGCCCCAACGACCAAAGCATCACCGCCTATCGCGATCACGGTCACATGCTGGCGGCGGACATCGACCCGAACGCGGTGATGGCCGAACTGACCGGCCGCTCCACCGGCCTGTCGCGCGGCAAGGGCGGCTCGATGCACATGTTCTCGAGCGAGAAGAAATTCTATGGCGGCCACGGCATCGTCGGCGCGCAGGTGCCGCTGGGCACCGGCCTGGCCTTTGCCAACAAGTATCGCGGCAATGATGGCGTTTGCCTGACCTATTTCGGTGACGGCGCGTCCAACCAGGGCCAGGTCTATGAGGCCTTCAACATGGCCGAACTGTGGAAGCTGCCGGTCGTCTACATCATCGAGAACAACCAGTACGCCATGGGCACCTCGGTCGCGCGCTCCTCGGCGCTGACCGATTTCTCCAAACGCGGCGTCTCTTTCAATATCCCGGGCATCCAGGTCGATGGCATGGATGTCGAGAAGGTGATGGAAGCGGGCGGCGAAGCCATCGCCCATTGCCGCGCCGGCAAGGGCCCGATCATTCTGGAAATGAAGACCTACCGCTATCGCGGTCACTCCATGTCCGATCCGGCCAAGTACCGCACCAAGGAAGAGCTCACCGAGATTCGCGAGAAGCGCGACCCGATCGAGAATTTCGGCCGCAAGCTGCTGGATGGCGGCGTCCTGACCGAGCAGGACATGAAGGCCATCGACACCGACATCAAGGCGCGTGTCGTCGCCTCCGCCGAATTCGCGACCCAGAGCCCGGAGCCGGGCGTGGAAGAACTCTACACGGACATATACGCCTGATGAGCACCGAAATTCTCATGCCCGCGCTGTCGCCCACCATGGAAGAGGGAAAGCTGGCCAAGTGGCTGGTGAAGGAAGGCGACGTCATCAAGTCCGGCACCATCCTGGCCGAAATCGAAACCGACAAGGCGACGATGGAATTCGAGTCGGTGGATGAAGGCACCATCGGCCAGATCCTGATTGCCGAAGGCACCGAAGGCGTGAAGGTCAATGCGCCCATCGCCACGCTGCTGGCGGATGGCGAGAAGGCCGGCGATGCCCCCGCCAGGAAGCCGGCTCCGGCTGCTGAATTGCCGAAGGGCGAAGACCACAAGGCCTTTGCCGATGAGGGCACGAAGCAAAGCGGCCCGAAGATCGTGGTCGGCAACGATCCGTCGTTTCCCGAAGGCACCGAGATGGTGATGACCACCGTGCGCGACGCTCTGCGCGACGCCATGGCCGAGGAAATGCGCCGCGACGAACTGGTGTTCCTGATGGGCGAGGAAGTCGCCGAATATCAGGGCGCCTACAAGATTTCGCAGGGCATGTTGCAGGAATTCGGCGAGCGCCGCGTCATCGACACGCCGATCACAGAGCATGGCTTCGCAGGTCTCGCCGTCGGCGCGGCGTTCGATGGCCTCAAGCCCATCGTCGAATTCATGACCTGGAACTTCGCCATGCAGGCTATGGACCACATCATCAACTCCGCCGCCAAGACCCGCTATATGTCGGGCGGCCAGATGGCGTCGCCCATCGTCTTCCGCGGCCCCAACGGCGCCGCCGCCCGCGTCGGCGCGCAGCACAGCCAGGATTATTCGTCCTGGTACGCGCATGTGCCCGGCATGAAGGTGATCGCGCCGTATTTCGCCGCCGACGCCAAGGGCCTGCTCAAGGCCGCCATACGCGATCCCAACCCGGTCATCTTCCTGGAAAACGAAATCGTCTATAGCAAGTCGTTCCCGGTGCCGAAGCTGGATGATTTCGTGCTGCCCATCGGCAAGGCGCGCGTGGTGCGCGAAGGCAAGGATGTGACGCTGGTGAGCTATTCCATCGGCGTCGGCCTTTGCCTGGAAGCTGTGGAGAAGCTGGCCGAAATGGGCATCGACGCCGAGTTGATCGACCTCCGGTCCCTGCGCCCGCTCGACACCGGCACGGTGATCGAGAGCGTCAAGAAGACCAACCGCATCGTCACCGTCGAGCAAGCCTGGCCGGTCTGCTCCATCGGCGCGCACATCGCCGCCGTCGTGGCGCTTGAGGCCTTCGACTACCTCGATGCGCCGCCCACCCGCGTCAACGGCAAAGACGTACCGATGCCGTATGCCGCCAATCTGGAAAAGCTGGCCCTGCCGACGGTCGATGACGTGATCGCGGCGGTCAAATCCGTCACCTACAAGGCGTAAGTCATGGCCACCAACATTTTGATGCCTGCGCTTTCGCCCACCATGGAAGAGGGAAAGCTGGCCAAGTGGCTGGTGAAGGAAGGCGATGTCGTGAAATCCGGCACCCTTCTGGCCGAGATCGAAACTGACAAGGCGACGATGGAATTCGAAGCCGTCGATGAAGGCCGGATCGGCAAGATTCTGGTCGCCGAAGGCACCGAAGGCGTGAAGGTCAATGCGCCCATCGCCATCCTGCTGGACGAGGGCGAGAAGGCGGATGCGACGCCCGCCGCCGCTGCGGCTCCCAAGGTTGATATTCCGGCCGCGATGAAGGACATCGCCGCCGCTGTGAAGGCGGAGGCTGTGCCTGCTGCCGCTGCGCCGACTGCGAAGAACGATGGCAAGCGCGTTTTCGCCTCGCCGCTGGCCAAGCGCATCGCCGCTTCTAAAGGCATCGACATCGGCGACCTGTCGGGCACCGGCCCGCGTGGCCGTATCGTCAAGTCCGACGTCGAGAATGCCAAGCCGGGTGCTGCCAAGCCTGCCGCTGGCGCCGCGCCTGCCGCTGCTGGTGGCGGCATCCCCGGTGTGACGCCGCTGCCGGATGCGCGTCTGCTCTATCCGGTGGGCAGCTACGAGGAAATCCCGCACGACTCGATGCGCAAGGCCATCGCCAAGCGCCTGACCTCGGCCAAGACGCTCATCCCGCATTACTACCTGACGGTGGATTGCAATCTCGACGCACTGATGGCGGTGCGCGAGAAGATGAACGCCGTCGCGCCGAAGGACAAGGACAAGAATCCGGCCTACAAATTGTCGGTCAACGACTTCATCATGAAGGCGTCGGCCATGGCGCTAATGAAGTATCCGGACGTGAATGCGTCCTGGACCGACACCGCCATCCTAAAACACAAGGATGCCGATGTCGGCGTCGCCGTGGCGCTCGATTTCGGCCTGATCACGCCGATCATCTTGAAGGCCCAGACCAAGGGCTTGGTCGAGATCAGCAACGAAGTGAAGGAACTGGCTGGCCTCGCCAAGGCCAAGAAGCTCAAGCCAAACCAGTATGAAGGCGGCGGATTCTCGGTTTCCAATCTGGGCATGTACGGCATCAAGAACTTCACCTCGATCATCAACCCGCCGCAAAGCTGCATCATCGCGGTGGGCGCGGGCGAGAAACGCCCCATCGTCAAGAACGGCCAGATCGAGATCGCCACGGTGATGACCGTCACCATGTCAGCCGATCACCGCGTCGTCGATGGCGGAACCGCCGCCAAGTTCCTGCAAACCCTGAAGAAGTTCATCGAAGAACCTGCTTCGATGCTGTTGTAGGAGCGATCATGTCTGACACCTATGACGTGATCGTGGTGGGCGGTGGACCGGGCGGCTATGTCTGCGCCATCCGCTGCGCTCAGTTTGGCCTTAAGACCGCCGTGGTCGAGCGCGACCGCATGGGCGGCATCTGCCTCAACTGGGGCTGCATCCCGACCAAGGCGCTGCTGCGTTCATCGGAGATCTGGCACCTGCTGCACCGCCTGGGCGAGTACGGCATGTCGGCTGACAATTTCAAATTCGACATCGAGAAGATCGTCGCCCGCAGCCGCGGCGTCTCCAAGCAATTGTCGGACGGCGTCGGCTTCCTGATGAAGAAGCACAAGATCGCCGTCATCCCGGGCGAGGCGAAACTCGCCGGCAAGGG
Source organism: Alphaproteobacteria bacterium (assembly GCA_947445215.1). Lineage (GTDB taxonomy): Bacteria > Pseudomonadota > Alphaproteobacteria > Micropepsales > Micropepsaceae > Rhizomicrobium. The sequence continues at coordinate 347 of CANFDA010000045.1, read as the reverse complement.
CAAGCTGACGGTGACCAAGGACGGCAAGACGTCTGAACTCGCCGCGAAGAACATCGTGCTGGCAACCGGCGCGCGCGCTCGCACGCTGCCGGACCTGGAGCCCGACGGCAAGCTGGTTTGGACCTATCGCGAGGCGATGGTGCCCACCATGTTCCCCAAATCTCTGCTGGTCGTCGGCTCCGGCGCTATCGGCATCGAGTTCGCCAGCTTCTACAAGACGCTGGGCGCCGAAGTGACCGTGGTCGAAGTGCTGGACCGCGTCATGCCGGTGGAAGACGAAGAGATTTCAGCAATGGCCGCCAAGGCCTTCACCAAGCAGGGCATGAAGCTGAAGCTGGGCACGACCG
>CANFDA010000044.1 GCA_947445215.1 Alphaproteobacteria bacterium | reverse complement strand
GCGGAGAGCAGCTTGCGCCATTCCGCCTGGGTCTTGGTGACTTCGAAGGTGGCGGCCATGGCTGGGGTGCCACTGTCGCGCAGCAGCAACGCACCGCCGCCCGCCGCCAGCGTGGCGCCGCCGCCCAGAAGGGTGGTGAGAAAAGCGCGTCGTTCCATGGGTTCTCTCCGTTCCGTACTGGGATTATACGCGATCTGGACCCCGTTTGGTTCGCCCCGACGGCGAAAAAGTTACTTTTGGAACTCCTTGGGCGGCGCTCCGTTCTCAAGACACCCCATCTCTACAGGAGTGCCCCATGCACAAGGATCGTATCGAAGGCGCCGCCAAGCAGGCCAAGGGCGCCATCAAGGAAGCCGCCGGCAAGATCACCGGCGACGCCAGGCTCAAGGCCGAAGGCGCCGCCGACAAGCTGGAAGGCAAGGTGCAGAACGCCGTGGGCGGCGCCAAGGATGCCGTGCGCGATGCCCTGAAGCACTAAAGTCTTCGTTCATCACAGGGAAAGCCCGGCGGTCCTCCGCCGGGCTTTTCGTGTATATAGCTGCCCAAGTCGAACCGGGCGGAGGATTGCGTGGGCAGGTTTTTCATTTGGCTGAAGTCCGTCTTCTTCTCCGTCCTCAACAGCGCCGCCCGGGTGGTGATCGCGCTGGTTCTGCTCTTCTCGATCATCCTGATCATCACGCTGGCGCGCGGCGACGGCATGCCGTCCAACATGGTGCTGGCGCTGGATCTGCGTGAAGCGATCTCGGATTCCTCCAACGGCCAGTCCGGCCTGCTGGTGCCGCAGCCGGTGACGGTGATGGATCTGGTGCTGGCGCTGGAAAACGCCCGCAAGGATTCGCGCGTCAAGGGCGTGGTGATGCGGCTGGGCAATGGCGCGATCTCGCTGGCGCAGGCGCAGGAACTGGCGCCGTCGCTGGCGCGGCTGCGCGCCGACGGCAAGTTCGTCCTGGCCCACGCTTCCAGCTTCATGGGGCGCGGTCTGGGCGATGTCGTGGTGGCGTCCGCCGCCGAGCAAATCTGGATGCAGCCCAAGGGCCAGTTCTCGCCGTCGGGCACGGCGCTGGGGCAGGTCTATCTGCGCGGGTTGTTCGACAAGTTCGAAGCCGAACCGCAGATCGCCAAGCGCAAGGAATACAAGAGCGCCGCCGACACTTTCATGGAGCGCGGCATGGGCGCGGCCGACCGCGAGCAGCTCACCCGCCTGACCCAGTCCAGCTACGATACCGGCGTCGCCGCCATCGCCAGCGCCCGCAAGCTGACGCCGGACGCGGTGCGCGCCGCGCTCGACGCCAGTCCGCAGCTGGCGGAAGAGGCAATCGCGCGCAAGTTGATCGACCGCACCGGCTATGACGAAGACATGAAGGCGGACGCGCTGCGCCGCGCCGGTTCGGGCGCCGAGACGGTGAAGATGTCGTCCTATGTCCGCAGCCGCACCGAACCCTTCAGCGCGCCCATCGCCATCGTCGAGGCGTCTGGCGAAATCCGCGACGGCACCGCCGAAACCTCGTGGCTGGGCGGCAATGAAGGCATCGCCAGCGACGATCTCGCCAAGGCGATTGGCGAAGCGGTGAAGGATCGCAACGTCAAGGCCATCGTGCTGCGGGTGGATTCGCCCGGCGGCTCGGTCACCGCCTCGGACCAGATCCTCCATGCCGTGAACAAGGCCAAGGCCGCGGGCAAGAAGGTGGTGGTCAGCATGGGCGGCGTCGCGGCCAGCGGCGGCTATTTCATCGCGCTCAGTGCCGACCGCATCGTGGCGCAGCCCACCACCATCACGGGCTCCATCGGTGTGCTCACTGGCAAAGTCTCGCTGGGCCGCACTCTGGGGCTGGCGGGCGTCAACGCCGAGGAAGTCGCGGTGGGCAAGAACACGCTGATGGATTCCGCCTTCAAGCCTTACACGCCGGAACAGTGGGACGCCGTGAACCGCCAGGCCGACGTCATCTATGACGACTTTACCGCCAAGGTGGCGGCGGGGCGCAAGCTCAGCCGCGCCCAAGTCGAATCCGCCGCGCGCGGCCGGGTCTGGACCGGGTCCGATGCCCGGGCCCAGGGCCTGGTGGACGAGATGGGCGGCTTCTGGACGGCGGCGCGGGCGGCGGCCCGCCTGGCAGGGGTGCCCGAGGACAATGCCCAGTTCCGCATCTACCCCCGCGACACCGGCCTGTTCGGGGGCCTGCGCAGCGCCCTGGGCGGAGTGGAAGGGGCCCTGGCCACCCTGGGCCAGATTCGCACCCTTCTGGGCCTGCCGGGGGTTCGGCAGGTGATGGAGGGGGCAGAATCGCTACCCCGTGGCGGGATCGAACTGCGCGCCCCGGACATGCCCCAGAACTAGGGCCTTCCGGGTAAAATTTCAGCGCCGCGCTGGGTGCAACGCATTTCATGATGCGCCGCAACCGGATTTGTGCGAAGGACTGGCGACAGCCCCAATCGCCCGGTTCCAGGAGACTTTCCCATCGCCACCGAGATCAAAACCGCCGCCCCAGAGGTCGCCGGTCTCAGCTTCGAGGCGGCGTTGCGCGAGCTGGAAACCATCGTTGCCCGCCTGGAGCAGGGCCAGGTCGATCTTGAGGATTCCATCGCTCTGTACGAACGCGGACAGGCGCTGAAGGCCCATTGCGAGGCCAAGCTGAAGGCCGCCGAAGGCCGCCTGGAAAAGATCGTGCTGGGCGCCAATGGTGCCGAATCGGTCACACTGGTGGACGGCGCATGAACACCGGCCGGATTGGGCTCGCATCCGCAGCGAATCCCCGTCACAATTCCATCGTGCGTATTGGGGGCATGGCGCATAGCTGCATCGCAGCCGCCCTGAATTTCGTGTTTGGGTCGTAAAAATGAGCATTCCGAATACCAAGACGCCGCTGCTGGATCAGGTCGACCTGCCGTCCGACCTGCGCAAGCTGGAAAAGGTGCAATTGCGCCAGTTCGCCGATGAACTGCGCACCGATCTGATCGACACAGTGTCCGTCACCGGCGGCCATTTCGGCTCCAGCCTGGGCGTGGTCGAACTCACCACGGCGCTGCATTACGTCTTCAACACGCCGGACGACCGCATCATCTGGGACGTCGGCCACCAGGCCTATCCGCACAAGATTCTCACCGGTCGCCGCTCGCGCATGCGCACCCTGCGCACCGGCGGCGGTCTGTCCGGCTTCACCAAGCGCAGCGAAAGCGAATACGACCCGTTCGGCGCGGCGCATTCCTCGACCTCGATCTCCGCCGGTCTGGGAATGGCGGCGGCGCGCGACCTGCTGGGCAAGAACAACAATGTCATCGCCGTGATCGGCGACGGTTCGATGAGCGCGGGCATGGCCTATGAAGCCATGAACAATGCCGGCGCCGGCAAGAACCGCCTGATCGTCATTCTCAACGACAACGACATGTCCATCGCGCCGCCGGTGGGCGCGATGAGCGCTTATCTGGCGCGACTTGTGTCGAGCCCGTCCTATACGGGCCTGCGCAATTTCGGCAAGCGCATCTTCAAGAAGATGCTGCCGCGCGGCATGTTCAAGATGGCGGGCCGCGCCGAGGAATATGCCCGCGGTATGGCGATGGGCGGCACGCTGTTTGAAGAACTGGGCTTCTATTATGTCGGTCCCATCGACGGCCACAATCTCGATCACCTGGTCCCGATCCTGGAGAATGTGCGTGACACCATCACCGGCCCGGTGCTGATCCATGTCGTGACCAAGAAGGGTCATGGCTACGCCCACGCCGAGTCCGCCCCTGACAAGTGGCACGCGGTCAACAAGTTCACGGTGCTGACCGGCGAGCAGAAGAAATCCACGCCCCAGTCCCCGACCTATCAGAAGGTCTTTGGCGAAAGCCTGATCGCGGAAGCGAAGAGGGACGCGCGCATCGTCGCCATCACCGCCGCCATGCCGTCGGGCACTGGCATCGACCTGTTCGGCGCGGCCTTCCCGGATCGCACCTTCGATGTCGGCATCGCCGAGCAGCATGGCGTGACCTTTGCGGCGGGCATGGCCACCGAGGGCATGAAGCCCTTCTGCGCCATCTATTCCACTTTCCTGCAGCGCGGTTACGACCAGGTGGTGCACGACGTCGCCATCCAGAAGCTGCCGGTGCGCTTCGCCATGGACCGTTGCGGTCTGGTCGGCGCCGACGGCGCGACCCATGCTGGTTCCTTCGACATCGCCTATCTCACGCCGCTGCCGGGCTTCGTCATCATGGCGCCGTCGGACGAGGCCGAGCTGGTCAACATGGTCGCCACCGCCGTCGCCATCAACGACCGCCCGTCGGCGCTGCGCTATCCGCGCGGCGAAGGCACCGGCATCGCTCGCCCGGAGCAGGGCATTGCGCTGGAAATCGGCAAGGGCCGCATCGTCAAGGAAGGCACCGGCATCGCGATACTCTGCTTCGGCACCCGCATGAGCGAAGTGCTGCTGGCGTCGGAACGCCTGGCCGGTTACGGCCTGTCGCCCACCATCGCCGATGCCCGCTTCGCCAAGCCGCTGGACACGGCGATGATCCGCCGCCTGGCCAAGGAACACGAAGTCCTCATCACCATCGAGGAAGGCAGCATGGGCGGCTTCGGCGCGCATGTGATGCACTTCATGGCGCATGACGGCTTGCTGGATCGCGGCCTGAAGGTGCGCCCCATGACGCTGCCCGACAGCTTCCAGGATCACGACACGCCCGAGAAGATGTATGCCGAAGCGGGCCTCAACGCCGACGGCATCGTTCATACGGTGCTGTCCGCGCTGGGCCGTGGTGCCGAAGTGGTTCACCTCGCGGGCAAGCTGGCGTAATCCCTTTCCCTCTCCCCTTGAGGGAGAGGACGCAAAATCCCGCACTTGGCGAAGCCAAGTGCCAGGATTTTGCTAGGTGAGGGGTGATTTCCACCGTGACCCCTCCCCGAAAAATCCTCGCGCTGCTCGGATTGTTTCGACCCTCCCTCAAGGGGAGGGTGGTTCTTCCCACATCACATGGGCGGGCTTGACCCGCCCATCCAGCTTCTTTCTTGTCATTCCCGTCCCCCGGTCTGCGCTGCGCGCAGCCGGAGGATAAACTCCAGCGGAATCCAGCTTTCATGCTAAACGCTGGCGCATGATGACACCTTGCCGTCACTTCCCTGCTTGTGGCGGCTGCGTTTCGCAAGATATTCCGTCCACGGAATATCTTGCGGGCAAGCGCGATATCGTCGTGGCGGCGTTGGCCAAGGCGGGCGTGAAGGCCGAGGTGGGCGACCTCATTCAGTCGCCGCTGCATTCCCGCCGCCGCGCCGTCCTCAAGCTCAAGAGCCTGCCGGAGGGCCTGCATATCGGCTTCCACGCCGCAAAGTCCCACACCATTATCGACATGCACCAGTGCGATATCCTCACGCCCGGCCTGTTCGCGCTGGTGGGCAAGTTGCGCAACAGCCTGGAGCCCATCTTCGGCGTCGGTGAAAGCGCCGAGCTGCACGTCACCGAATGCGACAATGGCTTCGACGCCGCCTTTCGCTGGAGTCGCAACCTGACGCCTGCGCTTGTCACCGCCCTGTCGCGGGCGCTGGGTGGCCTGGGCATCGCGCGCCTGCTGCTGGAAAAGAACACAGTGTTCGAGGATGCGGCACCGCAAGTGACGCTGGGTGGCGTGGCGGTGAAGCCGCCGCCGCATGCCTTCCTCCAGCCTACGAAGGAAGGCGAGGCGGCCTTGCAGCAGATGGTGCTGGCCTTCACCGGCAAGGCAAAAATGGTCGCCGACCTGTTCTGCGGCCTTGGTACCTTCGCCCTGCCGCTGGCCGCGCGCGCCAAGGTGCATGCGGTGGAAGGCGACAAGCCCATGCTGGCGGCGCTGGCCGCCGCCGCCAAGCACGGCAAGGGATTGAAGCCCGTCACCACCGAAGTGCGTGACCTGTTCAAGGCGCCGCTGACGGTGCTGGAATTGAACGCCTATGACGCGGTGGTGCTGGACCCGCCCCGCGCCGGAGCCAAGGCGCAGTGCAAGGCCCTGGCGGCGTCCAAAATCCGGCGCGTCGCCTATGTTTCCTGCGATCCCGCCACCTTCGCCCGCGACGCGGCCATCCTGGCAGCGGCGGGGTTCGTCCCGGGCATCGTCACCCCGGTGGACCAATTCCTCTTCTCGACGAATATTGAAGTGATGGGTGGCTTCAACCGATGAAACTGAAACAAATCCTGGCCGCCGCGGGCGCCGTCATCGCCGTTGCCGTGATCGGCTGGTTCGCCTATCCGCTGCTGCCGCGCGAAGCCGAAGCGCCGGAGCCGCTGTTCGCCGACTGGGCCGCCATCGTCATCGCGGGCGATTGGCGGGCGCAAAATGGCCAGCCATCGGAAGTCTTCGACAATGGCCGCCGCGAGATCGCGAAGAAGCTGCTCTCCATCGGCTTCCGGCAGGAAAACATGCTGCAATTCTCAGTCAGGCCGAACAATTATCCCGGCCAGGAAGTGCTGCCCACCACCGGCGAGGCCATCACCTATGGCCTGTCCAACCTGGCGCGCAAGACGTTGGGCGGCTGCCTGCTCTACATCACATCGCATGGCACACAGCAGGGCATCATCGTCGGCAACCGCCTGGTCGATCCGCCGCCGATGGCCGACCTGATCGATGTCGCCTGCGGCGACCGCCCCTCCGTGGCCGTGATCTCGTCCTGCTTCGCGGGCCAGTTCATCGGCGCCATGAAGGGCCCCAAGCGCATTATCCTGACGGCGGCGCGGGGCGACCGCACCTCGTTCGGCTGCGGCGAACAGGATGAGTTCACCTTCTTCGACGTCTGCATCATCCAGCAAATCGACCAGTCCTCGAACTTCTCGGAACTGGCGACGCGCGTCGACGCATGCGTGGCCAAGCGCGAGACGGAGATGAAGGTGGAGCAGCCGTCCGAGCCGCAATTCTGGCTGGGCCCGGAAGTCGCGTATACGCTGAACTGGAAGTAGCGGCCTTAGCCGACCTGCGCCCGGTGCCGCAGCGCCGCGTCGGCCAGCACGCAGGCCATCATCGCTTCGCCCACCGGCACGGCGCGGATGCCGACACAGGGATCGTGGCGGCCCTTGGTGACGATGCTGGTTTCCGCACCGCTGACATCGATCGTCTTGCGGGGCGTCAAAATCGAAGATGTCGGCTTGACCGCGAAGCGCGCCACCACCGGCTGGCCCGATGAAATGCCGCCCAGAACGCCGCCGGCATGGTTCGACAGAAACTTCGGGCCGTTCTTGCCTTTGCGCATCTCGTCGGCATTCTCTTCGCCGCTCAGGCGCGCGGCCGCGAAGCCGTCGCCGATCTCCACGCCCTTGACGGCGTTGATGCTCATCAGGGCGCTCGCCAACTCGCTGTCCAGCTTGCCATAGATCGGCGCGCCCAAGCCGGCAGGAATGCCGTCGGCCACCAATTCTATCACCGCACCGATTGACGAGCCCTTCTTGCGAAGGGCTTCCATGTACTTGGTCCAGCCCGGCACCGCTTCGGCGTCGGGGCAGAAAAAGGCGTTGTTGTTCACTTCCGCCCAGTCCCAGTTGGCGCGGGTGATCTCTTTCGCGCCGATGGCGACCAGCGCCCCGCGCACGGTGACTTTCTTGAACAATGAATCGAGAACCTTGCGCGCCACTGCGCCCGCCGACACCCGCGCCGCGGTCTCGCGCGCGCTGGAACGTCCGCCGCCGCGATAATCGCGCACGCCATACTTGGCAAGATAGGTGTAGTCGGCATGGCCGGGACGAAACTTGTCGCGGATCTCACCATAATCCTTCGACCGCTGGTCCTCGTTGCGGATCAGCAGCGCGATGGGCGCGCCGGTGGTCACCTGTTTCTTCATCCGCTCGTCCTGGAAGACCCCGGAGAGAATCTGCACCGTGTCGCTCTCGCGCCGCTGGGTGACGAACTTCGATGTGCCGGGCTTGCGCTTGTCCAGCCAGGGCTGGATGTCAGCCTCGGTCAGGACAATGCCCGGCGGGCAGCCATCTACGACACAGCCCAGCGCGATCCCGTGGCTTTCACCAAAAGTGGTGACGCGAAACAGGTGGCCGAAGCTGTTGTAGCTCATTCCTTGTTCACGCTGATGTCCGGCGCATCGACCGCCTTCATGCCGACCACGTGATAGCCCGCATCGACATGCAGGTTCTCGCCGGTGACGGCGCTGCCCAGGTCGGACAGCAGGAAGAGGGCGGAGTTGCCGACCTCGGTCTGGGTGACGTTGCGGCGCAAGGGCGAGTTGTACTCGTTCCACTTCAGGATATAGCGGAAATCGGCGATGCCGCTGGCGGCTAGGGTCTTGATCGGGCCCGCCGAGATCGAATTGACGCGGATGCCTTTCTTGCCCAGGTCCTCCGCCATGTAACGCACGGATGCTTCCAGCGCCGCCTTGGCGACGCCCATGACGTTGTAGTGCGGCATCACTTGCTCGGCGCCGTAATACGACAGCGTCACCATCGAGCCGCCCTTGGTCATCATCTTCTCGGCGCGCTGCGCCACGGCGGTGAAGGAGTAGCAGCTGATGTCCAGCGTCAGGCGGAAATTGTCCGCCGTGGTGTCGATGTAGCGCCCCTTGAGCTGCTCCTTGTCGGAAAAGGCGATGCAGTGAACGATGAAGTCCAGTCTGTCCCAGACCTTGCCCAGTTCGACGAAGGCGGCGTCCAGCGAGGCGGTGTCGGTGACATCGACATCCAGCAGGGCGCCGGGCTTCAGCGGCTCGACCAGCGGCAGGACGCGCTTCTTGAACAGGTCGCCCTGGTAGGTGAAGGCCAGCTCGGCCCCAGCCTCGTGCAGCGCCTGGGCAATGCCCCAGGCGATGGAATGCTGGTTGGCGACGCCCATGACGAGCCCACGCTTGCCTTTCATCAGGCCCTCAAACGCCATTTCTTATTCTCCGAATAAGCCGGGATTTTACCCGCTTGGGGAGGCGATTCGCCAGCCGAAATCTCATGATTCAGCGTAGTTTGGCCCGGGGGTCATAGCTGGTATCCCAGTTCTCCACAAAGGCTTTCAGGGCCGGATCGGCCTTGTCGGGCAGGGTGATGACAAGGCGCACATACAGGTCCCCGGCTTCGACCCGGCCATGGGCCGGAACGCCCTTGCCCTTCAGGCGCAGGGTGGAGCCGTTGTTGGAATCTTCCGGCACGCTCAGGGACAGGGTGCCCGACAGGGTGGGGACGGGAACCTTGCCGCCCGCCACCGCCTCCTTGAGCGAGATGGGAAGGTCCATGCGCAGGTCGTTGCCGTCCCGGGCGATGAAGGGATGTGCCGCCACCGCGACCTGCAACAGCACATCGCCATTGGGCCCGCCGCCATGGCCCGGGCCGCCACGGCCCTTAATCCGGATGGTCTGGCCGTTGGTGACGCCCACCGGAATCTTGACGTCGATCTGCTCGCCATTTGCCAGAGCGATGCGGCGGCTGCCGCCGCTGACCGCTTCGGACAGGCTGACGGTGACAGCGGCGGTGAAATCCTGACCCGCAGCGGCCCGCGACTGGCGGCGGCCACCGCCCATCATGCTGGCGAGAATGTCCTCGAAGCCACCGCCGCCCGCCCCACCGCCTCCTGGGGCGTCGTCGAAGCTGAAATGGAAATCCTTGTTGCCGCCGCCGCCAGCGCCGAAACCAAAGGGAGAGCCCTGGCGGAAGCCGCCGCGCGGATCGAAGCCTTTGGCGTTGCCGTCATTGCCGATGGCCCCGGCATCGAACTGGCCGCGCTTGTCCTTGTCGCCCAGAATGTCATAGGCGGCGGAGATTTCCTGAAACTTCTTCTGCGCCCCGGCATCCCCGGCATGCTTGTCGGGATGGTGCTTCTTGGCCAGCGCCCGGAAGGCTTTCTTGATGTCCGCCTCGCCGGCATTCTTGGGCACGCCGAGGACTTCGTAGGGGTCACGCATGGTCTGTCAATCTAATGGCGCGCCTCGCGGCGCGCGGGGCGAATCTGCTGTCCCCAATATAGGGACCACCCCTTTGTTTCGCTAAGGGGGCGCTTTCGCTAAGGCGCGGCTAGCGGCGGCGGCGCGATGGGCAGGCCGATGACCTTCAGTCGGTCGCCCGCCTCCTTCACGCCGAACCCGGCGGCGGTGACATAGAGCTTGCGTGCCGCCTCTATATCCAGCGGCACGAGCCCGTCCTGGCCGGTCTCGTACATCTGGCCCAGCTGGTACTGGGCCATGGGGTGGTTGGCCTCCGCCGCCGCCTGCAACAGGGGCAGGGCGGCCTTGGGGTTGGGTGCGCCGACTTCGCCCCGCAGCAGCATGTCGGCCAGGTCGGCCTGGGCGGTGGGCAGCCCGGCCTCGGCGGCGCGGTGGTAAATGGCGGCGGCCTTGGCAGTGTCCTGTTTTACCCCGTCGCCCTTGCGCAGCATCATGGCCACGTTGCGCATGGCGGCCAGGTCCTGGTCGGTAATCCGGCTCCAGATCGCAAAGGCCCCCGCCTTGTCGCCCGAGACATAGGCGGCCACGCCCGTGTCGAAAGTGGCGGAAAGCTGCGCCCCGCTTTCGGCGGCGCAGGCGGTCAGGGCGAAAGACAGGCACAGAGCCGTTATGTGAAGAATGCGCATGGTCGGCGTCTAGAGTGCCAAGGCCGGAGGTGGTAGGCAATCGCCATGACGATGGAAATGGGCGGACCCTTGGATGATGGCGGCATCGCGCCCGCCGCTGATCCCATTGCCCTGTTCCGTGACTGGCTGGTGGAGGCCGAAAAATCCGAGCCCAACGACGCCAACGCCATGGCGCTAGCCACCGCCGACGCGAGCGGCGCGCCCAATGTCCGGATGGTGCTGCTCAAGGGCGTAGATAGCGGCTTCGTCTTCTATTCCAACAGCGAGAGCATCAAGGGCGGCGAGTTGGCGGCCAATTCGCGCGCGGCGCTTAACTTCCACTGGAAGAGCCTGCGCAAGGTGGTGCGGGTGCAAGGCGCGATCAAACAGGTTACAGACGCGGAAGCCGACGCCTATTTCGCCACTCGCCACAAGGACAGCCAGATTGGATCCTGGGCCAGCGATCAATCGCGGCCCATAGAGGGGCGTTTCGTGTTCGAGAAGCGCATCGCCGAATTCGCGCTCAAATACGGTTTCGGGACTGTGCCGCGGCCGCCGCATTGGACGGGATGGCGATTGAACCCCAATCGCATCGAGTTCTGGCGCGATCGTCCCTTCCGCCTGCATGACCGGCTGGTGTATGCGCGCGACAGCGCCGGTGTGGCCTGGACGACGGAGCGATATTTTCCCTGAGAAATTTTCGGTTGCCTCTGGCGATATCCGAAACGGACCTCATATCGGAACTACGCCCCAGCCAAAGGATCATTCCATGAAGCTCTATTATTTCCCCGGCGCCTGTTCGCTCGCCTCGCACATCGTAGCCGCCGAGGGCGGTCTCAAGCTGTCGCTGGAAAAGGTCAACCTGAAGGACCACAAGACCGAAAGCGGCCACGATTTCTTCGGCATCAATCCCAAGGGCTATGTCCCGGCGCTTGCGCTGGAGAATGGCGAGTTGCTGACCGAGAATGTGGCGCTGCTGATGTATATTGGCGACAAGGCGGGCCTGACGCATGAGGGTCTGGAGCGTTACCGCCTGCTGGAATGGCTGGCCTTCATCAGCACCGAAATCCACAAATCCTTCTCGCCCCTGTTCCGCAACCCAAGCCCCGAGGTTGCACAAGCCGCGCGCGAGAAAATCCTCAATCGCCTCAGCTTCATCAACAAGCGGCTGAACCACGCTTTCCTGATGGGCGCTTCCTTCTGTCCGACCGACGCATATCTCTATGTGATGCTGCGCTGGGCGGAGAACATGAAGATCGATATTTCCGACCTGAAACGCCTCTACGAATACAAGGCGCACATGGCGGCGCGGACCGGCGTGCGTGCGGCGCTGGCGGCCGAAGGGCTCGCCTAGCGCGCGGCCGTCAGCTCTGCCACTAGCGCCTTGTTCTCGTACATCTTCTCCAGCACTTCGGTGATGCTCGATGTCGCCACCGACACGGCGCGATTCACGGCGGGATCGAAGCCGAAGGCGCCGCCCAGGCTGTCGATGTTGCCGTCGAAGATTAGGCCGACCACCCCCCCATTGGCATCGATTACCGGAGAACCGGAATTGCCGCCAATGATGTCGTTGTCGCTGACGAAGTTGAACACGGTGTCGCCGTTGACGCGGGACTGGCCGCTCTCCCAGCGCTTGGGCAGGTTGAAGGGAAACTGGCCGGTGGCGCGTTGCCACAATCCGGCGAAGCGGGTGAACGGTGCCACCGCGACGCCGTTATTCATCCAACCGCCGACCTTTCCGTAGCTGAGACGCAGCGAGAATGTCGCGTCGGGATAGGCGCTGGTGCCGTAAGCGGCGAAGCGGGCCCGCGCGATCCGCTGCGCGGCGCGGTCCACCGGGCCGCTGACGCGCGTTTCCCATTCCTCGCGGATGGCGCGGCTGGCAGCGTCGGTCGCCAGCACGAAACGGATCATGGGATCGTTCGACGCCTTGATGGCCGCCGCGCCGCCTTCCCACAACCTGCGCCGCAAGGCGGGATCGCCCAGCCCGGACTTGGCTAGCCGCGCCGCCAGCACTTCCGGCGAATCCTTGCCCAGGAAGGTGCGGGTGGCGGTCGAATCCGCCGTCAGATATTCGCGCAGCTTGGAAAGCCAGAATTCCAGCGAAGCCTGTTCCAGCGCCGGATAGACCGGCGATGGGTCCAGCACCTGCTTTTCCAGCAGCGCCAGCTGGCTGTCGGTATAGCCGGGCAGACGCTCGGCATTGGGCTTGGTCTGCTCTTCCGCCGCCCGCACCAGGGATCGGGCATAGGAGAACAGCTCGGAACGGAAGCCGCCGCGCGTTTCCTGCATCGTGTACTGGTCATAGAGCGCGCGATACGACGTTTGCGCCGTGGCGATCTCGCCCCATGGATCGCCGATGTCGGCCATCAGCTTGGGATCGGCGGCGACGCGCGCCTTCAGTTTGGCGTCGGCCTTGCGCTTGGCGGTGATTAGCGCCGGATCAATCAGCGCCTTTTGCTGGCCCGACAGCGCCTTGAAGCTGTTCTCGATGCTGAACAGATTGTCCTCGGCGATGCGGCGGTTCTCGGCGCTTTCAGACGAGAAGCGGATCAGCCGCCCGCGCAATTCGGAATAGAACATCAGCGTGGCGGGCAGCGCTCGGTCGCGCAGCGCTTCCAATTGCTCGGCGGTGAGCAGGCGCTGGGTGGTGCCGGGATTGCCCGCGACGAAAACCGGCTCTCCATCCTTCGGCGCACTGCTGCGCCAGGAAAGATGCGCAGGCGTCGCCATGGGCTGGCTGTTTTCGTAAAGCCGCAGGAAGGCGAAATCCAGGTCATAACGGGGGAAGTTGAAATTGTCGGGGTCGCCGCCGAAGAAGGCCGCCTGCGCTTCCGGCGCAGCCGCCAGCCGCACATCGGCGTATTTGCGGTACTCATAGAGCTTGTACTGGCCGCCCTGATAGAACGAGATCACCTGGCAGCGATACTGAGCTTCGCGCCCCGCGCAGCCTTCCTTTTCAATCGCCGCCATCTCGCCATCGCGGGCGCGCACGAAATCCTGGCCGGTGCGGCCCACACCTGACTTGATGACGCGCTCCGTCACGTCGCCGATGCGGGTGAGGATTTCGGCCTGCATGCCGGGGCAGAGCTTCTCGTCCGCGCGTCGCGTCGCCTGGAAGCCGTCCTTGATGTAATTGACCTGCGCCGTGGACAGCGCCGCAACGCAGTCGCGGACGCAATGATGGTTGGTCAGCACCAGGCCATTGGGCGAAACGACGGACGCCGAGCAGCCCGACGACAGCCGCACCGCAGCGTTCTGCACCCGGCCCAGCCAGGCGGGCGTGACATCGACATTGTATTTTTGGCGAACGGCGGCGGACGGGAAATTGTCGAAGGTCCACATTCCTTCATCGGCGCTGGCCGATACCGCCATGAACAGCACAGGCGCCACGGCAAGGGCCAAAAATTTCGCGCGCATTTGATCCTCGGTCTGAAAAGCAGTCGCAAGGCTAACCTGAAAACAGCCATGCCAGAAACGGCTTTTTCTGCTACCACGCCGTCATGGAGAGTTCCGAAAAATCCGCACTGTTGATGCGCCGCGCCGCAATCGCCTCGATCTGCGTGGCGCTGGTCCTGACGGCGCTGAAGGCAGGCGCCTACCTCGCCTCCAACTCGGTGGCGATGCTGGCCTCCATGGCCGATTCCGGCCTCGACCTGCTGGCCTCCGCCGTCAATTACGCCGCCATCCGCCAGGCGCTGACCCCCGCCGACCGCGAGCACCGCTTCGGCCATGGCAAGGCCGAGCCGCTGGCGGGCCTGGTGCAGAGCGCCTTCATCGCCGCTTCGGCCCTGTTCCTGTTGGTGCAGTCGGTGGAGCGGCTGCTCGACCCCGCGCCCATCGAACATTCCGGCGCGGCGCTGGCGGTGATGGGCGTTTCCATCGCCCTGACGGCAATGCTGGTCGTGTACCAGAATCGCGCTGTCGCCGCCTCGCGCTCCACCGCCATCCGCGCCGACCGCGCGCATTATGCGGGCGATCTGGCAGGCAATGTCGCGGTGATCCTGGCGATCCTGCTGGCGGGCTGGTTCGGCTGGTTGTGGGCCGATCCTGTGCTGGCGCTGGGCGTGGCGGCGCTGCTGCTGCACAGCGCCTGGCGCGTCGGCCGCGACAGTCTGGATCAGTTGATGGACCGCGAGCTGCCGGATGAAACACGCGCCCGCATCGTCCAGATCATCGCCAACCATCCCGCCGTGAAAAATGTGCACGATCTCAAGACCCGCAGCGCCGGTC
>CANFDA010000043.1 GCA_947445215.1 Alphaproteobacteria bacterium | reverse complement strand
TGCTGGGTGGTGGAGATGGTGGAAACTTCGGCGCTGGCGTTGCGCACCGGGCTGCCGTTCAGCGGCGCATTCTCGCCGCGATGCGGCAACTGTTCGAAAGCGGAAAGCTGGACCGAGGCGGCGTCGTTCATGCCCTGCAGGCCTGCAAAATGCTGCACCCAGCTGGGGGCGGCGACGCTCTGCCATTCGGTTTCTAGCACAGCGATGGCGCGGCGCTGCTTGGCGATCTGCTGCTCGGCCCGGTTCAGTTCCAGCCGCGTCACCCGCGTGCGCTCGGAAATGTTGTAGAGCACCGGCACCGTCAGGGTGATCAGAACGACACAGGCGATGTTGAGCATGCGGACCATGGCGGCTCCTATGCGGCAAGTTTTTCGCCGGCCCGCAGCTTGGCGGAACGGGCACGGGGATTGGCGGCGATCTCGGCCCCACCCGGAACGCGGGCCTTGGCGGTGAGGAGATGAAACAGCGGCGCGGGCGCGGCGGCGTCCGGCATGTGGCGCGAGGCGCGCGGCGCGGTGTCGGAACGGCCGCTGAGGAACTGCTTGACGATGCGATCTTCCAGGCTGTGGAACGAGACCACCACCAGACGGCCTTCCGGCTTCAGCACGCTCTGCGCTGCTTCCAGCCCGCGCGTCAGTTCGCCCAGCTCGTCATTCACATGGATGCGCAGCGCCTGGAAGGTGCGGGTAGCGGGATGAATGGGAAAGCGCAGCGCGGCGGGGCCCTGCGCTTCCGACACGATGGCGGCGAGCTGCGCCGTGCCGGTGACCGGGCGCGCCGCGATGATGGCGGTGGCGATGCGGCGAGCGTTCTTCTCTTCGCCGAGACGGGCGATGACCGAAGCCAGCGTGGGATGATTGGCGCTGTTGACGAAATTGGCGGCGCTCATGCCGGACAGGCTCATGCGCATATCCAGCGGGCCATCCTCGCGGAAGGAGAAGCCGCGTTCTGGCTGGTCGAACTGGAAGGACGAGACGCCGAGATCGAGCACGACGCCATCGGTCTGTGACGCGAATTCGTCCATGCGGCTGAACTCGCCTTCCACCAGCGTCAGGCGGCCGTCAAAGCGCTTCACCAGATCCTGGCCGCGGGCGATGGCCGCGGGGTCGCGGTCGATACCCAGTACGCGGCAATCGGCGGCTTCGAGAATGGCCTGGGTATAGCCGCCGCCGCCAAAGGTGCCGTCGATGTAATGCGCGCCATCGCGGGGCGCGAGGGCCGCGATCACTTCGTTCAGCATCACTGGAAGATGTTTGCCTAAGTGGGCTCCGCTCATGTGCCGCGCCCTTCGGCATAGCGCGCCTTCATGCGGGCCACCGCTTCGGCCTCCAGCGCCGCGTAGCGTTCGGCATCCCAGATCTGGAATTTCTTCACCTTGCCGGCAAAAACGATGCGGTCTTTTAGCACCGCATGTTCGATCAGCGCGTCGGGCAAACGGACGCGGCCATTTTCATCTGGCGTCAGAATGTGGGTGCGCGCGATCAGCGTGGTGGCTTCGTCGTCGAAGGACGGCGACAGGAAGGGATCCTGCGCGGCGAGGCGCGCGGCGGTTTCATCGAGCAGCAACTGGCCGAAGCAATCCAGCGCCGCATCGATAAAGCTGGGTGTGACATAGACGCCGGGCGTGCCCTGCGCGGTCAGGATGGTGCGATAGGCGGCCGGGATGCACACCCGGCCCTTCGCATCCAGCGAGCCCGCGAACGTCGTGATGAATGGCTGGACCGGGATGGTCATGGCAAGCAGATACCCCCTACCCCACGCCCTCAGGCCGACGGACCCCCGGCGGCGGCTAAGGCGGACTTTTCAGGTCCATGGGACAGCATGGGATAGCATGGGATAAGATTGCCGGTCAAACCAAAATCCTATATTTTTGAGTGGCTTGGTTAGATTTTGACTCCGGCCTACCCCCCAAGGGTTGCGGTTCCCGGAACAAAAACGCAACGCCGTAAGAGTGTCGTTACCTGTGTAAACGAAAGGTTAACGCCTCCGCCCTCGACCCGGCCCGGACCGGCGTTATGGTGCGCCCAACGCCGGGCAGCGGCAGCCATAATTCGGACGAAGGACGGGGAGCGCGGCATGAATATTGGTTTTTTTGGTTTGGGCCGGATGGGCGGCCATATCGCGGCCAATCTGCTGGAAGCCGGGCACACGGTCACGGTGTGGAACCGCTCGCCCGCCCCGATGCAGGCGCTGGTGGCCAAGGGCGCCCTGGCCGCCGCCACGCCCCAAGACGCCATGCAGGGCGACGCGATCTTTTCCATGCTCTCCAACGACGCGGTGATGCGCGAGGTCGGTTTCGCCGGGCCGCTGCTAGATCGCGCCGCCAAGGGCCTGATCCATGTGAATTTGGCGACGATTTCCGCCGCCCTCGCCCGCGAATTGCAGGCAGCGCACGCCAAGGCCGGTCTGGCCTATATTTCCGCGCCGGTGTTTGGCCGCCCCGAAATGGCTGCGGCGGCGCAGCTGGTGCTGGTGGCGGGCGGCGACGCCGCCGCGATCGCCACCATGCAGCCGGTGCTGGACCAGATCAGCAGCCGCACCGTGCCGGTGGGCGACGCCGCCGAGAAAGCCAATCTGTTCAAGCTCGCGGGCAACTTCATGATCGCCAGCGAGATGCAGGTGACGGGCGAAGCCTTCGCCCTGCTGCGTAAGGGCGGCGTCGATCCGGCCCTGTTTCACGATGTGCTGGCGGGGCGTCTCTTCACCGGCGCGGTGTTCAAGAATTACGGCCAGATGGTGCTGGACCGGCAGTATGAACCAGCGGGCTTCGCTCTGACGCTGGGGCTGAAGGACGTCAATCTGGCGCGCGCGGCGGCGGAAGAGCTGGGCATGACGCTGCCCACCGCCGACCTGCTGAAGACCAATTACGACGAAGCGGTGCGCTGGGGCTGGCAGGACAAGGACTGGTCGGCCATCGGTGAAGTACCGGCGAAGAAAGCGGGCGTCTAGACTTTCCGATGCGCGCGCTTCTAATCTCTTTCGCCGCTTTCGGGCTGGCGCTGTCGGCGGCCCTGGCATTGGCGCAGGATGCGCCGGCGGCCAATCCCTTCGTGGGCGATACCGATGCCGCCATCGCGGGCAAAGTGATCTACGATTCCACCTGCGTTTCCTGTCACGGCGGCGCGGGCGTCGGCGGTACGGGCTTGCCGCTGAACCGCACCTTGAGCCGTGCCACCGATGACGTCGCCATGTTCCGCATCATCCGCGACGGCATTCCCGAAACGAAGATGCCGGGCTTCCCGGCGCTGTCGGACTACAACACCTGGCGCATCGTCAGCTATGTTCGCGGCCTGATCGCCGGTGAGGCGGCGCCGACGCCGCTGGTCGCCGCCGCCAATGCGCGCGCGGGCGAGATACTGTTCTTCGGCCGCGGCGGTTGCACCGCCTGCCATGAAGTGGATGGCCTGGGTCGCGATCTGGCGTCGGACCTGTCGGTGGCGGGATTGAAGACGCCCATCGACATCCGCAACGCCCTGAAGCACGAACCGATGCCGCAGCGTTTCGTCACCGTGACGATGGCACAGGGGCCACGCGTGTCGGGCATCGTGCGGGGCGAAGACCTGTTCACGCTGCACCTCAAGCAGCGCGACGGCAAACTGGCGATCCTGCAGAAGGACGCTATCCGCTCTGTCGCCAGCGCCGTCAATCCGATGCTGCCGCTTCCGCTGAGCGAGCCGGAAACAGACGACATCATAGCCTATCTGTCGCAGCGCAAGGCGCGCAACCTGGCGGAGACGGTGAAGCTGATACCACCTGCGGTACTGGCCTATCCGCGCATCGCCGCGCCGGATGTCCGCAACTGGGTGACGCAACGCGGCGGGCTGGACGGCAGCAATTTCTCCGCCCTGGCCGCCATCAATGCGATAGGCGCGGCGCGGCTGCAGGCGCGCTGGAGCGCCAGCCTGGGCGACGGCGCTACCGCCGCCACGCCGCTGGTGGTGGACGGGGTGATCTATGTCTCGGGCGCGGCGGGCAATACTTACGCCTTCGACGCGCAAAGCGGCATTCCCATCTGGCGTTTCGAACGCCGGCCAGTGCTGGACAATCCCGCCATGCCCGGCGGCAATCGCGGCGTGGCCGTGCTGGATGGCCGCGTCTTTGCCGGCACCGCCGACAACAAGCTGATCGCGCTCGATGCGAATTCCGGGCGGCAATTGTGGGAACGCCAGACCGCTAGCACGCTGGACGGCACCGCCATGACCGGCGCGCCGCTGGCGCTCCGCACACGCGTGGTGACGGGTGTGGCGGGCGCGGGCGGAAAGGCGCGCGGCTGGCTGGAAGCCTTCGACCCCGCCACCGGCAAGCCGCTCTGGCGTTTCGACACCGCGCCCGCCAACGCATCGGGCGGGATGACAGCAATGATGGGCGCCTATGAAGCGCAGAACACAATGCTCTACTGGAGCACCGCGCGCATCAGCAATGATGTCCCCAACAGCGACGCCATTCTTGCGCTAAATGCCAACACCGGCGCAGTGGCGTGGACGCATAAGCTGGCGGCGGGCGCGGGCGGCGACTCCGTTCTGCTAGCGGAACGGGACAAGCGCGCGCTGTTGCTGCATCTGGGCCGCGATGGGTTGCTCACCTTGCTGGACCGCGCCAGCGGCAAGCCCGTTCTGACGCAATCCTTGTCCAAGGAACGGATCGCAATGCCCGTACTGTCTTTTGACCGCAGCAGCACCATTCTCTATGCCGGGCTGGGCAAGGCCGTCGCGGCGGTGGATTCGCGCAGCGGCAAGGTGTTGTGGCAGAGCGCCATGATCGCGGAGGTGCGGGGTCTGCTGGCGACGCGCGGCGGCGTGGTCTTCGCCACGCTGGCAGATGGCCAGATGGTGGCGCTGGACGCCCAGGGCGGCAAGCTGCTGTGGAATTTCCGCGCCGCTGGCGCCATGGCAGGCGCGCCGGTGAGCTATTCGGCGAACGGCAAGCAGTTCGTCGCCGTCACGGCAGGCAACATGCTCTACGCGTTTTCGCTTCCCAACTAAGATTTTCCAGAAATATCGAGCGCCGCAGCGAAGCCGTGGCGCGACCACCCGCTAGGGCAGAGGCTCGCCTCCCCTTCTGCGCGAAGCGTATGAAAAGGAGAGGTGCCCGTAGCTGGCCAGGCGAAGCCGATTAAGCCAGCCAAGGGCGGAGGGGGTAAAAAAGAAAGCATCAGATGGCCTGTAAGCCGGGTTCTGTCCTTCTTGCGCCAAAAGACGCAACAAGGGGTGACCATTCCTCTGGGATGTGAGTTGCCCCACACCTCTCGCGACCGACCCGGACGGCTACGCGGAAAACGCAACCTGCCGTCCCTATTTGGTCTTGCTCCCGGTGGGGCTTGCCGTGCCGCTTCTGTTGCCAGTCGCGCGGTGCGCTCTTACCGCACCATTTCAACCTTGCCATTCCCGTTTCACCGAAGTGTTGGGGAATTCGGCGGTTTGATTTCTGTGGCGCTGTCCCTGGGGTCGCCCCCGCCGGCCATTAACCGGCACCGTTTCTCCGTGGAGCCCGGACTTTCCTCGAACCTCTTGCGAAGCCCGCGGTCACCCGGCCATCTGACGGCGGGTTATAGCGCGGGACGGCTGAACTTATCCAGCAGCCCGTGCAGCAACTCGGCACACTCTTCATCCCATAGCCCGTTCAGCAGGTTGGGACGGAAATGGCGCTGGAAGGCAGTGATGACCTTGTCTAGCGGCGCATCGGGATCATAACCAAACCGGGCCAGCGACTCCGCGCCAAGATTGCTGGGCTTGCGCTCTGGCCACAGGCCGATGCCCGCCTTGCCCAGCCGCGCCCAGGGAAAATACTCGCCCGGATCGTCCTTGCGCGCGGGCGCGACGTCGCTATGACCAAGCACGCGCGCCGACGGGATCGGATGGCGCACCAGGATGGAATGGCACAGCGTGGTCAGCGCCGCGATCTGGTCTTCCGGAAACAGGCGATAGCCGAATTCATGGCCGGGATTGACGATCTCGATGCCGATGGCGCGGGCATTGATGTCGGTGGTGCCGGCCCAGTGCGACACGCCCGCATGCCAGGCGCGCCGGCCCTCCGGCACATGCGCGTAAATGGTGCCGTCCTCGTCGATGGTGTAATGCGCCGAAACCTTCGACGCCGGGTCGGTGAGACGCGACAGCGCCGCCTGCGCGCTGGTCATGCCGGTATAATGCAGCACCAGCATGTCGATGGGCGCGTTGCGCTCATCGTGGTTGGGGGACGGCATCTCGACGCGCTTCATTTGAGCCCCCGCTCCGCCTGGATCTTCTCATAGGCCGTGTTGATCGCGGCCAGCTTGTCGTTGGCCAGCTTTTCAAACTCGGGTGGCACGCCGCGCGCCATCAGGCTGTCGGGATGGTTTTCGCGCACCAGGCGGCGATATGTCTGCTTGAGTTCGTCGTCATTCGCGTCATAGGCCAGACCAAGAATGACATAGGGATCGGTCAGCTCCAGCGCGAAATGGCTGGCACGAATGCGGCGGAATTCGCCCGGCGCGAAGCCGAAGATTTCCGCCACCCGTTCCAGGAAGGCCGCTTCGCCCGGATGCAGCACGCTATCGGCCTTGGCGATTTCGAACAAGCCATCGAGCACGTCTTCCAGCAGCGACGGCCTTCCCGCAAACAGGCGGGCGATCTGCGCCGCATAGGCTTCGTAACCGACTATGTCCTGGCGGGCGAGGTGAAAGATGCGCCGCACATGGGCTTCTTCCTGCGGCGCCATGCCGAAGACGCTGCGGAAGATGTCGAACTCGCGATCGCTGATGACGCCATCGGCGCGCGCCATTTTGCCCGACAAGGCGACGATGGCGATGGTAAAGACCACGCTGGGATCGGATTCACGGTCGAAGATAAAATGCCCGGCCACGGCGCCGACAAGCGCACCCAGCGGCCCGCCCACCAGAAAACCGGCGCCCACGCCACTCACCTTGCCCCAGATCGACATGGGCCTAGCCTAGTGGGTCCTGATCCGATTGCGAACCCCGCTTTGCGCCCACGCGCTTCAGCAGGAAGGTGGCGAGCAGGCCCGCCGCCAGGAACAGGCAGGCCAGCAGCCAGGGGCCGCGCCCATCCAGCACCGCGCCACCGGCTGCGCCAACTTCGACCTGCGCCAGCGTCATGGGCAACATGCCGGCGAAAGAGCCCAGCAGGTAATCGCGCCAAGTCAGGTTAGTCATCGCCAGCAGCGTGTTGGCGACGCCATGCGGCAACGGCGTCAGGCGCAGGATGGCGACGGCGCGCCAGCCGCCATCTTCGGCGCGCTGCACCAGGCGGCCGATGCCCGGAGACGTGTCGAGCATGCCGCCTGCGCCAAGCCAGCGCGTGAGCGCGAACCCGGCGGCCGCGCCCAGCATGGCGCCAGTGAGCGCCCACACCGTGCCCCAGACAAAGCCGAACACCAGGCCCGCGGCGATGCCCAGCACGGTGCGCGGAATGAACAACAGACTGGCGGCCAACTGCAGCGCTACAAAGATGGCGGGCGAGAACGGATTGCCTGCGATGGCGTCGCGGACCGCCACCGGATCGATGATATCGCGATACAGCAACGCCAGCGCGATGCCCGCCGCCACCAGCAAAAGCGCGATGATGCGCGTCAGCATCACTCGGCGGCGTCCAGTGCGCGCGGATTGTAGTTGAGCAGCGGGGCAAGCCAGCGTTCGGCGGTGGCCATGTCCCAGCCCTTGCGCGCGGCATAATCCGCCACCTGGTCGCGTTCGATCTTGCCGATGCCGAAATAGCGGCTTTCTGGATGGGCGTAATAAAAGCCCGACACCGACGAGCCCGGCCACATGGCATAGCTTTCCGTCAGCTTGACGCCGATCTTGTCCTCGGCATCCAGCAGCTTGAAGAGCGTGGCCTTCTCGCTGTGTTCCGGCTGGGCGGGATAGCCGGGCGCGGGGCGGATGCCCTGGTATTTCTCGGCGATCAGATCGTCATTGCCCAGCGCCTCGCCGGCGGCATAGCCCCAATAGTCCTTGCGCACCTTCTCATGGAGGCGCTCGGCAAAGGCTTCTGCCAGGCGGTCGGCCAGCGCCGACAGCAGGATGGCGGAATAATCATCCTTGGCGGCGCGGAACGCTTCCAGGTGCTTCCTCTCGCCGATGCCCGCCGTCACCGCGAAGCCGCCAATGTAATCCTCGGTGCCCGGTGGTGCGATGAAGTCGGACAGCGCCAGATTGGGGCGGCTTGCCTCGCGCACCATCTGCTGGCGCAGCGTGTGCAGCGTTTCGATCGGAAAATTACGTGCCTTGTCGCCATAAACTAGAATGTCGTCGACATTCTTGGGGTCGCTGTTGGCGGGCCAGAAACCGATCACAGCGCGGGCTTCCAGCCACTTACCGTCGATGACCTTCTTCAGCATCGCCTGGGCGTCGCGGAACAGATCTGTCGCCGCCTTGCCCACCTTGTCGTCGGTGAGAATGTCGGGATAGCGGCCCGCTAATTCCCAGGTCTGGAAGAAGGGCGTCCAGTCGATGTACTTGGCCAGTTCCGCCAGGTCGTATTCCTTGAAGACGCGGGTGCCGAAGAATTTCGGCGCCTGCGCGACCTTGGCAAAGTCCGTCTTGGCGCGATTGGAGCGTGCGTCTGCGATAGCCAGCCGCTTGCCGCCAGCGCGCTGGTTGGCATGACCCGCCGCCATCTTTTCATACTCGGCGCGAATGCCGGCGGCGTACTGCGCCCCGGTTTCCTTTTGCAAGAGGCTGGACGCGACGCCGACAGCACGCGAGGCGTCGGTGACATACACGGTCTGGCCGCGGCGATAGCTGGGATCGATCTTCACCGCCGTATGCACCTTGGAGGTGGTGGCGCCGCCGATCATCAGCGGAATGTCGAAGCCCTGGCGCTCCATCTCGCTCGCCACCGTCACCATCTCGTCCAGCGATGGTGTGATCAGGCCGGAAAGACCGATGATGTTGGCCTTGTGCTCCTTGGCGGCGTCCAGAATCTTCTGCATCGGCACCATCACGCCCATGTCGATCACTTCATAGCCGTTGCACTGCAATACGACGCCGACAATGTTCTTGCCGATGTCATGCACATCGCCCTTCACCGTCGCCATGACGATGCGGCCGGCCGGCTCCTTGACCTCGTTCTTGTCGTTTTCCATGAAGGGCAGCAGGTGCGCCACCGCCTTCTTCATGACGCGGGCCGACTTTACCACCTGCGGCAGGAACATCTTGCCCGAACCGAACAGGTCGCCGACAACATTCATGCCCGCCATCAGCGGGCCTTCGATCACATGCAGCGGCCGCTCGGCTGCCAGGCGCGCTTCTTCGGTATCCTCGATGATGAAGGCGTCGATGCCCTGCACCATGGCGTAGGAAATGCGCTCATGGACTGGCAGACTGCGCCAGGCGGCGTCCGCGACATCGGCCACCTTGCCGTCGCCGCGATACTCTTGCGCCAGCGTCAGTAGACGTTCGGTCGCGTCGGCACGGCGGTTGAAGAAGACATCCTCGATGCCCTCGCGTAGCGGCGTGGGAATATCCTGATAGACCGTAAGCTGGCCGGCATTAACGATGCCCATATCCATGCCCGCCTTGATGGCGTGGAAGAGGAACACGGAGTGCATCGCCTCACGCACCTTCTCATTGCCACGGAAGGAGAAGGAGAAGTTGGAGACGCCGCCCGAGATATGGGCATGCGGGTTCTCGCGGCGGATGACCTCACAGGCTTCGATAAAGGCCTTGCCGTATTCGTTATGCTCTTCCAGGCCGGTGGCGACGGCGAAGATGTTGGGATCGAAGATGATGTCTTCCGGGGGGAAGTTCAGCTTGCCCACCAGCAGGTCATAGGCGCGCTTGCAGATCTCGATCTTGCGCTCCTTGGTGTCGGCCTGACCGGCCTCGTCGAACGCCATCACCACCACGGCGGCGCCGAAGCGCATCACTTTCGTGGCGTGCTTGAGGAACTGCTCCTCGCCTTCCTTCAGCGATATCGAATTGACGATCACCTTGCCCTGGCAGCATTTCAGGCCCGCCTGGATCACGTTCCACTTGGAACTGTCGATCATCAGCGGCACTTTGGAAATGTCCGGTTCGCCCGCCATCATGTTGACGAAGCGGGTCATTGCCGCCTCGCCATCGATCATGCCTTCGTCCATGTTGATGTCGATGACCTGTGCGCCATTCTCGACCTGGTCGCGCGCCACGATCAGCGCAGCTTCGTAATCGTTGGCGACAATCAGCTTGCGGAACTTAGCGCTGCCGGTGATGTTGGTGCGCTCACCGACATTCACGAAATTGAGGTCAGGTGTCAGCGTGAACGGCTCCAGCCCCGACAGCCGCATATATTTCGGCTTCACCGAAATCTGGCGCGGTGGCACATCCTTGATGGCCTTGCCGAAAGCGGCGATGTGCTCCGGCTTGGTGCCGCAGCAGCCGCCGACAATGTTGACCAGGCCCGAAATGGCGAATTCGCGGATCATCTGCGCCATCTGTTCCGGCGATTCATCATAACCGCCGAACTCGTTGGGAAGGCCGGCATTGGGATGCGCCGACACCAGCGTGTCGCAGGCATTCGACATGTCGGCGATATAGGGCCGCAATTCCTTGGCGCCCAACGCGCAGTTTAGCCCGATGGCAAAGGGATTGGCGTGACGCACCGAATGCCAGAAGGCTTCCGGGGTCTGCCCCGTCAGCGTGCGGCCTGACAGGTCGGTGATAGTGCCGGAAATCCACACCGGCAGGCGCAGGTCCATCTCCTCATAGACTTCCTCGATGGCATAGATCGCCGCCTTGCAATTCAGCGTGTCGAACACCGTCTCGATCATGATGACGTCGGCGCCGCCCTTGATCAGGCCGCGAGTGCCATCGCGATAGGTCTGGCGCAACTGGTCGAAGGTAATGTTGCGGAAGGCGGGATCGTTGACGTCGGGCGAAATGGTGGCGGTGCGGTTGGCTGGGCCCAGCACGCCTGCGACCAGGCGCGGACGGTCGGCGGTGGTGTATTCGTCGCACAATTCGCGCGCCAGCCGCGCGCCCGCTTCGTTCAGTTCGCCGACCAGATGGCCCAGGCCATAATCTTCCTGCGACGTGAAATTGGAGTTGAAGGTGTTGGTCTCGATGAAATCGACGCCCGCATCCAGATACTGGCGGCCGATGGACTGGATGATTTCCGGCTTGGTCAGGGTCAACAGGTCGTTGTTGCCCTTCAGGTCTGAGGGATGGTTATCGAAGCGCTGGCCGCGAAAATCGGATTCGCCCAGCGCATAGCCCTGGATCATCACGCCCCAGGAGCCGTCGAGCAGCAGCAGGCGCTTCTTCGCTTCCTGCTTCATCCAGTCGATGCGGGCGGTACGGTCGAAAGCCATGTCAGATATCCTTGGGCCGCAGCCCCAGAAGGCGGGAGGCCGCGTAGCTGAGGTTGGCCTGGTTGAGCGTATAGAAATGGAAATGGTCGAAGCCACGGGCGCGCAATTGCTGCACCTGGTCGGCCAATACGGCGGCGGCGACGATACGGCGGCTTTCCACGTCGTCGTCCAGCCCTTCATAAGCGCGCGCCAGCCAGGCCGGAACGGATGCCCCCGCCTTGCCCGCCATGCGCTCGACGCCGCGCAAATTGGTGGTGGGCATAATGCCCGGCACAATGGGAATGGCGATGCCCGCCTTCGCCGCATCATCACGGAAGCGGGCGGTGGCGTCGTCGTCATAGCAGAACTGGCCCAGAGCATGCGTCGCGCCGGCATCCTGCTTCTTCTTCAGCAATTCGATGTCATGGCCATGGCTGGGCGAATCTGGATGGCGCTCGGGATAGAAGGAGACGCTGATCTCGAATGGCGCGATCTTCTTCAGCCCCGCAATCAATTCCGGCGTGGATTGGTAGCCGTCGGGATGGGCGCAATAGGCGCCGCTCATCCCCGGCATGTCGCCGCGCAGCGCCACGATATGCTTGATGCCATTGTCCCAATAGCCGCGAACGATTTCGGCGATCTCGTCCCTTGTATGGCCGACGCAGGTCAGGTGCGCGGCGGACTTCAGCGTCGTCTCGTCCACGATGCGCTTTACGGTGGCGTGGGTGCGCTCGCGCGTGCTGCCGCCAGCGCCATAGGTGACGGAAACGAAGCTGGGCGACAGCGGCTCCAGCCGCTTGATCGCCTCCCACAGTTTTTCTTCCGCCTCGTCATTCTTGGGCGGGGAAAACTCGAAGGACACACTGGGCGCGCCACAATTGCTGATCAGGTCTTTGAGACTCATGGGACTTCATTCTTGTTGCGCGTGGCGAACCACATTTTGACGGTGAGCTTGTCGTCTCCAGACTGGTCTGGTGCAATAGTGTCGGTCGCGGAAAGTGTCAGCCCTGATGCGGCCAGCCAGCCTTCCACCTCGCGGTCGGCGAAACCCAGCCGGCGATGGGCATATTCGTCGCGCAGAAACTCCAGGCCATGCGAGGCGAAATCGGCGATCAGCAGCTTCCCGCCCGGCGCCATCACCCGCGCCGCCTCCGCCACCGCCGCCGCGGGGTCGTCGAGATAATGCAGAACCTGGTGCAACAGCACGACGTCGAAGTCCGCCTCATTGTCCCCGGTTCCGGCGTTGGCGAATGGCAGGCGATAGAGATCGCCCAGCCGCACCTGTGCCTGGGGAAATTTCTCGCTCTTGTCGCGGGCGATGGCCAGCATGTCCGGGCTGACATCGATGCCGGTTGCGCGGGCGGCGCGCGGCGCCAGCAATTCCAGCATCCGGCCCGTACCGGTGCCGATGTCGAGCAGACCGCCGATCTTGGGCGGCAGGCGGGTCAGGATCGCCGCCTCCACATCCTTTTCCGGCGCGTGTAGGGCGCGAATGCGGGCCCATTCGGCGGCATTGGCACTGAAATAGGCGGCGGCACGGGCGGCGCGCTGGGCGCGCACATGTTGCAGCCGCGCCAGGTCGGCGGCGTGGACACCCGAAAGCTCCGCCACCGTCCGGCCCAACACCGCGCCCTGACCCCGGTAGGCGGCGCGGTAGAATACCCAGCTGCCTTCTTTGAACCGCTCCAGCAGACCGGCTTCGCCAAGCAGCTTGAGATGCCGGGAAACGCGGGGCTGGGACTGGCCCACAATCTCGATCAGTTCGCTCACGGTCAGCTCGGCCTTGCGCAGCAGCAGCAGCAGGCGCAGGCGGGTGGGATCCCCCGCCGCACGCAACATGGCCACCAGCCTCTCCACTTGACCGTCATCCTAAAACATATAAACATATCTTTATATTCTCAGGCAGGACCTTCGCGCAAGGGGTGTGGGCGCGGTAGTGTTGCGTCTGGATTTTGCAGCGCAAACGGGGCAAAAGCATCGGTAATGTCAGGGAACGAACGGTTTGGGTATGCGCGGGGTTCGGGCGCTTTTTCTGGGGGTTTTCGGACTGGCGCTGGTAGGCTGGCCGCCACGGCGTCGCCAGACGCCCTGGCCGCCCATGATCCCTATGAACCCACCAATCGGGGCATGCTGGCGCTGAACTAGCAGTTCGACCAAATCTTCTTCCTTCCCGCCCTCAGGCGCTATCGCTGGCTGCCCAAAGAGGTGCGGACCGGCGTGCACATTTTCCTGCGCAATCTGGCCCTACCCAGCGTCTTCGTGAACGACACGCTGCAGGCCAAGCCAGCGCGCGCGGGCCGGACCGTGGTGCGCTTCGTGATCAATTCCAGCGTCGGACTGGGCGGGCTTTTCGATCCGGCCACCCGGATGGTCGTGCCCTATCACGGCGAGGATTTCGGCCAGACCCTGTCGGCATGGGGCTTTGATGAAGGCCCCTATCTGATGCTGCCGCTGCTGGGGCCCAGCAATCCCCGCGACACGCTGGGGCTGGCGGTGGACACGTTCGGCATCGACCCCACCAACCACATCCATTGCAAGCAGTACTTCTGGTGGGCGGCAGGACGCCAATATCTCAACGTGCTGGACTTGCGTTCCCAGACCTTCGAGACGCTGCAGGGCATCAAGCGCAGTTCGTGGATTATTACGCCGCGCTACGGAACCTTTACCGTCAGGCGCGCGCTAACGAGATTCGGGACGGCGCGCCCGCGCCAGTTGCGGATTTGCCCGATTTCTGAGAAAAATCGGGCCCTTCCGGCCTTGAAATTGCCACGGAAAACCGAAATTCTTTTGTACTATCCGCGAGAGATTTCCCTATGAGCACGCCCTTCTCCCCGGCCCGCCGATCCGTGCTGACCGCCGCCCTGGCGGTGCTGTTCCTGGCGATGCCGGCCCTGGCCCAGAATTCGGCGGAGAGTTTCGTCTCGGGCAGCATCCAGAAGGGCCTGGCGCTGCTGAACAACAAGGCGCTGGCCCCTGCCGCCAAGCGCGACCAGTTCGAAGACTTCCTGCTCGACCTTACCGACCTGAAGCGCATCGCGGACTTCACGCTGGGCGTGTATCGCCGCAGCGCATCGCCTGCCGATGTGGCGGCGTTCCAGACTGCGTTCCAGAACTATGCCGTCTCGGTCTATCAGTTCTACTTCTCGAAATATTCCGGCCAGACGCTGAAAGTGACCGGCTCTACCCTGCGTGCTCCCACCGACACCATCGTTGCCACCCAGCTGATCGATCCGGCCAAGTCCGGTCCGCCGCTGGAAGTCAGCTTCCGCGTCCGCAGCGACGGGCCGCGCCCGGTGGTGACCGATGTTTCGGTGGAAGGTGTGTGGCTGTCGCTGCAGCAGCGCGATCAGTTCGTCGCGTTCCTTGGCGAGAACAACGGCAATGTGAAGCTGCTGATCACCCACCTGTCGGAACTGTCCAAGCAGTTCCGGACCTGATCCGGCAAGGGTTTCCGACCCTTTAACCGGCATTAACCCCCGCCCGGCCATACTTGCCAAATTCAGCG
>CANFDA010000042.1 GCA_947445215.1 Alphaproteobacteria bacterium | reverse complement strand
TTCCGCCGAGGCGGTAATCAGAAGCGACTTACCTGCTTCCAGCAAAGCGCGGCTGGCTTGCAGCACTTCGGGAAACAGCATCACTTCGAACATACCGGTGGGATCGGAGAAGGAAACGAAGGCGTACATCTGGTCGTTGCGGCCGCGCCGTTCCGATTTCTTGAT
Organism: Alphaproteobacteria bacterium; assembly: GCA_947445215.1. Taxonomy (GTDB): domain Bacteria; phylum Pseudomonadota; class Alphaproteobacteria; order Micropepsales; family Micropepsaceae; genus Rhizomicrobium. The sequence goes on along the minus strand of CANFDA010000042.1, from coordinate 14,712 downwards.
CAGCGTGCCCGCGATCCGGGCCTTGAAGCCGGCGCGACGGCGATCCTCGGTCAGCGAGGCATAGGTCACCGCCCCCAGCCGCTTCAGCGCATTGCCATAGGCATCGAGCGGGTGACCGGACAGGTAGAAGCCCATGGCGCCGAATTCCTCGCCCAGCCGCTCATGCAGCGGCCAGTCGGGAATATTGGTGAGGCGCAGCTCTGAGACTTCGCTGCCGCCGCCGAAAAGATTGTTCTGCCCGGTTTCCCGTTCGCGCTGGGCAGCTTGCGCGCCCGATAGGATGCGGTCGGAATTTTCCACTAGCTGCCGCCGGTTGGAATTGAGGCTGACGAACGCCCCTGCACGCACCAGATTTTCGAAGGCGCGCTTGCCCACCTGGCGGGGATCGACCCGCGCGGCGAAATCGGAAATCGACTTGAAGGGACCACCGGCGCGGCGCACCGCCACAACATGATCCATCGCCTGGGGACCGACACCCTTCACGGCCGCCAGAGCGTAGAACACAGTGTTCTTTTCCGCATCGACCGAGAAAACCGATTCCGAGCGGTTCACATCCGGCGCGGCGATGGTGACGCCCAGCCGCTGCGCTTCCTGACGGAAGATGTTGAGCCGGTCGGTGTTGGCGATATCCAGCGTCATCGACGCGGCCAAGAACTCGACCGGATAATTCGCCTTGAGATACGCCGTCTGGTAGGCGACCTGCGCATAAGCTGCGGCATGGCCCTTGTTGAAGCCATAACCGGCGAATTTTTCCGCCTGCAGGAAAATCTGTTCGGCCGCGTTCTGGGGGATTTTCCGTTCCGCAGCGCCGGCCAGGAACTTCTTGCGCTGCGGGATCATCTCCGCCGGAATCTTCTTGCCCATGGCGCGGCGCAGGATGTCGGCCTCGCCCATGGTGTAACCCGCCAGTTCGCGGGCAATACGCATGACGTCGTCCTGATACGTCATGACGCCATAGCTCTCGCGCAGGATCGGCTCCAGCGAGGGGTGCAGATACTCCACCACCTCCTTGCCATTCTTGCGCGCGATATAGGTCGGGATAGAGTCCATCGGGCCCGGGCGATAAAGCGCCACCAGCGCCACAAGATCGTTGATATGGTCGGGCTTCATCTTGCGCAGCAGGTCGCGCATGCCCGCGCCTTCCAGCTGGAAGACGCCGACGCTGTCGCCGCGCGCCAGCATCTCGAAGGTGCCGGGATCGTCGAAATCAATGTCCTGGGTGCGCAGCTTGATTTCGCGCCGGTTCAGCAGCTCTTCGGCCTTGGCGATGACGGTCAAGGTCTTGAGGCCGAGAAAGTCGAACTTCACCAGCCCGGCCTTTTCCGCATCCTCATAGTCGAACTGCGTCACCGGCATGTCCGAGCGCGCATCGCGATAGAGCGGCAAAATCTCCGCCAGCGGCCGGTCGCCGATCACCAGGCCCGCCGGATGGGTGGAGGCGTGGCGGTACAGGCCTTCGATCTTGCTCGTGATCTCGAACAGGCGCTGCGCCAGCGGCTCGGATTCGGCGATCTGCTGCAGGCGCGGCTCGCTGTCTATCGCTTCCTGCAGCGTGATGGATTTTCCCGGCGGGTTGGGGATCATCTTGGCGATGCGATCCACCAGGCCCAGCGGCATCTGCAGCACACGGCCCGCGTCACGCACCGCCGCGCGCGCCTGCAGGCTTCCCAACGCCATGATCTGCGCCACGCGGTCGGCGCCGTAAGTATCGCGCACATAGCGCACGACCTCGTCGCGCCGCTCTTGGCAGAAATCGATATCGAAGTCTGGCATGGACAGGCGTTCGGGATTGAGGAAGCGCTCGAAGAAGAGGCCGAAGCGCAGCGGGTCCAGGTTGGTGATGTCCAGCGCCCAGGCCACCAGCGAAGATGCGCCAGAGCCGCGAATGCCGACCGGAATACCCTGCCCGCGCGTCCACTTCATGAAATCGGACACGATCAGGAAGTAGCCGGGAAAGCCCATGCGATTGATGATGCCCAGCTCGTATTCTAGGCGTTCGAGATAGGTGGCCTCTTCCGCATACAACGCCTTGACCATGGCCATGCGCGCCTTCAGGCCCGCTTGCGCCTGCGCCTTCAGTTCGTCTTCCGCCGTCAGGCCGGATTCTGGCGTGAACACCGGCAGGATCGGCTTGCGCTTTGTCGGTACGAAGGCGCAGCGGCGCGCGATTTCCAGCGTGTTCTCGATCGCTTCGGGCAGGTCGGCGAACACCACCGCCATCTCGGCGGGCGACTTGAAACGGTGCTCCCTGGTCAGGCGGCGGCGATCGTCCTGGCTGACGAACACGCCATCGGCGATGCAGAGCAGCGCATCATGCGCCTCATACATCGACGCGGCACCGAAATGGACATCGTTGGTGGCAACGATGGGCAGCGACTTGGCATAGGCCATGTCGAGCAGCGCCTCCTCGGCGGCGAGCTCCCCCGGCACATTGTGACGCTGCAATTCGATATAGAGCCGACCCGGAAACATCACCGCCAGCCGGTCGAGCAGCGATTTCGCCGCGGGGCGCTGGCCTTCCACCAGCAGGCGGTTAATGGGGCCGCCCGGCCCGCCCGTCAGCGCGATCAGGCCATCGGCGTGCGCCGCCAGATTCTCGCCCGTGACATGCGGCCAGTCGCCGGGACCGACATCCAGATAGGCCGAGGAGAGCAGCTTGCAGAGGTTCTGGTAGCCGTCTTCATTCTGCACCAGCAGCGGAAGCTGCGTCGGCTTGGCGCTGCGCTGGCCAGTCTGGGCGGCCTGCCCGCCCATCTCCAGCGACAGCAGCGCGCCGACAATGTGCTGCACACCCGCCTTGGAGAGCACATCGGAGATTTCATAAACGCCGAAGAGATTGTCGCTGTCGGTGACGGCGGCGGCGGGCATGTCCATCCCGGACGCCAGCTCGGCCAACTCCTTTGGCTGCAACGCGCCTTCCAGCAGCGAATAGGCGCTTTTCACGCGCAGATGGACGAAGGGGGCCATGGGATGCCGCTCAGGTGACGGCGCAGTATCGCGCGGGGCGGGGCCGGATGGGCGCGCTACAGCGCCCTATCCACATGTAAGTGGGGCAAAAACTACCAGCCGCTCAAAAGCCCTTGCGCGCCATTGGCCAGAACGAAGGACGCTGCCATGAACAGCACCAGACCCACACCCGCCACGACATCATTTGCCCAGACCATGATCGTCTCCCGTTTCGAACGAGTTTGTTCTATTTCCGTTCTAACCGGAATGCAAGAACAAAAGGTGATCGGATTCACCTTAAGGGCCGGCTAAAAGCTATCCTGCTGATAGTTCATGGCAAAAACCACCCGTCTACGGATTTGCTGCTGTCGGCTTGAAATGACCTTGAAGGTTAACAGCGGCGTTAGCGCGCCAGGTCGGTGCCTGCCACCAGCTTGCCCTGGTGTAGCAGCAGGACGCGGTCCATGCGCGCCGCCAATTCAAAGTTGTGCGTGGCGATCATCGCCGCCAGCCCCTGCTCGCGGGTGATCTGAATCAGGGCGTCGAACACCCCGCCCGACGTGCGCGGATCGAGATTGCCGGTAGGTTCGTCAGCCAGCAGGATCTTGGGATTGTTGGCCAAGGCGCGCGCGATGGCGACGCGCTGCTGTTCGCCGCCCGACAATTGCGCCGGGCGATGGGTCAGGCGGGCCTTCAGCCCCAGCACGGTCAGCAGCCGCTCGGCCTCCACCGCGGCTTCGGCCTTGGATTTGCCCGCGATCATCTGCGGCATGATCACATTTTCCAGCGCGTCAAATTCCGGCAGCAGATGATGCGCCTGATAGACGAAGCCGATGCGGTGGCAGCGGATGCAGGTGCGGGCGGCGTCCGACAAAGTGGTGGCGGCCACGCCATCGACATAGATCTCGCCGCTGGTGGGCGCTTCCAGCAGGCCCGCCATGTGCAGCAGCGACGACTTGCCGGAACCGGATTGGCCGACCAGCGCCACGACCTCGCCCGGCTTGAGATCGAGATTGAGGCCGCTGAATACTTCCAGATGCCCTTCGCCCTGCTGGTAGCGGCGGGTGACGTTTTCCAGGCGCAGGGCGCTATTCATAACGCAGCGCCTCCACTGGATCGAGCCGCGCGGCGCGCCAGCTGGGATACAGCGTCGCCAAGAAGGTCAGCACCAGCGCCATCACCACCACGCCCGTCACCTGCATGGCGTCGAGTTCGGCAGGCATGCGCGCCAGAAAATAGAAATTCTCGTCGAACAGTTTGACGCCCAGCAGAGATTGCAGGCCCTGGCGGATGCCTTCGATGTTCAGGCAGAACACCACGCCCAGGATCAGCCCCACCAAGGTGCCGGTGACGCCGATGCTCATCCCCGCGATCAGGAAGACGCGCATCACAGCGCCCCGCGACGCGCCCATGGTGCGAAGGATGGCGATGTCGGGCGACTTGTCCTTCACCAGCATCACCAGGCCGGAAATGATGTTCAGCGCCGCCACCAGGATGATGAGCGACAGGATCATGAACATCACATTCTTCTCGATCTCCAACACTTCGAGGAAGCCGCTGTTGATGTTCTGCCATGGCACAAGCCGCGTGCCCGATCCCGCCGCGCCTGCCAGTTGCGGCAGCATCGCCATGTTGTCTTCCGGGCTGCGCACCATAACCTCGACGGCGGTGACGGATTGCTCGCGGTTGAAATAGGCCTGGGCCTGGTCCAGCGGCATGAAGATGAAGCCGCTGTCGTAGAGCGTGTTGCCGACCTTGAAGATGCCCGCCACGGTGAAGCTCATCAGGCGCGGCGTGGTGCCGAACGGCGTCTCCTCGCCGCTGGGCGAAATGAGCGTGATGCTGTCGCCGGGCCGCAGCTGGAATTTGTCGGCCAGGCCCTTGCCGATGATGACGCTGCTTTCGCCATAGGCGGCCAGCGCGCTCGTCGACAGCGATGACGCCACGCCCTTGAGGGTTTCCAGGTCGGCGCGCCGCATGCCGCGCACGATAAGGCCAGAATTGGCGCCGTAAGCCGTCGCCATCACCTGGCCGTCGATGATGGGCGCGACACGGATGACGCCCGGCACCGCCTTCAGCCGCTGCACCACGGCGTCGTAATTCATCAGCGGGCGGCCCACCGCCTGCACCGTGACATGGCCATTGAAGCCCAGCAGGCTCTGGATGAACTGGGTGCGGAAGCCGCCCATCACCGACATGACGATGATCAGCGTGGCGACGCCGAGCGCGATACCGATCAGGGAAAAGAGCGAGATGACGGAAACGAAGCCTTCCTTCCGCTTGGCGCGCAGATAGCGCACGGCGATCATCCACTCGAAGGGCGCAAAGATGCGGCCCCCTTCGGACCTGGAATTGCTTGGGTCGACCATGAGCACGACCCTAAGGGGCGGCCCCTTAACCGTCCATGCCAAAGCCTGTCATGACCTATGCTTTTCCATGCCTTGCGCCGGGCGGGCGGCGGGCCTATCCCCCTTGTCGTGCCATCCCCGCCCCTGACCCAGACAGCCCTGACACCGGCCCGGCGTTTCGAGCTGATCATCCTGTTCGGGGTGCTAACGATCTTCACCCCGATCGCGGTGGACCTCTACCTGCCCGCCTTCCCCGCCATTGCCCGCGAGTTCGGCAGCCCCATCGCGGCGGTGGAACATTCCCTGGCGGCTTATTTCATTGGCATCGCCATTGGCCAGGCCGTGGTCGGACCCCTGTCCGATCGCTATGGCCGCCGCTGGCCGCTACTGCTGGGCCTGCTGCTCTACGCCCTGGGCTCCGCCGCCTGCGCCATGGCGACGGGACCGCTGGCGCTGGATGCCGCCCGCTTGCTGCAGGCGCTGGGCGGCTGCGCCGGCTCGGTGCTGGCCCGCGCCTGCGTGCGCGATATCTTTCCACCCGGCGAGGCTGCCCGCATCTTCGCCCAGATGCTGCTGATCCTGTCGGTGTCGCCGCTGTTCGCGCCGCTGGTGGGCGGCTGGCTGCTGCTGGTGTCGGACTGGCGCATGGGTTTCTGGCTGCAAAGCCTGCTGGCGCTTCTGACCGTGATCGTGATGATCTTTCGTCTGCCGGAAAGCCATCCCGGCTCGGATCGCACCCTGAACCCGCTGGCGGTGGCGCACGACTATTGGCACATCCTGCGTAACCGGCACTTCTACGCCTATGTCACGCCGGTGCTGCTGTCTTGCTGCGGCCTCTATGTCTGGCTCACGGGCTGGAGCCATGTCGCCATCCAGATGTTCGGCGTCTCGCCGCAGAATTTCGGCTACACCTTTCTGCTGAACGGCATTGGTCTGGTGGTGACATCGCAGGCTGTGGCGCATCTGCTCAAGCGCCGCCCGGCCAGGCTGTTCTTCAACGGCGCGATTGGCTTCCAGGCGCTGGCGGCCGTGCTGGCCCTGGTCTTCGCCTGGAACGGCTGGGGCGGCCTTTATGGCATGCTGCCATTCACCTTCGTCTATTGCGCCCTGATCGGGGTGGTGAACTCCACCGGCGGCGGCCTGGCCATGGCCGAATTCGGCCACAGCGCCGGCATGGCCTCCGCCCTGATGGGGATGATGATCTATGCTGGCGGCTTCGCGGGCTCGCTGGCGATGGGTGCGATGCCGGCCCAAACGCCCGTTCCCATGGCCCTGCTGATGTGCCTGTGCGGCCTGGCCGCGCTTGTTGCCGCAATGAAGCTGAAACCTTTGCTGCCGGCCCAGCCTTCGGCTAAACCCGGCTAGCCTTTCCCGGAGTTCCGTTCATGCAGCGCGCCCTCAATGTCACCCGCGAACGCTTCGCGGACTGGTACCAGGCGGTGGTGCGCGACGCCGACATGGCGGAGACCAGCCCCGTGCGCGGCGCCATGGTCATCAAGCCCTGGGGCTATGGCGTCTGGGAGCTGCTGCAGCAGGAGCTGGATCGCCGCATCAAGGCCACCGGCCACGAGAATTGCTACTTCCCGCTTTTCATCCCGCTCTCCTTCATCGCCAAGGAGGCCGAGCATGTCGAAGGCTTCGCCAAGGAGATGGCGGTGGTCACCCATCACCGCCTGAAGAACATCGACGGCAAGCTGGTGCCCGATCCCGCCGCCAAGCTGGAAGAGCCGCTGGTGGTGCGTCCGACTTCCGAAACCATCATTGGCGACGCCTTCGCCCGCTGGGTGAAGAGCCACCGCGACCTGCCGCTGCTGATCAACCAGTGGGTCAATGTGGTGCGCTGGGAAATGCGGCCGCGCCTGTTCCTGCGCACCACCGAATTCCTCTGGCAGGAGGGCCACACCGCCCACGCCACCATCGAAGAAGCCGTCGAAGAAACCCGCAAGATGCTGGAAGTCTATCGCAGCTTCGCCGAAGACGTGCTGGCGCTGCCGGTGATCGCGGGCGAGAAGCCCGAGAATGAACGCTTCCCCGGCGCGGTGAACACCTATTCCATCGAAGCCATGATGCAGGACGGCAAGGCGCTTCAGGCCGGCACCTCGCATTTCCTGGGCACGCATTTCGCCGAGGCGCAGAATATTCGCTTCCAGAATGATTCCAGCGAAATGGAGTTCTGCAACACGACAAGCTGGGGCGTTTCGACCCGCCTGATCGGCGGCGTGATCATGACCCATGGCGACGACGACGGACTGCGGCTTCCACCCGCCATCGCGCCGCGCCAGATCGTGGTGGTGCCGATGCTGCGCGACAAGCCGGAAGACGAAGAGGTTCTGGCCTATGCCAAGTCGCTGGTCGAAGCGCTGTCCAGCCTGGCCGCCTTCGGCTATCCCGTGCGCGCCCTGCTAGACACCAAGAAGATCAAGTCGGCGGAAAAGCGCTGGAACTGGGTCCGCCGCGGCGCGCCCATCATCATAGAGATCGGCCCGCGCGACGCCGCGGCGGACAACATCACCTATATGCGCCGCGACGATCTGCGCGACGGCGACAAGGTTAAGTCGGTGGCGATCTCGCGCCGCGAGTTCATCGAGGAAAAGGCCGTGCAGATGCTGCACGAGATCCAGCACGGCCTGTTCTGCGAGGCCAAGGCGCGGCTAGACGCCAACATCAAGCGCGACGTCACCGACTGGGCGGGCGTGGAAAGCTATTTCGCGGGCAGCGAAGATGAATTCAAGGGCTGGCTGCGCGTCTCATGGGGCAAGCCCTTTGGCGCAGCGCTGGACGCGGTGGAAACAAGACTGAAGGCGCTGAAGCTGACCATCCGCAATGCACCGCTGGATCAGCCGGAGACATTAGCGCCCTGCATCTTCAGCGGCGCACCGGGCGCAGAAGAAATCCTGATCGGGCGGTCGTACTAAGGGGCTAGAGATACCACGCGCCCGCAAACAGCACCGTCACGGCGATCAGGACGCTGGGCGCGTTGATAAGACGTTTGCGGCGGCAGAACAGCCAGCGCTGCGACCGCTTCTCGTAAAGGCACCAGGCCCCTGACAAAATCGTTCCGCCCCCGGAATTTGAGCTACGACTGTGTGGGGTGAATCGTTACCGGGCCTTTAAGCCTGTCCCGAAAATGCACGGTATCGCCGCGAACCGGCCTGATCAGGCCAGCGCCACGCCCTATCGCAGCGGGACTGCCGGGGTGGTGCCATCCGGCGCCCCTTCCGGCAGGGCGTTGGGCGGCAACGTCGCGCCCGAACCCTTGAGCACGAATTTCTGCGCCCGCGCAGCCACGGTTTCGGAGGTGTAGAGATCGCCCTTCGAATCCACCGCAACGTGATGGAGGCCCTGGAAGTTGCCGGGCTGCGCATTGCGCATGCCGAACTGGTAAAGGAACCGCCTGGTATTCCGCTCGAACACGGCCAGGTGCGAGTTGAAGAAATCCGAGACATAGAGATAGCGCTGCTCCAGATCGCGGGAGAAGGCGAAGTTGCTGACCGATCCCGCCAAAGGTCCCTGCCGATTAACGAAGAACTGGGCGATATACTTGCCGTCCGGCGTGAACAGCTGCACGCGGCGGGCATTGCGGTCTTCGACATAGACGATTCCATCATCAGAGACGATAATGCCATGCACCGCACCGACAAAGCGGTCGGCCCCAATGCCATCCTTCTCCGCGCCCTTTGGCACTGCCGCCGCATCTGGTGCGGGCCGCACCTGGCCCCGTCCCGGCAGGCCATTGTTGCCCAGCCCGCCGGAAGACGCATCGTCGGTCGGCGGACGGCCGAACGTGCCCCACACGCGCTTGAAGGCCAGCGTATCTGCATCCAGCACCAGCACGCGGCGATTGCCATAGCCATCGGAGATGAACAGCTCGTTGGTCTTCGGCCAGACATAAAAGTCGCCCGGCTTGTTGACGACGGTGATGTCGTGGCTGCCGGTAACACGGTTGGCGCCGCCGAATTGCCGCAGGAATTTTCCCTCAGCGGTGAATTTCAAAATCATGTCGTCGGAATTCTGCGTCATGGAAGCACCGCCGGGACTGGAGCCGCCGATATACACATTGTCATTGTGGTCGACGAAGATGGTGTGCTCGACATCGGGCCAGTCATAGCCCGCGCCCGGTCCGCCCCAGGCACGCAGGAATTTTCCGGCGGCGTCCACCACCACGACGGAAGGCGTGGGCGCCACGCCCGCTTTCGCCTGACGCGGGCGATGCAGAATATATACATTGTCGCCGCGATCCACCGACAACTTGGTGACGTTGGTCAGCACCCAGTTGTTGGGCAGCGACTGCGGCCAGGTGGTATCTGGCTGAAAAAGAGGTACCGGAATGGGGGCCTGCTGAGCCGTCACATGACCCGCCAGCAGCAGAACAGCGCCAAGCGCCAGCATGAGGGTGCGTTTCATCCCAAGGGGCCTTTTTGTTGGTGCAAGGATGGCACAGCGCGGCCAAATGCAAAACGCCCCGGCTGGATGGCCGGGGCGCTGCCAACAAAACCGCAAGACGGGATCAGTCTACCGTGATCTCGAAATTGTGCATTATCGGTAGACGCGGGTTAAGCGGAATGCGCGTCGACCATGGCGCGCTGGGGTCAAAACCGGCGCGGTGCCAGCGGCCCTGGGCGGCTGTGATGATGTCGCCGAACTCAGTGTTGAAGTACGGCACGCCCTCGATCTTGATGCCAATGGAGCCTTCCATCACGAACCAGAACTCGGTCCAGCCGACATGGAAATGCCCCTTGTTGGTATCCGCCGGCACTGGCGCGCCACGGCCGCGCAGGATGTTGGACGTGGAAAGGTCGTCCCAGACGAACTTGTCGCTATAGGGCTGGGCCTGGGTCGGGAACTGCTTGTAGAAATCCACATAGATCGGATTGTTGGAGCGGTCCTTGGCCGGGCCGGGGGTGGACGTCACCTTCATGTAGGTGAGGCCGCGCACCGGATCGGGGGTTTCGCTGGCGTGATAGATCGGCACTGCACCGGTCTGGCGGACTTCAAAATAGACCGCCGGCGTGCTGCCGACATTCTCGATCGTGAAGGCATGGCGGAAGGAGACATTGACCATGAAGCCCTTGGTGGCGGTGCTGTTCGTGGCGGCGCTGGTGGTGGTGCCACAGGCAGGCGCAGTTCCGGCTTACGCTACCGCCCCGGCGCTGGTCTTCGTCGTGGTGCTGATCGCCAAGGACCTGCGCGAAATCGAATGGGGCGATATCACCGAGGCGTTGCTCGCGCTGGTAAAGGCGCTGGCCATTCCGCTGACCTTCTCCATCGCCGAGGGTAACGGAATCGGTTTCGTCACTTATGGCGCGCTGAAGATCATGACCGGGCGCTGGCGCGAAGTCGGCGTGGGCGTGGCGGTGATCGCAGTGACCTTAATGTTGAAGGTCGCCCTCACCTAATTTTTGGTCGCGCGGCCGGACGCAGTTTCCTAGCGACAGCGTAGGCAACTGCTTCGCGCCGAATACGCTGCCTCTATCGGCTGCTGGCCGACGCCCCTAGAGATCGAGCCAGCCCGGCCGGATCATGCCGTAGAACGCCGTGAACAGCAGCGTGGCGATGATGGTGCTGCAAAGTACTTTCCATTTCAGCCGGGGCGCGCATGGTACGCCCGTCTCCGGATCGAAATTGCCCAACCCGATGGGCAGCAGGCAGAAGAAGCAGAGAAACCAGAAGATTGCATAGGCGCCGATCAGTACGGTGGAATGGACGATCTCGTTGATGGTCATCAAACCTCCACCACTGTCACGCGGGTGATCGGCTTCTTGCCCCAGGCGTCGTTCGCCGCCCGCCGCGCCGCCCGGCGCACCGTCTCTGCCAGCTCGTCGGCGTTAACGCGCTTGCCGGCACGGGCGATGTGTTCTTCCACCGTCTTGGCGATGGCGGCTTCCACTGGCTCCGGAATGCCTTCCGTGGTGATGGCGGCGGGCGCCAAGGTGCGTCCCCTCTCATCCACCACCAAGGTGATGGCAATGATGCCGGCAAAGCCCAGACCGCGCCGGTCCTTGGCCAAGCCTGCCCTTTCCGACACCAGCACGCGGCCATCCAGATGCATATATCCAGACGGCACTTCGTCGATCAGTTCGCAGCGGCCCGGCGCCAGCCGGAACATCTGCCCGTTCTGCGGCACGATGGCCTGCGGCACCTGTAGCGAGCGCGCCAGCCGCGCATGCTCTGTCATGTGACGCATCTCGCCATGCACCGGAATGGCAATCTTGGGCCGTAGCCAGCGATACATCTGGCTGAGTTCCTCCCGCGCCGGATGGCCGGAAACATGGATGTCATCAGAATTGGCGGTGATGATCTCGATTCCCCGTCCCGCTAGCTTGTTCATCAGGGCGTAAATGCCGATCTCATTGCCGGGAATGATGCGCGACGAGAATATCACCGTATCACCCTGCTCCAGCGTCACGCCGGGATGATTATCCTCGGCGATGCGCGACAGCGCCGCGCGGGGTTCGCCCTGGCTGCCGGTGGCGAGGTACAGCACCTTGTGCGGCGGAAGTTCAGCGGCGTCTTCCTCGTTGGCGATGGGTGGCAGGTCGCGCAGGTAACCGGTCTCGCGTGCGGCATCGACCATCTTGTGCATCGAACGGCCCACTAGGCAGAGGCGGCGGCCATTGGCCTTGGCGGCGCGAGCGGCGCTGTCCAGCCGCGCCACATTGGAGGCGAAGGCGGCGATGGCGACGCGGCCCTTCATCGTGCCGACCAGCGAAATCAAATTCTCCCGCACTCCTTTCTCGGAACCGGATCTGCCGGGATTGAGCGCGTTGGTGCTGTCGCAGACCATCGCCAGCACGCCCTCCTCGCCCAGCTTTTTGAGCGCGGCCTCGTCGGTCTTCTCGCCCAGCATGGGATCGGGATCGAGCTTCCAATCGCCGGTATGCGCCACAACGCCCAGGGGCGTGCGGATAGCCAGCAGATTAGGCTCCAGGATGGAATGAGTGATGGAGATGAAATCCAGCGTGAACGGCCCTAGCGTCAGCGTGCCGCCAACCTGGACCTCGCGCAGCTTCACTTTTCCCGACAGGCCATACTCTTCCAGCTTGCCCGCCACGATGCGCGCGGTGAAGGGCGTGGCATAGACGGGGCAGCGCAGCATCGGCCAGAGCGGCGCGATGGCGCCGATGTGATCCTCATGGGCATGGGTGGCGACGATGCCAAGGATGTTATCGCGCTGCTCGGCCAGGAAACTGATATCGGGCATAATGATGTCCACGCCGGGTGTGGATGTCTCGCGCCCGAACATCACGCCGCAATCGACAATGATCCATTTGCGGTCATGATCAGGCCCATAGCCATAGGCGTTGAAATTCATGCCGATCTCGCCGGAACCGCCCAGCGGCAGGAAAACCAGTTCGTCGCGATGCTTCATTTAGGAACGCTTCGCGTTGCGGGCATGGATCAGCATCAAACCGCGCATGGTGAGATCTGGGTCGATGTGATCGATCAGTGGCAAATCAGGCCGGAAGAGATGCGCCATCCCACCCGTCGCAACCACAGTCATAGGCTTGTCGTACTCGGTCTTGATGCGCTCGATCAGGCCGCCGATCAGACAGACATAGCCCCAATAGACGCCCGACTGCATGGAGCTGACGGTGTCGCGGCCGATAACCTTCTGGGCGCGGTTGATGGCGACGCGCGGCAGCAGCGCTGCTGCCTGGTGCAGCGCCTCGATGGAAAGATTGGCTCCAGGCGCGATGACGCTGCCGGAAAATGCGCCATTATCGGCGACGATGTCGAAATTGGTGGCGGTGCCGAAATCCACCACGATCACCGCGCCGGGATATTTCGCATGGGCCGCCACAGTGTTGCAGAGCCGGTCAGCGCCAATGGTCTCAGGCCGGTCGATATCCGGCTTCGTGCCAAGATCGAGCGCCGGATCACCCACCCGCATCGGCTCGACCTTGAGATATTTGCGGCACATGTCGCGCAGGTCGAACAGGAGAGCTGGCACGACGGTTGCGATGATGGCGGCGTCGAGGTCCTTGAAGGACAATCCCTCCAGCGTCAGAAGCTGGCTCAGCCACACCGCATATTCATCAGCGGTGCGCGACACCTTGGTAACGGCGCGCCACTGGGCACGGATGGTCTCGCCTTCATAGACGGCGAAGACCAAGTTGGTATTGCCCACGTCAATGGCTAAAAGCATCAGAAGAAAACCTCTCCCGCCGTGATGGCGCGCAGACCGCCCGGCTCCCGCAACAATAGCGCACCCGTCTCGTCGATGCCTTCAAAAGCGCCTTGGCGCTCCTCATGCGGCAGCCGGGCCCGGATGGGAAGCCCCAGCCTCCCGGCTCGCGCCAGCCAGGCAGTACGCAGGGGTGCGAAGCCTTGCGCAGCCCAAGCCGCTTGCCAATGCGCGAACCGCGCCGCCAGCACAACCAGCGCCTCGTCCGGGGTGGGCGGCACGACGCCCAGGGCCGGCAGGCTGGTGGCGGGAAATTCCGTGTCTTCGGGATAGCTGGTCAGGTTGACGCCGATGCCGACCGCCAGCCAGTCGCGCCCAACTTCCAGCAGGATGCCCGCCAGCTTTCGCCCTCTGGCCAGAACGTCGTTGGGCCATTTCACCGTGACGGCGACATCGGGAGCGTAATGAGCGGCCAGATCGGCCACCGCCAGCGCCGCCGCGAAACTGAGCTGCGCCGCCTGGGCAGGCGGTGCGTCGGGCTGCAACAACAAAGTGGCTGCCAGATTATCCAGGCCGGTCTCCCAGGCGCGACCGCGTCGGCCCTTGCCTTGCGTCTGCCGCCCAGCGGTGATCCAGAGCGGACCCGCCTCGCCAGCTTCGGCACGGCGGCGGGCCTCGGCGTTGGTGGAGTCGACCTCGGCCAGCCGCACCAGACCGATGCCGGGCGGCCAGAGATTCAACGGATCAGGGCCCGCGCTGCGGCACCCGCCGCATCGATCAGCGGCAGCGGCAGCAAGATCAGCAGCAGTGTCACCAAACCCGAAGCCAGCATGATGGCGCGCGGCGCTAAGCTGGAGCGCAGATCGAAGGCGGGCGCAGATACGTCGAAGAACATGATCTTGGCCAAGCGCAGATAATAGACTAAGCCCACCGTGCTGGCGAGAACGCCCAGAACTGACGGGATCACCAGCCCCGCCTCCATCGCCGCCAGGAAGATATAGAACTTGGCTATGAAGCCCGCGAAGGGCGGCAGGCCCGCCAGGCTGAGAAACAGCATAGCGAAGACCAGCGCGAACTTGATGTCGGTGCGCGCCAGGCCCGCCAGGTCAGAGATCGTCTCCACCGCCTGCCCATTGCGGCGCATCGCCTGAATACCAGCGAAGACGCCCAGGTTGGTGAAGACATAGACCGCCAAATAGATCAGCACGCCCTGCACGCCATAACTGGTCCCGGCCGCGAGACCCAGCAGCGCATAGCCCATGTGACCGATGGAGCTATAGGCCATCAGGCGCT
>CANFDA010000041.1 GCA_947445215.1 Alphaproteobacteria bacterium | reverse complement strand
GGATGACGCCGTGCTGGTGAAGGACAATCACATTGCCGCCGCGGGCGGTCTGCCGCAGGCCCTGTCGCAACTGCGCGCCGGGCTGGGGCACATGGTCAAGATCGAGGTCGAGGTCGACACGCTGGAACAGCTCGATCAGGCGCTCTCGCTGGGTGTAGAGGCTGTGCTGCTGGACAACATGCCGCCCGAAATCCTGAAGCAGGCCGTGGCGCTGGCGGCGGGCCGCGCTACGTTGGAAGCCTCCGGCAACGTGACACTGGCAACGGTGTGCGCCATCGCCGAAAGCGGCGTGGACACGATCAGTTCAGGCGCGATAACACACAGCGCGATGAACCTGGATCTGGGACTGGATTTTTAGGAGCGGCGGCTAGGAAAATTTGCAGACTTTTCCGTAAGGCCGCGCGACCCGATTAAGATTCGCTGCTCTCGTTGGCAGCGGGCACCGCAGGCGCGACCGGCGTCTCAACCGCCGGGATCACGGCAATGCCGGGGCCGCCGCGATAAAAGACATGGTTGCCGATCTGGGTGGTGCGCTTGAGCGTCGGCGCCCATTCCGGCGAAACCGAGATAGCGTGGAAATTGGTGGCGCCGCCGGTGGCATTGGCGAGGCGGACTTCGCCGGTCAGTATGCGCGCCGCCAGAGTCTCGGCCTCGCTCCAGGCTTCCGGATCCTTGGGACGAACCATGTCGCCGCTGCAGGCGAAGGAAAACTGGCAACCTGCGCGCTTGGCACCTTCATAGACAACGGTGCAGATCGAATGGCCGTAATTGCCATTGCGCATGCGGGCGAAAACCACTTCAGCGATGGCCTTCTGGCCGCGGGAGCCTTCACCACGCGCTTCGTAATACATGACCTCGGAGAGGCAGCGATGCTCGCGCACCAAGCGCGTCAGCGCCGAATCCTTCGGCAGAGCCGGAGCTGTGTCAGCCTGCGCCATGGGTGTCACGGATTTATCTGCAGACGGATTATAGCTGATGGAAGCGCCCACGGCGGCGCTGCCAGTGGCGATGATGATCGCCATGGCGGCAAACAGCGCGCGGTCGGACCGCGCCAGGGCGTCGTTCTTTTTACGGGTCATTGGATCGTCGAACTCGTTTCGGTTTTGGTTTCGCTTGGTCAATCTGGCTTGGTTTATTTCGCTCTTGCGTTTCCTTCGCCGCTTTTTCATCCGGCTTCGTATACACAGTTGCTATTTCAATCAGGCTGCTTCGATTTCGCTAGTCCTCAAAAAGTTCCGAATGGTTCCAGCACCGAGGGTACTTGTGCCGCGCCTGTCGCGAATCGTCAAATAATTTTTTTATTCTGGCGGATGCAACGAATCTGCATAGCTAGAAAACCCAGGGGTTCTGGGGCTTTCCAACTCTCAAAAACACAATTCCGCCTATTTCTTAATCGCTGCCTGTGCTGCGGCAAGACGCGCAACCGGCACGCGAAATGGTGAACATGAGACGTAATCGAGACCCAAGTCATGACAGAAGCGGATCGATTCCGGATCGCTGCCATGCTCGCCGCAGATGCCGAGTTTGATGTCAGGACGCGTTTTGCGGCCGCGCTCGACGGCGATGTTGATCATCGCGCCAACGCCTTCCTGATCGATTGTCACGAAGGGATCGCGCGCGATCAGGCCCTTGTTCACATACTCGGTCAGGAACGGCGCGGCGTCGTCGCGCGACACGCCTAGCGTGGTCTGGGTGAGATCGTTGGTGCCGAAGTAATAGACCCACTTCGTCATGTTGAGACGCCCGCCATGTTGCAATGCTTTATGACGGTTGGAGTGTTAGGTCTGGCACGGGAATTCAACCGGCGGCACGGCCTGTCAGTGCCCCGTTTTCTGCAACTTAGTGCAAACCTATGAAATCAATTCTCAATCCGTGAGAAGTCGGCGACGCGATGCAATGCCGCGCGCAGACCCGCCAAAAGGTGCAAACGATTCTCGCGCAGACGCGGATCGTCGGCATTGACCTTCACAGATTCGAAGAAGCCATCAACGGGGCCACGCAGCGCCGCCATCTCGCGCATAGCACCGGCGAAGTCTTCCTTCTCGAGCGCCGGACCAATGGCGGCGATGGCCTTGGACAGCGCCGCGTGCAGCGCCTTGTCGGCAGATTCAGGCAGCTGGCTTTCATCGACTCCGGAGGTGTAGGTGCGATTGTCCTTCTTCTCCTCGACCTTGAGGATGTTGGCGGCACGCTTGTAACCGGCGAGGAGGTTTTTGCCGTCGTCGGTCTTAAGAAAATCCTGAAGAGCGGCGCCCCGCATCATAAGCAAGGTAAGATCGCTCTCGCCACTTAGAGAAAAAGTTGCATCAATTAGGTCGTGCGATACCTGACCACTTTCCTTCATTGCAACTTTCAAGCGATCAACAAAAAACGACAGAATTTCTTGTGAGAAATTAGGAAGACCTGAAAGCGGGATACGATACCCTCGTTCGAGAACAATTCTAATGATTCCCAAAGCCGCACGGCGAATTGCGTAGGGATCACCGGAGCCAGTCGGCTTTTCTCCGATACTAAAGAACTGCGAAATTGTGTCCCACTTGTCGGCAAACGCGACAACATTGCTGACTGGGTTTTCAGATGCCTTTGCGCGACCAATTGGCCCATAGTGCTCGCTAATGGCGATGACGACGTTATCAGGCTCGTCGTCGTTTAAAGCGTAGTACCCACCCATCAAGCCCTGCAGTTCCGGAAACTCCCCCACTACACCAGTAGTGAGGTCGGCTTTAGCTAAATGCGCCGCACGCTTTGCGTCTTTAACATCAGCTCCGAAGCTATTTGATATTTCGCCTGCAAGCTTTTCTATGCGGCCAACGCGCTCGGCTTGAGTGCCCAACTTAGCGTGGAAGATGATGCCCTTGAGGTCATCGACGCGACTTTCCAGCTTACGCTTGCGGTCCTCATCCCAGAAGAACTTGGCGTCCGACAGGCGGGCGCGCAAGACGCGCTCGTTGCCCGCCACGATTTCCCTGCCGCCATCCTGAGCGACCATGTTGGAAACCACAGCAAACTTGTTCGCCATCTTTTTAGTCTTGGGATCGCGAAGCGCGAAGTACTTCTGATGGGTACGCATAGATAGGCGCAGAATGTCTTCAGGCACATCCATGAACTGGTCTTCGATGCTGCCGACATAAACCACCGGCCATTCTGCCAGGCCCGAGACCTCCGCCAGAAGCCCCTCGTCCAGGATCAATTCCAGCCCCTGCGCGAAGGCGGCATTCTTCACATCGGCCAGGATGATGGCGGCACGCTCTTCGGAGTCGATCAGCACATGCGACTTCTTCAACGCGGCTTCATAATCTTCGAAGCGGCGGACTTCGATCTCGCCGCTGGACAGGAAGCGATGGCCGAGCGTGGTGCGCCCGCTGGCGACACCCGCATAGCTGAACGGCACCACTTCGCCATCGAATGTCGCCACGATGCCGCGCAGCGGCCGTACCCAGCGCACGCTCTCGCCCGGCACCCAGCGCATCGATTTGGGCCAGGGCAGCTTGGCCATGATTTCGGGAATGAGTTCCGCCAGCACCGTGGCCGTATCGCGGCCCGGCTTTTCGATCAGGGCGATATAGACGTCGCCCTTGGGAGAGCTTTGCACCGTGAGCTGTTCGCGCGTCAGGCCGGTCTTCTTGAGGAAGCCGTCGATGGCGGCGGCAGGCGCGTCAGTCTTGGGACCCTTCAGTTCCTCGCGCACGGCCTTCTGCTCGGCAGGCAGACCGACAATGGAGAGCGTCAGGCGGCGCGGACCAGCAAAGGCCTTGATGCCTTCGAACATGAGGGCCCGATCCGACAACGCCCCCACCATCAGGCGTTCCAGATCGCGGGCGGCGCCCGCCTGCATGCGAGCGGGGATTTCTTCGCAGAACAGTTCCAGCAGCAATTCGGGCATCAGCCGTGCCCCTTGTCTGAATAGCGGGGCGTATAGGCGCCCTGCGGGCTGGCGAGCCAAGCCTGGCAGCAGGCCTGCGCAAGCGCGCGCACGCGGCCGATATAGGCGGCGCGCTCGGTCACGCTGATGACGCCGCGCGCCTGCAACAGGTTGAAGGCATGGCTGGCCTTGATGCACTGGTCATAGGCGGGCAGCGGCAGCTTGCGGTCGCCATCGAGCAGCGCCTGGCACTGCTTCTCGGCATCCTTGAAATGCTGGAACAGCATCTCGGTATCGGCGCGCTCGAAATTGTAGGTCGAGAATTCGACTTCATTCTGGTAGAAGACTTCGCCGTAACGGAACTGGTCGTTGAATGCCAAGTCATAGACGAACTCGACATTCTGGACATACATCGCCAGCCGCTCGAGGCCATAAGTGATCTCGGCGCAGACCGGATCGCATTCAATACCGCCGACCTGCTGGAAATAGGTGAACTGGGTGATCTCCATTCCGTCGCACCAGACTTCCCAGCCCAGGCCCGCCGCGCCCAGGGTGGGGCTTTCCCAGTCGTCTTCGACAAAGCGGATATCGTGCAGCGCCGGGTCCAGCCCGATCTCGCGGATCGAACCCAGATACAGGTCCAGCACATTGGCGGGCGCGGGCTTCAGGATCACTTGGTACTGATAATAGTGCTGCAGCCGGTTCGGGTTCTCGCCATAGCGGCCATCGGTGGGCCGGCGCGAGGGCTGGACATAGGCGGCGTTCCAGGGGCGCGGACCCAGCGCCCGCAGCGTCGTGGCGGGATGGAAGGTGCCCGCCCCCAACTCATTGTCATAAGGCTGCAGGATCAGGCAGCCCTGCGCCGCCCAATAGTTCTGCATGGTCAGAATAAGGTCCTGGAAAGTCTTGGCCTTGCGCACGATTCGCCCGATTTGGAGATGGCCGGAAGCTATAGGCGGCCAGACTCCATCGCAAGCGAAGCACCATCCCTCAGGATGGCCTCTGCCGCGTCCGTGTAGCGGCCATCGGCCTCGTGCAGCGCCAGACCCGCCAGCAGACCCATGGGCGCGCGAGAGCCTTTGCGGGCCTGCAGGATCACCCGCTTGGCCGCCATGCCCTGCCGGGGCCACAGCGGCAGGATGTTGACGCCGCTCTTGGGCAGCCCCGCCAGCGCCTCATTCAGCCGGTCGGCGCGCAAAATTACAGTAAAAAACCCACCAGAAACAGTGCGTTGCAGGCCAACGCTCAACCATTGCGGCAAGGCACCGCCATCCATCAGGGCGCGGGCGCGATTTGGATCGGGGGGGGCAGTGCCTTCGCCGTGGAAAGGCGGGTTGGCGAAGACCTGGGCGAAGTGCCGCTTCAGGTCTGGCGGCAGGATGAAGATGTCCGCCGCCACGAAGGCGGCCTGCAGCCCGCTGGCGGCGGCGTTCTCGACCGCCAGCGCGGTCAGCGCAGCATCGACCTCCACCCCCGTGACAGCGACGCCAGGCACCCGTGCAGCCAGACACAGGCCAGCCACGCCCGTGCCGCTGCCCAGCTCCAGCGCCGCTTGCCTCGCCTGCGCCGGGACCGCCGCCGCCAGCAGCACGGCATCGGTGCCGGAGCGAAATCCGGTCTCGGGCTGGCGCGCCTGCACCCGGCCATCAAGGAAGGTCTCACTCATCGAAGGCTTCAGGAGCGACGGTGCGCAGCAGACGCTGGGCGGCGGCGAAATTCTCGTCCAGCACCATCAGGCGGCGCGGCAGGAACCCGGCGCTGCCATCCATGATGCTGGCATTCTCATCGAACACGGTGTGCGCGATGCCTTCCTGCTCCAGCACATTGGCCGCGAAGCTGAGCAGCACGGGGTCGTTGGTCTTGAGTACGGCTTTCATGTGACTGCTCCCTGCCTGATTATACCATCAGGTGTGGCGTCCGTGTGGCTTGCCCTGCCCGGTGGCGGGCCCGTAATCTCCGGTCTCATGATGGGGGATGTCAAAACAAGGACGGGCGTGGCCGGGGTTTCCCCGGTGGAACGCCTGCATGCGCTGGTCGGCGCCGACATGGCCGCCACCGACAAGCTGATCCATGTCCGCATGCATTCTGGTGTGCCCCTAATCCCCGACCTGGCGCGGCACCTGATCGATTCCGGTGGCAAGCGCCTGCGCCCCCTGCTCACCCTCGCCGCGGCAACCGCCGGCGGCTATACGGGCGAAGGCCATCGCATGCTGGCGGCGGCGGTGGAGTTCATCCACACCGCCACACTGTTGCACGACGATGTGGTGGACGAAAGCTCGCTGCGCCGCGGCAAGGTCTCGGCCAACCTGATGTGGGGCAACAAGCCCAGTGTGCTGGTGGGCGACTTCCTGTTTTCCCGCGCCTTCCAGCTGATGGTGGAAACCGGCAATCTGGCCGTGCTCGACATTCTCTCCGGGGCCGCCGCCATCATCGCCGAGGGCGAGGTGATGCAGCTCAAATCATCGAACAATCTCGGTGTCACCGAAGATCACTATATGAGCGTGGTCTCGGCCAAGACCGCCGCGCTGTTTGCCGCCGCCGCCGAAGCGGGCGCGGTGATCGCCGCCCTGCCCGTCGATGTGGTGGCGGGCATGCGGGCCTATGGCCTCAATCTGGGCATCGCTTTCCAGCTGGTGGACGACGCGCTGGATTATTCCGGACGCCAAGCGCTGATGGGTAAGACCGTGGGCGACGATTTCCGCGAAGCCAAGATGACCCTGCCGATCATACTTGCCCATGCCCGCGCCAAAGACGCGGACTTGCCCTTCTGGAAGCGGGTGATCGAAACCGGCAACCAGAGCGAAGCCGATCTGGACCGCGCCATCACGCTGGTGGAAGAAACAGGCGGCATCCAGGAAACCATGCGCCGCGCCCGCGCCTATGCCGACGCAGCCAAGACAGCACTGAGCGTACTGCCGCAAAGCGACATCCGCGCCGCTCTGTCGGAGATCGCGGATTTTTGCGTCGAACGGGCTTATTAGGCGAGTCGCCGCGTCCGAAGGCTGTCGCTAAGGAATCCTGGCCGATGCTTCCGGAAACTAGCTCGCGGCCTTGTCGAACTTGAAGCCCTGCTTCTCCAGGAAGTCGAACAGGCCAACGGCCATGGCCTGCGCGCCCTGCGCCGGCATCACCAGACGGCCCACCACCACGCGGTTGATCGGGCCCGGGCTCTTGGAGTGATCGGCGCGCGCGGACTCCAAAGTGATCGAGATCACGCCGTTGGCGTTGAAGAAGCCGGTGGCGGCCGTGGCGTAAAGCTCGGGCGCGTTGGGGCTGTCCTGCAGCTTGGGCAGGGTGTTCTTTCCGGATTCCGACATGACGCGTCCTTTGTTGGAGAGCGCCTCGAGGCTGGCGGGCTTTGCTTAATTTTGCCTTAAGACATGCCCGCCAGCGTGTGGGTCGTAGCCACCCACCAGCACGGATGGGCCGCCTGCAGCGCCTGCGCCGCGCTTGCGCACGCGCCGTCGTCGGCGAAAAGCGCGAAACATGTGGCGCCCGAACCGGACATGCGCACCATCACCACCCCGGGAAGCGCAGAGAGTGTATCCAGCACATTGCCGATCACCGGCTGGATGCGGCGGGCCGGTTCTTCCAGATCGTTACGGGTGGCTTCGAGGAAATAGAGCAGCGCACCCGCGTCCGCGAATCCATCGCGCGGCAAGGCCAAGTCAGCGCCGCTGCGGGTCTTCAATGCCGCAAAAACGTCTCGGGTCGGCACTGCCACACCGGGATTGACCAGCAGCATGGGCAGGCGCGGCAGGCGCACCGATGTCAGGATCTCGCCGCGGCCTTCCATGTAGGCGGCTTTCGCGGGAACGCAGACCGGAACATCCGAACCCAGCGTCGCGGCGATTTCCAGCAAGATGCTGTCTTCGGTTTCTGTCCGCCAGAGCGACTTCAGGGCGCGCAGCGTGGCCGCTGCGTCGGCGGAGCCGCCGCCAATGCCCGAGGCCACCGGCAGGTTCTTGGTCAAGGTCAACGCCGCGCCCGCCAGCGTCCCGGCTTCGGCCGCCAGCGCGCGCGCAGCACGCAGAACGAGATTGTCATCCTCCGCCGCAAGTCCGGCAGCGAACGGACCAGCAATCGTCAGTGACAAGTGCGGCGCCGCCTCGGCCCGCAGCACATCGCCCATGCCGGTGAACACCGCCAGGCTTTGCAACGGATGAAAGCTGTCGGTCCGGCGTTCGCCGACATGCAGGAACAGGTTGACCTTGGCCGGAGCAGCCTCTGTGACGTTCAGCAAGGCAATCTCACCCGGGCAGGCCGGTCTTGAGCTTCTGCTCAATCACGGCCTTGGCCTGCGTATCTTCGCCGAAGGTCAGGGCATGATTCCATTGGAACCGGGCCGAGATCGGTTTGCCCGCCTTCCACAACGCGTCACCCAGATGCTCGTTGATGGTGGGATCGCCCGGCACCAGCAGCACAGCCTGGTTCAGCACGCGCACGGCGTCTTCATAGCGGCCCAGCTTGAAATAGGCCCAGCCGACGCTGTCCATGATGTAGCCGTCATAGGGGCGCATCTTGCTCGCACGTTCCAGCATCCCCAAAGCCTCGGGAATACGCTCGCCGCGCTCGACCCAGGAATAGCCCAGATAGTTGAGCAGCTGCGGCTCGTTGGGCGCCAGTTTTAGTGCGATCTGGGTGTCGGCTTCCGCCGCTTTCCAGTCCTTCAGCTTCTCCTTGATGTTGGCGCGGGCATAGAACACCCGCCAGTCCCGCGCGCCGGGTTTGCCCAGCGCTTCGATGGCGCGGTCGAAAGACTGTAGCGCCTCCGCTTCCTTGTCCATGGCGCGATAGGCATCGCCCGTCGAAATCCAGGCTTCCACATCCTTCGGGTTGGCCATGGTCAGGCGGCGCAGTTCCGTCACAGCAGCGTTGTGCCGTTCCAGCCTTGTGTAATCCAGCGCCATCGCCATCACCGCCATGCGGCGATAGGGCGAACTGGGCTCGACGCTGCGATAGGCCTCGATGGCGTCCTCAAATTTGCGCTGCTGGTCGAAGCGGTCGCCCAGCAGGATGTTGGCCAGCGCGAAATTGGGCCGCAGGTGGCGCGCCATACGCAGATATAGCACCGAAACATCGGCGCTGCCGGAATCGTTGAGCGACGCCGCCAGGCCGAACAGCGCCTCGGCCGCGCCGTCAGCGGGTGACGTCACCAGCGCATCCGCATTGGTCCCGGCGGCGATCCGCTGCAGGCCCGGCACCACCACCGGCAGGAAGCCGCCCTGGTTTTCATGCTGGCGATAGAGCGCCGCCGCATCGGCGCCGCGCCCGGCGCGTTCCAGCATCCGGCCATAGGCTTCCAACACGCGGGGCGTCGCCCCCGCCTTCAGCGCAGCCTTGTAGGAGATTTCCGCCGCAGCCACATTGCCCGCATATTCCGCCAGCAGCGCGGTGTGGAAGGCGGCGATATTCTCCACGCCCTTCTCCTCCGCCAGCGTCTGCATATTCTTCTGCACCGCCGCCTGGTCCTTCAGCGCCGTGGCCGCCCAGGCATCGAACAGCGAAAGCGTTAGCGTGGTGAAAGGCCCCTTGGCCAACTGCGCCATGTGGCGGCGCGCGCTGTCGTAATCCTGTTTCTTGAAAGCGATCACCGCCAGGACCAGGCGGGCCGAGCGGTCGTCGGGCCGCGTCGCCACCAGACGGTCAGCCAGGCTGGATGCGGCGGCGAAATCACCGGACGTGGCGGCGTAGAAAAAGGAGAGTTCCAGCAGGCTGACATTGGCCGGATCGCGCCGCAGCGTTTCGCTGTAATAGCGTGCTGCGTTCTTCAGGTCGTGATCGCTGGCGGCGAAGCGCGCCGACAGATAAGTGACGAAGGCGCCGCTTTCGTCATCCGCAGCAGACGGCACGAAGGTGTTCAGCACGGAGGAGCCCGGCGCGGCGGCGCAGCCCGCCAATAATGCAGAGCCGAGTGCGAGCACGGCGCATACAGCCAGGACAGGGCGCATAGTCATCTACATGCTCACATAGTTGGGACCACCGCCGCCTTCAGGCGTGACCCAGTTGATGTTCTGCGATGGGTCCTTGATGTCGCAAGTCTTGCAGTGCACGCAATTCTGCGCGTTGATCTGGAAGCGTGGGCCGCCCGTGTCTTCGACCACTTCATACACGCCTGCCGGGCAGTAACGCTGCGCCGGCTCGCCATATTCAGGCAAATTCACCGAAATGGGAATGGCGGGATCGCGGAGTTGCAGGTGCACCGGCTGGTCTTCTTCATGGTTTGTTCCCGAGATGAAAAGGCTGGAAGCCCGGTCGAAGGTCAGGACGCCATCCGGCCGGGGATAGGCGATTTTCAGGCTTTCCGCCGCCTTGCGCAGCGTGGCGTGGTCGGGCGCTGCATGGTTAAGGGTTCCGAACAGGGAAAATCCGAAGAGCTGGTTCATCCAGAGATCAAGGCCAATCAGCAGGAGGCCCGGCACGGTTCCGAAACGGGACCATAGCGGCTTGGCGTTGCGCACCTTCCAAAGGTCTTTCGCGACCCAGCTCTGGCGATAGGCTTCTTCATAAGAGTCCAGCGTGTCGCCCGCGCGGCCTTCGGCGAGCGCCGCGAAGGCAGCCTCCGCCGCCAGCATGCCGGTCTTCATCGCATTCTGGCTGCCCTTGATGCGCGGCAGATTAACGAAACCCGCGGCACAGCCGATCAGCGCGCCGCCCGGAAAGGCCAGCTTCGGCACCGACTGCGCCCCGCCTTCGGTGATGGCGCGGGCGCCGTAACTGACACGCCGGGCACCTTCGAGCATGGCGCGCAATTTCGGATGAGTCTTCATCCGCTGGAATTCCGCGAAAGGATCGAGCCAGGGATTCTTGTAGTTGAGATGCACCACCAGGCCGATGGAACAGAGATTGTCGCCCCAATGATAGGCGAACATGCCGCCGCCGGTTTCATTGTCCAGCGGCCAGCCCATGCCATGAACCACCAGACCATCACGGTGACTCGAAGGTGGCAGCTCCCAGATTTCCTTCAAGCCGATGCCGTATTTCTGCGGCTGGGTTTCCAGGCCGAATTGCCGGAGAAGAATTTTCGACAGCGAACCCCGCGCGCCTTCGGCGAACAGCGTGTACTTGCCGCGCAGCTCCATGCCCGGCGTAAAACCGTCCTTGTGATGGCCATCCTTGGCCACACCCAGATCGCCGGTGACGACGCCCTTCACCGCGCCATCCTCGATGATGAGATGACGCGCGGGGAAACCGGGATAGATTTCCACGCCCAGCGCCTCAGCCTCCGTCGCCAGCCATTTGCAGAGGTTGGACAAGCTGACGATATAGTTGCCGGTATCGGACATCAGCGGCGGCATCAGCAGATGCGGCAGCGTGATCGCACTGCTTTCCGTCAGAAACCAGAACTGATCCTCGCGCACTTCGGTCTCGACCGGCGCGCCCTTCGCCTTCCAGTCGGGAATGAGCTCATTCAGCGCGCAGGGATCGATAACCGCGCCAGAGAGGATATGAGCACCGATTTCGGAGCCCTTTTCCAGCAGACAGACGCTGACCTCGCGCCCCGCGTCCGCCGCCAGCTGCTTCAGCCGTATCGCCGCCGCGAGCCCAGCCGGGCCGCCGCCGACCACCACGACGTCATAGGCCATGCTTTCGCGGGCCGTTTCTTGTTGTTGGTCCGTCTCGGCCATGGCGATTTCTACACTGCCCCCAATGCAACTACTAGAACCGCCGGGATACAGCCCGTAAGATCGCGGCATGGATGAAGACGCATTTTCCACGCTGACCTGGCTGGTCGAAGCCGGGGCCGGCGATGCCATCGGCGAGACGCCGGTGAACCGGCTGGTGTCTCCGCCTCCGGCACCCACCCCGATGGCCCGCCCAGCGGCACCACCGCCCCGCTCCGCCGCCACCGCGCCTGCCCCGCCGCCGGACAGTGACGCCATCGGCAGCGCCCAGAGCGCGGCGGCATCGGCCAATGACCTGGCGGAACTCAAGGCGGCGCTGGAATCCTATGATGGCTGCGCCCTCAAGCGCACCGCGACTACCACCGTCTTCGCCGATGGCACGCCCTCGTGTGGCATTCTTTTCATCGGCGAAGCACCGGGCCGCGACGAGGACCGCGTCGGCAAACCCTTTGTTGGACGCGCGGGACAATTGCTGGACAAGATGCTGCTCAGCATCGGGCTCGACCGCGCCTCCAATGCCTATATCACCAACGTGATCAACTGGCGCCCGCCGGACAACCGGGATCCTTCGCCGGAGGAAGCGGCGCAGTGCCTGCCCTTCCTGCGGCGGCATATCGAACTCGCCAATCCCGAACTGATCGTGCTGCTGGGCGCGGTGGCGGCGCGGCATGTGGTCGGCACTTCGGAAGGCATCATGAAGTCGCGCGGTCGCTGGCTGGAATATCGCGTCGGCGACCGCATGGTTCCGCTGATGCCGACGCTGCATCCGGCCTATCTGCTGCGCCAGCCCGCGCACAAGAAGCTGGCCTGGCGCGACCTGCAGGCCATCCGGGCCCGTATGGAAACAATCGGGTTGCCGAGAATCCCGATGCAGGCTAACACTTAGCTATCGAAGGAAAATTCGCATCGGGGCGTTAATATTCTCAAGCGCAGCGCTTTAATAATTGGCCTGATAATCGCGCTCGCGGGTTCCGCAGCCGCACAGCAACCTTCGCCTGCCCCTTCCGTTGCGCCGCAGATTCTCGGTCCCGCCGACACGATTCTCTATCGCGAGTTGCTCGCGGCGGCGCGCGCCGGCCAGGCCGCCAGGGTCAAGACCCTTTCCGCCAATCTGACCGACACCACGCTGCAAGGCTATGTCGAGGCCGAACTGATCATGTCGCCAAAATCGCGGCGCTATTCGGCGGCGGAACTTGCGCAGTGGCTGCGCGATTATCGCGAACTCGCCGTCGCCGACCGCATTTATCGCCTGGCCGTGTCGCGTTCCACCACGACGGTGAAGCGCGGCGGCAAGCGGGTACGGGTCGCTGTGGTGACCAACATTCCTGCCCCCGCCGGCGTGGGTTCACGCAGCGGGGGCTATGAAGATTCCGAATTGCCCGAGCCCAGCCCGCGCGGCGAGGAAGCCCGCGCTGTTCTCGCCGGCATCCTGATCGACATCAAGGCTGGCAATCCCGACGCCGCCGCAGCCAGGCTCGAAAGCATACGCGCCATCGCCGCGCCCACCGACATCGCCATTTTGGCGCACCGCGTCGCAGCCTCCTATTTAGCAGAGACCCGCAACGCCGAAGCCTATGCCATCGCCACTTCGGTCAGTGATCCCGCAGTGCCGCAACTGCTTTGGGACGCCGGGTTTGCTGCCTATCGCATGGGGCAATGGGACAAAGCCATCCAGTATCTGGAAGCCCTGGCGCATAACCAGGCAGCGCAGAACACGCTGCGCGCGCAAGGCGCCTTCTGGTCGGCGCGCGCACATCTGCGTAACGGCGATTCCCGCAAGGTCATCACACTTCTCTCCTTTGCTACCAAGCAAAGCCCCAGCTTTTACGGCATCATCGCCGAGCGGACGCTGGGCATGGACATCACCACCGGTTTCTCCGACGCGGTGATGAGCGCCGCCGACTTTGCTGACCTTATGCGCGCCGGTGGTGCCCGCCGCGCCGTGGCGCTGTGGCAGCTCGGACAAACGGAATATATCGGTACCGAACTCAACCGCGCCTTTGTGCAGAATGACGAACGTCTCGATCCCGCCATGGCGGCGTTGGCCCGCGCAATCGGCGTGCCCAATGTCGAACTGCGCGCCAGCGAGAAGAGCGCGGCGCGCGGTATCTATCTAACCGGCCTGTTTCCGGTTCCCGTCTATGCGCCGTCGGACGGTTATCGCGTCGATCACTCGCTAGTGCTGGCCTTTGCCCGCATCGAAAGCCGCTTCCAGACCACCGCCACCTCGCCGGTGGGAGCGCGCGGCCTGATGCAGGTCATGCCCGGCACCGCCAAGGCGCTGGGCTTCGATCCCGCCAGTCTCAACGATCCCAGCGTAGCGCTGTCGGCAGGCCAGAAATACATCGTGCAGCTGCTCGACAAACTGAATGGTAGTCTTTTGGAACTGGGCGGCGCTTACAATGCCGGTCCCGGCGCCGTGGATCGCTGGATCAGCACCAAGGCGGGCCGTGAAGATCCCCTGCTGTTCGTGGAAAGCATCCCGGTGTTCGAGACGCGCTCCTATGTGAAGCGGCTGATGCTCTATTACTGGCTCTACCAGCGCCGTTTCAACGAGGTGGCGAATAGCCTGGACCAGACGGCGCGCGGCACCTGGCCGGTCTATCGCCCAGCCAGCAAGAGCAGCGCCCCTGCCCTAGCCGCAACCCCGTCACCGAAGGCCGCTGTGGCGAACACCGCCGTGCCGCCGCCGGTAGAAATCACAAACAACACGAAGTAACGTGAGGCGTCATAGATTGACGAGCACGCGCGCTGGCACCCGCAGCGTGTGCAGCAGCGACAGCGCCAGCGGTTTGAACCAGCCCCGCGGGGGCCGCGCGCTATTGACCGCACGGGACCGCAGCATCACCAGCCGCCGCCGGCCGATACGGCGGATCATGTCCGCATCCTCCAGCCGCGCCAGATCACGATAGCCGCCCAGCGTCTTGTAGAGGCTGCGGTGAATCAGCAGTCCCTGGTCGCCATAGGGCAGCGCCAGCAGCCAGCTGCGGAAAGCTGTCCGCGCCTCGACCCGCCGTGCAGGAGCACCGAAATCCTCCAGCGCGAAACGGAACGCGGCAGCGCGGGGCCGCTCCGGCATGGCCTGATGCAAGAAAGATTCGACCTCGACCTCCCAGCCGGGTTCCAGCGCCGTCTCGGGGTGCAGGAACAGCAGCCAGTCGTTGCGGGCGCCTTGCGCGCCCGCAACCATCTGCGCCGCGCGGCTGCGCCCGGCGCTGACGATATGGGCCCCGACCCCATCGGCAATGCTAAGGGTGGCATCGGTAGAACCGCCATCGGCGACGATCACTTCGCGAACCACCCCGCGCACGGCCGCATTGATGAGGCCGTCGAAGCATCGCGGCAATTGCCGCTCGGCATTGAAGGTCGGGATCACGACACTGATCATGACGGCATCATGTCAGGTCGGCGGGCCAACACCAAAGCCTTTGCGGT